>RXJC01000054.1 GCA_003963435.1 Bradyrhizobiaceae bacterium | reverse complement strand
TTCTCTTCCGTCGCTGCGTCAAAATAGCTCACGGGCAGGCGCGGATAAGTCTCGCGCTCCCGCGCAAGATAGCGGCCGATGTCGCGCAGATATTCGCGCTGGAGCGACAGCGCGTCGTATTCCGGGTGCCCCTGGAAGAACACGAAACGGCTGGCATATTGGCGAACGAAAACGTCGACGCCGGCAGCGACCGAACGCGTCAGCACCTGATAACCAGCCTGCGCCAGGTCGCTCTCCGCGATCTCGTTGAGACGCGAATGCGAAACCTTCAGCGGCGTCGGCGCGCCGCGCGTCAGCGGATCGCTCGTCGCGGCGTCGCAATCGAAAATGCCGTGGCATTTGACCGGCAGCCGTCTCCGTGAGATGCCGTCGAGATGCAGCACCGCCGCATGCGCGGCCAGGCACGACCAGATCGTCGAGCGGGTGTTGGCCTTGGCCCAGTCGATGAGCTCGGTGAGGTCGCGCCAGTAGGGCTCCTGGTCGAGTTCGGGGGCAACGGGCTCTGCGCCTGTCACGATCAGCCCGTCGAATTTCAGGCGCTTGAGATCGGAAAGATCGGAATATTCGCTCTCGACATGCCACTTTGCTTCCGGCGAGCGTTTCACGCTGGGAAGCGAGAAGCAGTGGAAGCGGATACGATGCGGACCTGCCGCGGCCTGGAGCAGCTTCATGAACTGCCGCTCGGTCGCCTTCAGCGCGGGATCCGGCATGTTGTTGACGAGCCCGATCGTGAGCTCGACGCGGGAATCGCGCGCGAGATCGCGCTCGGTCGGCACCAATGCCGGGCTCGATATGACTTGATCCCTGCCGATCAAGATGGTCATTGGCGCGGCCGCCTACTCCGCGGCTTCGAGGCGCGCCGACCGGCAGGCCTTGTCCAGCGCCTGGTCAATGTCCTCGATGATGTCGGAGACGTGCTCGATGCCGATCGAGAGCCGGATGGTTTCCGGGAGCACGCCGGCAACGCGCTGCTGCTCCACCGACATCTGACGATGGGTGGTCGAGGCCGGATGGCAGGCCAGCGATTTGGCATCGCCGATATTGACGAGGCGCGTGATCAGCTTCAGCGCATCATAGAAGGTCTTGCCCGCTTCCATTCCGCCCTTGATGCCGAAGGTGAACAGCGAGGAGGCGTTGCCGTCGAGATATTTCTGCACCAGCGGATAATAGGGGCTGTCGGGGAAACCGGCGTAGTTGACCCAAGCCACACGCGGATCGCCGCGCAAAAATTCGGCAACCTTGCGGGCGTTCTCGACATGGCGCTCCATGCGCAACGCCACGGTCTCGATGCCCTGCAGCAGCAGGAAGGCGTTGAAGGGCGACAGCACCGAGCCCATGGTGCGCTGATAGACGCTGCGCGCCCGCTCGATATAGGCGGTCTTGCCGAAGCGCTCGGCGTAGACGAGGCCGTGATAGGAGGCATCCGGCTTGTTGTAGGCCGGGAAGCGCTCGGCGTGCTCGGCCCAGGGGAAATTTCCGGAATCGACGATGGCGCCGCCGAGCGTGGTGCCGTGGCCGCCCAGGAACTTGGTCAGCGAATGCACGGCGATGTCGGCGCCGTAGTCGAACGGCTTGAGCAGGATCGGGGTCGCCACCGTGTTGTCGACGATCAGCGGCACGCCATGCGCATGCGCGATTTTCGCCAGCGCCTCGATGTCGCAGACATTGCCGGCGGGATTGCCGATGGTCTCGGCGAACACCGCGCGGGTGTTCTCGTCGATCAGCTTCTCGATCGCATCCGGCTTGTCGCTCTCGGCGAAGCGGCCGGTGATGCCCTGCCGCGGCAGGATGTGCGAGAGCAGCGTGTGCGTGGTGCCGTAAAGCTGCGGCACGGAGACGATGTTGCCGCCGTGATCGGCGACGTTGACGAAAGCAAAGTGCAGCGCCGCCTGGCCGGTCGCGACCGCGAGCGCGCCGACGCCGCCTTCGAGCTGGGCGATGCGCTTCTCCAAGACCGCACTGGTCGGGTTGGCGATGCGGCTGTAGCGAAAGCCCTCGGCCTCCAGATTGAAGAGCGCCGCGCCGTGATCGGCGCTGTCGAAGGCATAGGCCGCGGTCTGGTAGATCGGCACGGCAACCGCGTGCGTGGTCGCTTCGGGCTCGTAACCGGCGTGAATAGCGATCGTCTCGTTGCGCATCGTGCCACCTCCGCGTGGAGCGGTCCGCACTTATTGGCCTGGAATGAGGCATGTGCGTTGTCCGCCGTCCTCGTGTTAGAGGCGGGTGGTAAAGCGGACAATAATTCGCTTAGAGATCGAGGAAGTAACCCTAACGCTTGTCGGCGAATTGCCTGGAATTCGGGTTAAATTGCGTTAATGAGTTTGCACGCTGTCCCGCCGCTTCTTCCCTTCTCCCCTTGTGGGAGAAGGTGGCGCGAAGCGCCGGATGAGGGGTTCTCTCCACGCGCGAAACCATGCTTGGGGAGAGAACCCCTCACCCGGCTTCGCTCCGCGAAGCCACCCTCTCCCACAAGGGGAGAGGGGGCACCGTCAACGCTGCGATGGGTCGCAGTCTCAGCCCATCCTCTCCCACAGCCGATGAGCGAGCACGCCGGCGCGCTTCTCGATCGCGGCCGCCGCGTCGAGCGCGAGATCCTCGCGATAGCGCCCGGTAATGAGCTGCACGCCGATCGGCTGGCCGTCGTGCACCGCCACCGGCACCACCGCGCCGGGCAGGCCCAGCACGTTGATCGCGGAGATGAAGCGGATCTCGCCCCAGAAGATCTCCTTCACGCGCTCGGCGCTGACGGTGTCGTCGCGCGGGCCCGGCGTCGGCTTCACCGTGGTCGGCGCCAGCACCACCGGGTACTCCTCGAAGAACAATTGCCAGGCACGGATGTGGCCGTTGCGCGCGGCGGTCGCCTGCATCCAGGCCTTGAGATCGAGCACATTGGCCTTGGTTTTCATGCCGTTCCACGCCTTGTGGAAGTCTTCCGAGGTGACCTTCAGCATGCCGGCTTCCTGCATCACCACGGTCTCGTTGGTGATGATGTCGCACCAGGTCTGCCAGACGCCGTTGATGTCGGGGACCTCGACCTCGCTGACGCGGTAGCCGGAACGTTCGAGATGGTCCGCGGCCTGGCGCAGCGCCGCCGCGACGGACGGATCGACGTCCATGTCCTCCGGGATCTTGGCCAGAGCCACCTTGATCGGCCCCTTCGGCTTCTCGCCAACCAGCGGTGCCGGCACCCACCAGGGATCGCGCGGATCGCGCTGGCTCATCGCCTCCAGCGCGAGGCGGACGTCGGCGACGTGGCGGGCGAGCGGCCCCTGCGCCGACATCAGATGCGCCAGCATCGGCCGCTCGGCCGTTGCACTCTCGTTGAACGCGGGAATGCGTCCCTGCGTCGGCTTGATGGTGGCGACGCCGTTGCAATGCGCGGGCCAGCGCAGCGAGCCGCCGATGTCGTTGCCATGGGCGATGGTGCCGATGCCGGCGGCGACCGCCGAACCCGCACCGCCCGACGAGCCGCCGCAGGTGATATCGGGATCCCAGGGGTTGAGCGTCAGCCCGTGCAGGGGATTGTCGGTGAAGCCGCGGAAGGAGAATTCCGGCGTGTTGGTGAGCCCGATGACGATCGCGCCGGCCTTCTTCAG
This sequence comes from Bradyrhizobiaceae bacterium, assembly GCA_003963435.1. Classification (GTDB taxonomy): domain Bacteria; phylum Pseudomonadota; class Alphaproteobacteria; order Rhizobiales; family Xanthobacteraceae; genus Bradyrhizobium. Next base: position 104,312 of record RXJC01000054.1, on the reverse strand, counting down.
GTTGCGCACCACCGGCGCATCCGACGGCGCGATCAGGCCCTTGTTGGCGGGTACGCCGTTGAAATTCGGCCGGCCTTCGTAGTCGACGTTTTCCTTGATCGTGATCGGCACGCCGTGCAGAAGGCCGAGCGCACCGCCCTTGGCGCGCTGCTTGTCGGCGGCATGGGCCGCCTTCAATGCTTCCTCACCGAGGTCGACGACCACCGCGTTCAGCTGCGGATTGACGGCGCGCATCCGTTCGAGATGGGCCTCGACCGTCTCGACGGCGGAGATCGCGCCGGAGCGGATCGCGGCTGCGGTCTCCACCGCCGACCATTGCCAGGCCGGTCCCTTGGGACGGCGTGCCGCGGTCGATTTGCGCGGAGCCGCTTTCTTGACCGTTCTCTTCGCGGTTTTCGCGACGGCGCCCTTTCGGGCAGCACCGGTCTTGTTCGATGATTTCGCCGATGTCTTCGGTGCAGTTCTCGTCTTGGCTGCCGCCTTCTTCGCCACGTCGCATCTCCCAAAAATTGCGCCGCGGAGGTTATGGACGTCACGCGACCATGTACAGGTGCGTTTCTGCATGGCGCATTGCCGCAACGCTCTATCAGGAGCGCCGCCTATATAACCACTCTCCTATACCGGCGGCGGATTGAGCCGCGCAAAGCCCTCCTGGATGCGATAGGGGTAATAGGGATAAGGCGGCATCACCGCGCTGACCTCGTCAAGCCGCCTGATCTGATCCGGACTCAGCGTCCAGCCGACGGCGCCGAGATTGTCGCGCAACTGCGCCTCGTCGCGGGCGCCGATGATCACGGAGGAGACCGTGGGGCGTGACAGCAACCAGGCGATTGCGACCTGCGGCACGGTGCGGCCGGTCCCGGCAGCAGTCGCGTCGAGCACATCAACGATCGCGTACAGGCGCGCATCGTCCACGGGCGGGCCGAACTGCGCGGTGGCGTGCAGGCGGCTGCCTTGCGGCAGCGGCTGGCCGCGCCGGATCTTTCCGGTGAGCCGGCCCCAGCCCAACGGGCTCCAGATCAGTGCGCCGACGCCCTGATCGCGCGCGAGCGGCATCAGCTCCCACTCGTAGTCGCGGCCGAGCAGCGAGTAATAGACCTGGTGCGCGACGTAGCGTGGCCAGCCATGCCGGTCCGCAATGGCGAGCGACTTCATCAACTGCCAGCCCGCGAAATTCGAGACGCCGACATAGCGCAGCTTGCCGGCGCGCACCAGCGCATCGAGCGTGGACAGCACCTCCTCGATCGGCGTGGACGCATCGAAGGCGTGGAGCTGAAACAGGTCGATCGTGTCGGTACCAAGCCGTCGCAGCGCTGCATCGACCGAGGCTAGCAGCCGCTGTCGTGACGAGCCGGCATCGAACGGGCCGTCGCCCATCGGCAGGCTCATCTTGGTCGAGATCAGCACCTTGTCGCGGCGGCCCTTGATCGCAGCGCCGAGGATCTCCTCGGAGGCGCCGTTCGAATAGACGTCCGCGCTGTCGAACAGATTGACGCCCGCCTCGAGGCAGATATCGACCAGCCTGCGGGCCTCTTCGATGCCGCTGCGTCCCCAGGCGGAGAACAGCGGGCCTTGGCCGCCGAACGTGCCGGTGCCGAAGCTGAGGACCGGGACCTTCAGCCCGGAAGCGCCGAGATTGCGATAGTCCATGACCGCTCTCCTATTCCGCCGGGCACGCCGCAACGACGGCCTGCCTGCGGTCGAGCTGAAGGCTCCACAGCGCCAGCACGAGGCCGATCGCGGTGATGCCGGCCGCAACCAGCGGCAGCGTGGAAAGGCCGAACCCGCGGTCGATGGTGACGCCGCCGGCCCAGGCGCCCAGCGCATTGCCGAGATTGAAGGCGGCAATGTTGAGGCTGGAGGCGAGCGTGCGGCCATGGGGACCGGCAGCTTCCAGCACGCGAAGCTGGAGGGGTGCGACGGTTGCGAAAGCGGCGACGCCCAGCAGCAGGATCAGCATGACCGCGGGGATCTTGACCGACAGCACCGCGGCAAGGCCGAGCAGCACGATGGCGAGCGCGGCGAGCGTGCCGATCAGGGCGCGCGCAAGACCGCGGTCGGCGAGCTTGCCGCCGGCGACATTGCCGATCGCGAGCCCAACGCCGAACACCAGCAGGATCGGCGACACCGCGGCCTCCGAAAAGCCGGTGAAACGCGTCAGGATCGGCTGGATGTAAGTGAACACGACGAACAGGCCGGCGAAGCCGAACACGGTCATGGCAAGGCCGAGCAGGACCTGCGGACGGCCGAGCACCGCGGCCTCGTCGGCGAGCGAGACCGGCTTGTCGCCATGGCCGACATGACCGGGGACGAGCACAGCGACCACCGCGAACGCAACCACGCCGATGACCGTCACCGCCCAGAACGCCGCGCGCCAGCCGAGCATCAGGCCGAACCAGGCGCCGAAGGGCACGCCCAGAAGCGTCGCGACCGTCAGGCCGATGAACATGGTGGCGATGGCGGAGGCGCGCTTGTCCTCGGCGACGAGGCTGGTGGCGACGACCGAGCCGACGCCGAAGAACGTGCCGTGGGCGAGCGAGGTCAGCACCCGCGCCGCCATCAGCAATTCGTAGTTCGGCGCCAGCGCGCAGGCCGCATTGCCGAGCGTGAAGATCGCCATCAGCGCCAGCAGCACTGTTTTCCGCGGCATGCGCCGCATCGCCAGCGTCAGCACCGGCGCGCCGACGAAGACGCCGAGGGCATAGCCGGAGATGAGCAGCCCTGCGACCGGCACCGAGACATGCATGTCGGCCGCGACCTGGAGCAACAGGCCCATGATGATGAATTCAGTGGTGCCGATGCCGAAGGCACCGGCGGTGAGAGCGAGAACGGCGGGAGGCATGCGTGGCTCCAATGGATGAGACGAGCCACGCAGATAGCGGTCCTGCCGCAGAACCATTAGAATGTCCGCAATCCAATCATTTGTGACGTGAATTCAATATGGCCCGTTTCGACACCAACCGCGCCGCCGAGATGGAGGTGTTCGTCCGCGTCGTCGATCTCGGCGGCTTCACCCAGGCCGCGAGAAAGCTGCGCCTGACCCCGTCGGGCGTGAGCAAGCTGATCTCGCGGCTGGAGGCGCGCCTCGGCGCGCGGCTGGTCAACCGGACCACGCGGAAGCTGACGCTGACGGAGGAAGGCCGCGCCTTCTACGAGCGCGCGGTGCGCATCCTCGCCGAGATGGAGGAGGCCGAGCGCGAGGCGGCATCAGGGGCGGCGCCGCGCGGCCGCCTCACGGTCAACTGCAACATTCCGTTCGGCATGCTGCATGTGATGCCGTTGATCCCGCGCTTTCTGAAGCAGCATCCCGATGTCACGCTCGATCTCGTGTTGACCGACACGCTGATCGACCTGATGCAGGAGCGCGCCGACGTCGCCATTCGCGTCGGCCCGTTGCGGGCATCGCGTCTGATCGCGCGAAAACTTGGCACCAGCCGCATGGTCGTGGTCGGCGCGCCGGACTATCTCGCCCGCTGCGGCACGCCGAAGATACCGGCCGATCTCGCCGAGCACCGCGGCATCGGCTGGACCTTTCCGCGCAGTATCCGCGGCTGGCCGTTCAAGCGCGGCGACCACACCGAGGAAGCCATGCCGCCGCCCGTCGCGCGCGTCAGCGACGGCGAAGCCGCCCGCCGGCTCTGCCTCGGCGGCGTCGGTCTCGCCCGCCTCGCCCTCTTCCACATCGGCCCCGACATTGAATCCGGCCGTCTCGTCCCGGTGCTGCAAAACTACAATCCCGGCGACCGCGAAGACGTCCACGCCGTCTATGTCGGCCACACCGCGCCGCTGCCCGCGCGGGTGCGCGCGTTCATCGATTTTCTCGGCGAGCATGTGCGGGTGAGCGATCCCGCGCTGAAGCGGGCGGGAGATGGCCGGTGGAGGGTGGCGGGATGAGGCTGATGGCGGAGGGTGCAGAAGAAAATTCGACGCCGGCTTGGCAAGCCGTATGGCAACCACGCCGCCTTCGCCCTGCGGGCTTCGGCGCGACACTCTTGCGAAAACTGCATTTGCGGAGCAATGGCGGAGAGAGTGGGACTCTCACCCAGCGAACCACCCTCTCAAAAAACCACTATAAACTAAGGCTTTTTTCAACGGCCGGCGGAGGCCGTGTACCACCCGTGTGTACCACCTTTTTGGCAAAAAAAGCGAGCTTTTTGGAGAGAAGGGAGCTTTTTTGCATTTGAGACCCGTCAAAGCACGGAGGCCAACTCGGCATAGCGACAGAAGGCATTTGCGAGCTGCATCTGGCGAGGCGTCCGACACTCGGCCTCTAACACACGTGGCGAGGCGACCACGATGCAGAGGCACTTCGCTCGCGAAACTGCCACGTTCAATCGGTTGGCGCTGTACAGGAATTCCATTCCGCGCGGCGCATCCGCATGACTGGAGGTCGCCATGGAATAGATGACGATGGGCGCCTCTTGGCCCTGAAACTTGTCCACGGTGCCGATGCGAGCGCCGGGAAGTCGCTCCTGCAGCTCGAACACCTGCGCATTGTATGGAGCTATGATGAGGACATCTTCGAGCGAAATCGCAGACTCATTGCCCTTTCGGTCGACCCAGGTCGTGTCGGATCCCAGGATGTCCGCAATGAGGTCGCGGATCGCATCGGCTTCTTCCGGGGACGAACTCTGATTTCCGTCGTGCGGGACCGGAAGGTACCGAAGGCCAGAACCGTTAAGTCCGGAATTGATCCTGATTTCTTGCCGCTCAAGTCCTGGCCGAGACTTCAGGCGACCTTCGTAAAACAGCTCCGAATTGAAGGCACAGATGAGCGGATGGAGCCGTCACGTTTCGGCGAGGAACAGACCCCGATCGGCCGGAATCGTGGCATGGGGGCCGAGGACATGATCCAGGGCTGACACTCCGACGCCATCAGGATGGCTTCCTTGAATTGGCTGCTCCAATTGCCGCGGGTCTCCCAGGAGAACGACGCTCTGCGCAGCTTGTGCGACCGCCAGCACGTTCGCGAGTGCCATCTGCGCGGCTTCATCGATGAACAGCACGTCGACACTAAGGCGCGCGTCCGGCCGAGCCCAGAAATACGATGTTCCTCCGCCGACGGAACTGTTGGTCCGAAGCGCGTCGAGGGCTTGCTCGTTCTTCTTGGCGAACTTCAAGCTCCCGAGATCGTTTTCTTGATGCTTTTCATCGACCTTCTGAACGCAGCGGATCGGAAGACCTTCTTCGCCTGCAGCTTCGACGACCTCGTCGAGGAGATTGCGGATGACCTTGTGGCTATTGGCGGTTATCCCAACTCGCTTTCCGGCGCGCACAAGAGCGCAGATCATGCGAGCCCCGGTAAAGGTCTTCCCGGCGCCCGGCGGCCCTTGAACTGGATAGACGCTCTGATCCAACGCAAGCGCAACCCGGGTAGCGGTTTTCAAACGATCCTCGCCTTTGACCTGCAGGCTCTCTCCCTTCAGCCGCGGTGCGGTTGATAGGAGAAGATCGCGCGCGGCGTGGTGCTCGCCGGCTCCTTCAATTCCGTTTTCTGCCACGTACTGTCCCAACCGGAAGAGAGCCTCGGGACGCTCGTCGCGATCCATCGATTTGTGGGCGAAGACGGCTTCCGGATGGAATTCCGCTGTGTCGCCTCGCTTCTTGATGTCGATGGTGCGATCTTCATGCGAAATGGCGACGACGCTACCGAACTTCTGCCCTCCGACGCTCCTGAGCTCGCTGTCGGGCCGAAGATCGGTGTCTTGAAGGACGAAGCTGTACCTATGAACTGGCACCTTTGCGGTGCCACCGGCTGCTTCCTTGAACGTAAGCCCGGAGAGACCGGCGCGTTCGTGGAGGAGGTCCTCGGCGGAAAGATCGCGTAGCCGGAAATATTCCCACCAAACGGCCTTCTTCTCTCGGCCATGAAAGTCCAGCATGAATGCCAGCAGCCAGCGGGCCTGCTGCTTGAGCGTCCGTTCGGCGACATCATCCGGAATGCCTTCCGTAAGCCGACCGACGAGCACTGCCACCCTCTTCTGCCAATCGCCGAGTTTTTCGCTGACCTCCGCGGGTTTTGGAACGGGCCGTTCGATCACTTCGCCGCCGGCAATGAGACTGGCGCGCAGCGCTTCAAGCCACTCCCGCAGCGCGGCCGTCGAGTCGCAGTCGTCCTTGTTGTAACCGCGGATCGTGTCCTTGTCCGCATCGGGAACGCCAGCGGCATCTGCCATTTCGAGGCGCGCCTGAATCCTGGCCATGACCGCCCCGACGTCCTCCAGCGGAACGCTGCGGGTAAACGAGTACAAGGGCTCCAGCTTCTTGATCGAATAGCTCTCCACGCTGGCGCGAATCCCGTGACGGACGATGGCAAAGAGATCAACGAAAATCTCGGCCCTTAGAAGGTTGTCGACCTCATTCTCGCGCGAGGCGTAACGGCCCATTAGGCGCTTCATGGTGGCCGGCTCGTACGGCGCGAAATGGTAGATGTGCAGATCGGGATAGGATTTAAGGCGCTCGGTCACGAAGTCGACGAAGTGCTCGAATGCGGCTCGCTCTTCCCGCCGGTCCGAAGCCCAGTCGCCGACATACGTCGGCTTCCCTTCGTGATCGAGGAAGGAGTAGCCGAACAGGAATTCCAGACCACCTTCTCCAACGAAAGGATCACCCTCGAAGTCGAAGAAGATGTCGCCTTGAGATGGCGCGGGAAGCCGCGACAAACCGAAGCCGGCGATCGGCGGTAGCGCCTCGTACTTCATCGAGCCGCTCGTCCTGCCTTCGACCTGAATTCTCGCCTGCTCGCGGACCTTTTCGTAGCTTTTGGCAGCTCCGCGTTCCGGCCTCCATTCCAGAGGAATGGGCATTGCAGCGAGCGCGGCCGTGCTGCCGACTCCGCGTCTAGTCAATTCTCCGATCTGCGACTTGCTGATACCGGCGACCAGCGACAAGTGGTCGTCCCGCCGCCTTCGGTCGTCGCAATCACGGCGCCACCGGCAAATGTCGCAATGTTCGATCGGTTCGGGATAGGCGGAGCCGGCGCCGTTGGCGACCGCTTGTTCGAGGCTTGATCTCACATGCCGGTAATAGGCTGAGTAGTCGGCGATACGGTAGGTTTCCGGCTCAAAATTCGTACCCGGGGTTACGACGTGGGCCGGCAGTCGGCTCTACACCCTGCATCGCGGAAAGCATGTCCGAATACAGCGATATCTGCAGAACCGTATTCCCCTTCGTTTCGCGCGCGAGCTTTGTATCGGTAACTTCATACGACCAGGCTCCGAACCGACTCGGCGTTTCCACACGGCCGAGCACGTCGGCCCGGCCGTTCCACGCCCCCGATTGTAATGCTCCTTGAACGATGACCGCATCGCCGCGAGTCATGGCCTCCAAGGTCGCCGAAATGGACTTGGGATCGAGCCCTACTCCATCGATCACCGTCGCGGGCATGCCGAGCGTCTTCAAGTGATCGATGAAGGCCTGTTCGTGCGCGGCGCCGCGCTCGGCAAGCGTCTCAAGCACCGGATCCCAGACCTTGGGCTTCTGAAGCTCACTCTTGGCCACTTTGAGGTTGAGTTCCGTGAGGTACGTACAGTTCAGGTGCCCGACCAGATCGGTCGAGCTCAGGTACAAATTCCCACTGACGTTCTGCATTTCCCCACCACGATGCCGTTCGCCGGCGACCCGGCTCGGTCGTCTAGCGTGTGGGGATTATGCCATTTTCCTAGGCGATCCGACTCGAAAGAGGCGAGTAATCTACTATAGTCGCGCAAAGAGTGTGGACGGGGGTCGAGCTGGTGGGGGCTGATACGGTCGAGAAGGCGAGATGGTTGCGCGATTTGCTCCGGTTTCTGCCCTTGCGAAGCCAATTCGTCCTTTCGGGCAATACCAGGGATCTCCAGATCCATGAGGCCGCACCCGGCCAGATCACATCCGTTTCCCTGACCCGAGCGCTGCCGGACGCGCTGAAGGATGCCGGCTATGGCCGGATCGCGAGCTTCGATCTTTTGCACGGCTTTCGAGCCCTCGAACCGTCCGACGATAGCTTTCTGACGCATCTTGGGCTTTCGCCTGCGAACGGGACCGCTGCCGGCGGCATCGATCTATTGACCTCGGCTCTCGAACGGCATGTCCCCTCCGACGGCCCGCCCTCGGCCCTCATCATCGACTTTGCGTCACGCTTGATTACACGCAGCGAGGCACTTTCTCCGGCCGAACACCAGTTGTTTTCCCGCGCGTTAATACTTTCCCATTCTGCACGGGCCCGGCCGGCCGGCGAACGTCGTCAGCCCTATTTCAACATCGTCATTTGGATCGTGGACAAGGAAGGAGACCTTCCCGACTGGTTCCTGATCGGTAATCCCCGCGTTCGGCACATTCCGATCGGTCGGCCCGACCACTTGGCCAGACGGACTATGATCGGTTCGTTGATGCGGGGACTGCCCGGCGCTCAAAATGCCGCGCCGGCCGACTTGGAGAAGTCGACAAATGGATTCGTCGATGAAACGGAAGGACTCCTGCTTCTCGACCTCAGCGCGATCGCACAGCTCTCCCGAAGCGAAAACGTCCCGTTCGATCGCATCTCCGATGCGGTTCGACGGTTCAAGGTCGGCGTCACCGAAGACCCGTGGCGAAAAATAAGCCACGATAAGATCAGCTCGGCTGACGAGTTCGTAAGGCGCCGCGTCAAGGGACAGGCGCACGCCGTCACTCACGTGCTCGACATCGTGAAACGCGCCGTCACCGGCATCGGGCAATCGCCGAGGGGAGGCCGACCGAGGGGCGTCGCTTTCCTCGCCGGCCCCACCGGGGTCGGCAAGACGGAACTCGCAAAGACCATCACGAGCCTGCTCTTCGGCGACGACAGCGCATACATCCGCTTCGACATGTCCGAGTTCAGTGCCGAGCATTCCGATCAGCGCTTGATCGGCGCCCCGCCCGGTTACGTTGGATACGATGTCGGCGGCGAGCTCACGAACGCGATCCGGGAAAAGCCATTCAGCGTCGTCCTTTTCGACGAGATCGAGAAGGCACACCCGCGAATCCTCGATAAATTCCTTCAGATACTGGACGACGGCGTTCTCACCTCCGGACGAGGGGACCGCGTCTACTTCTCCGAAGCGTTCATCGTCTTCACGTCCAATCTCGGTATCTACACTCCCGGCCCCACGGGCGAGCGGATCGCGAACGTGACGCCCGAGGAGACGTTCGATGCGGTCAAACGGAAGGTCCGTACCGAGATCGAGAAGCACTTCAATCAAGTGCTCAACCGTCCGGAAATCCTGAATCGCATCGGCGAGAACGTGATCGTCTTCGATTTCATTCGCGGAGATGTCGCCGACGAAATCTTCGATCAGATGGTGGACAACCTGCTGAACGACGTCAAATCGCTAGGCTACGACGTGACACTGTCGGAGCAGGCCCGCGCGACGCTGCGTGGTTTGTGTCTGGCTGATCTTTCGAACGGCGGTCGCGGTATCCGCAATCAGGTCGAAGCCCACCTCATCAACCCGCTTTCGCGCGGTCTATTCGACAGCGACGCAGAAGCAGGAAGCCGATATCGGGTTCTGGAAGTTCAAACCGGGGCATCGTCGACGCTTCGGCTCGAAAGCGAGCCTTAGAGATGGCGATTCGCATCTCCGTATCGCGTATCCATTTTCCCGTGACGACTTTAGGACCCGGACGAAGGCTCGGCATTTGGTTTCAGGGCTGCTCCATCCGGTGTCCGGGCTGTATTTCCATGGATACTTGGGCCAAAGGACGGGGTAACACGACGGTTGAAGAAGTCCTCAATTCCATCATTCCGTGGATCTCGAAGGCCGACGGCATCACCATCTCTGGAGGCGAGCCTTTCGATCAGCCTGACGCTTTGTTGGAACTAACGGCACGAATTAGGTCGAAGACTGAGGCGGACATACTCGTCTTCACCGGATATCCGTGGGCATCCATCCGAGACATGGTTGGCGCGTCCTCTGGTACGATCGATGCCCTCGTTACAGGGCCTTTTGACTTCGAGGAAAAGCAGACACTTGCTCTGCGAGGAAGCGACAATCAGGAACTTCACTTCATCACGGAAAAAGGCCGCGACCGGTTCGCCAGCTTCGAGCGCCTGGTCGACGAGCGGGATCGGTCCGTCGACGTCATGTTCGACGAAAATGGCGACGTCTGGTTTGCCGGCATACCCGCACGCAATGATTTTCGCAGACTGCAGGAATTAATCGAAAGCAATGGATCGACACTCGACACCTCCGAGGACAAGCGAATTTCCTCCAAGCTGGCTCGCCCAGCATGATTAGACATTGCCCGAATTGCGATACCGAGCGTCCCGTCACCGAGTTCTTTTGCGAAGGTGCGGTCGATGGTCACAATTGCGGATGGGACCTGTCATCGGTCGACCCCGCGCCGGCTGGGCGACGGGGGCCTACGCCTGTTCAGCTGGAACCGGCGCCGTCTCAGCCCATTTGTCCAGACGGGCATCCCAATTCCCCAGGGGATCTCATATGCAGCACTTGCGGAAAAATTCTCGAAAAACCGGCCTCGCCGGTTCCGCAACCCGAGCCCGGACCCGAGCCGGAAACCGAGCTCTCGCCGACCGAAACCATCATCGACGGGTGGCGTCTCCAAGATAGAATCCAGTCGTCCAGTACCGTTCGCGAACGCTTCACTGCCGTGCAGGAATCCACTGGTCGTCGCGGCGTACTGACGCTGTACGCGTCTGCATCGGAACCGGACGGAGCAATCTACGATCTGTTGCGGAGACTTCCGCGCGATCACGTCACCGAAATAATCGCCACCGGACGATGGTGCGACCGCGCCTATGAGGTGGTCGAAGAATTTCCGGGCGGCACCATCTCGGATCTGTCGCTGGACGCCATTGATCGGACAGCGTTCGAGGAGTTCGTTAGCCAGCTTGCGCAAGCCGTTCATGCACTGACCGAAGCAGGACTACGTCACAGAGACCTCCGTCCTTCCACCATCTTCGTCCGCTCCCGGGATCCACTCGACCTCGCTATCGGCAGCTTCGGCTCCGCACGACTTTCGGAATTCGATCTCGACATCGCCTCTCCGCTCGAAACGACCCGCTACATGGCGCCTGAAGCGATTGCGGGCGGCGTAGCGGCGGCCTCGGACTGGTGGAGCCTGGGGATGATCCTGCTGGAGCGGATCACCGCAGGAGCCTGCTTCGATGGCATCAACGAGCAAGCTTTCCTGATCCATGTGCTGACCAACGGCGTGCCGCTGCCGGAGAATCTGGATCCTTCCATAGACCTGCTTCTTCGAGGCCTTCTCGCAAGCGATCGCCGTCAGCGGTGGCAATGGAAGGAAGTTCAGGCCTGGCTGGCGGGCGAAGCAGTGTCGGCGCCCGCAGGGCAGAAAGCCGGCGAAGCGGAGGGTCGGGCGTCCATCACGCTCGGCGGCAAGCAGTATAGGTCGGCCGGCTCCTTCGCTCTTGCCGCTGCCGAAGCATCAAACTGGGATGAGGCAAGAGGCCTCCTCCTGCGAGGAGCGGTGGCGACTTGGGCTACGGAGGCGGGCTTCGATGCCAAAGTGCCCGCGGCGCTGCGACAATTCGCACGGGTCGAGGAACTGAACGAAGATCTGAAGCTATCGATCTCCTTGAAGACGCTGAACCCGCCCATGCCTTTAATCGTCCGGGGGAACATCGTTACCCCGGGCTGGCTGCTCGACCATCCCGACGACGGCTTCGGCCTCATTACGGGCCCGGCTCCAGATCTTCTTCGAAAGGTCGATGCGGACGATCTGCTTTGGCGCCTGAAACTGCGCGCCGAGACCGTCCGGAAGCGACTGGATCAACTCGATATCGAAGTCGAGGAGGACCTGCTTCGCGTGCACCTCCTTTCGACGTCGATGGCCCGTTTGTCGGCTCTGTGGGAGGAGAAGCGGAGGCTGCTTCCCGACACCGACCATGCGGGCATCGTTTCGCTGGTGGAGCGGCGACAGTCGGCCGAAGAGGATCTGATAATCCTTCTCAGCGCATCGCCGAGCCAATTCCGCCCGGTGGAGGAGGTGATCGAGGAGGCCGCCAAGCAGGCTTCATCGGCAGGCTTGAGCGCCTTTTCGAAGGAAGAGGCTGCGGCGCGACTCGCACGGCCTCGTCGTGAAATCTACCAAGCCGTCGACGAGCGTATACACAATTTCGCCAGGTGCGGGATTTCGACGGTCGACGAATGGGCCGACGAATTTCGTCTTGACCGACGTATGCCGATCGGTCGGGCGCTCGCACTTCTCTCGCTTCCGAAAGACACGTGGAAGCCGCTTCCCAAGCAAGGCTACGTTTCGACCATTCTTGATTTCTTCGCGAAAAGGATATCAGGCGGCGTACTGCGCGGACCGTTGACGCGGATGCTCATCGGCAAGACCGCGCGGATAGATCTGACCGAGTTGAATACGGCGCGACTGCCGGGATCAGAGATCCTCAGTCTTCTTTTGGCAAGGGCCGGTCGAGCAGTGAACATCGATCCTGCCGCGTTTTCCGAGAACGAAGGTTTGGAACGCAGACTGCGGTCTCTCCATTCGCATGCACTGCTCTACAAGCGAGATACCGGGATCGACGGTCTTTACATGGGATTTCCGTTCCTCCTCATGAGAGACGGCAGGCCGAACACAAAGCCGAGGATCGCGCCCGTCCTGCTCTGGCCAGTTAGCGTGTCGCCCGAAGTGGGAAACCGCGGTCATGTAACGATCGGTTACGGACGCGAAAAGAACGCCGAGACGGAAACCGAACACGTCGTCGTCAATCCAGCGTTCGAAGGTATGATGGGAATTCCCGAAGCAAGACGATGGCAGGAAGCGGCAGATGAGCTGCTCACCCGTGGCAGTCTTACGGCTCAGGATGTGATGGACGCGTTCAGCCAACTCGCCACGCCCATGGGAAGCAAGTTGACGCCCCTCCCCGGGAAGGACGTGAAGGTCGGTTCGCACGAACGACAAGTCGTGCCGGCAGCCGTGCTGTTTCATCTCGCCTTTATGGGGCAGGCGGTCATGAAGGATCTCCAGCTCTTGAGAGGAATGCCGCCCACGGCGACCGCGCTCGAGGCAGCACTCCGTCTCACCGATCAAAAGTCGGCCCCACCCTCGCTGGCTCCGGTACGGGAGATCGATCGGTACTTCACGGCCGACAGCGATCCCTCCCAGGAGGCGGCGGTGATCGAAGCTCGACAGGCACCAGGCCTCGTCATTGAGGGGCCACCAGGGACGGGCAAAAGCCAAACCATCGTCAACATGGTGGCGGACGCGATCGGCAGAGGCAAATCGCTGCTCGTGATTTGCCAGAAGCAACCGGCAATCGACGTCGTCAGGAAGCGCCTCGAAAGAGAGCGGCTTGGTGACCGGTTCGTCATGATCACGGATGCGACTCGAGATCGCGAGGCCATCGTCGGTTCGATCCGTTCCCAGGTCGAAGCCCTGCATAGTCGTCCCGCGGGCGGCTCGCCCGCCTGGAAACGCGATCGCGAACGATTGGCGGCTCGCATCGACGTGCTCGAAGCGGAACTCGATCGTCAACAGGCCGCCTTGCACGAAGTCGAAAATCGGACGGGATTGACCTATCGGTCATTGCTCGGTGAACTGCTGGCTATCGAAGAAAGCGAGCCGAAGCCGATCGATGCGCCGGCGCTTCGTTCGCTCCTATCGGATTTGCATCCGTCGGACATCGCAACGGTCGAGGAGAATTGCGGACCGCTTGCGAAATATTGGCTTCCGGCCAGGTTCGAGGGCAATCCCCTCGCCTCACTCAAAGTCTTTAACCCGGACCGCGGAACGGCGGAGGAGTTCGGTACGTCCCTTCGTGCCTTCTGGGACTCGGAAGCTCTTCGCGAGAGCGCAGAAGCGGAGACCGCAGATTCTCTGAGTATCTCGGATTTCGAAACCTTCCGGCGATGGCTCCGGACGGCCGGCGATCTTCGCTCGATTAGCGTCGGTCTCTGCGCCAATCTCGGACGCTGGCTTCCTATGTTTAGAAGCCCCGAGGGCGGCGGATCGCACGGCACGAACATGCTGGCGGGCCTCATGCAGCTCGAAGAACGCCTCTCTTCCTTGGATCCGTCGGCGCATGAACCCGAGCGGGTGAGCAAGCTTGTTGTGATGGGCGATGATGAACTTCGATCCACTGCAGCATTAACAGCGTCTGTACTCCGGCCGGCGGCGGGACTGGCGAAGATCAATCCCATGCGTTGGCTCCGAAAGCGTCGCCTTCGCGCTCTCCTGGCAACAGTGAATCTTGCCAACGATGATTTAGCCATTTCCTCTTTTCATCGCGGAGTCGAACTGGAATTGGTGCTCAGGCCGCTAAGGAAGCAGTTGGCTGGATATCTTACCGCGCTTTTCGGCAAGGCTCCGGATCACGACATTGCGCCCGGCAAGCTCGCCGAGTTTTCCAGAAACCTGCATTCGATACTTGCAGTCGTCCACAACCTCGTGACCGTTATCGACGACTGCCCCAACCGTGGTGAACTCGACCGGGCAGCCATGACCGGAAAGGTAGAAGGTATCGATTGGTTCTTCGGGCGGGCGGATCGCGCCCTCAGAAGGCAGGATGTTCGGCAGCAAAGCTATGCGGCGCTGGATGATCTCACCCGATACATTAACGATGGTTGGATCGAATCTAGACGCGCAACGATCGAAGGCGGCCGGTCCAACGAGGTCGCCCTCGCCGAAATACTCCAAGCGTTACCGATGCTGGCGCCCTACCAGGAATTTCGGCTCCGCTCCGTTCGTCTCGGCGATAAGGAACGCGCTATCTTCCGCACTCTTCGCTCGAAGGAAGCTGAACTCTCGCTGATAGGTACTGCCGATCTTGATTCTTGCATCCGTGCAACCATCGGACGGGAAGCACGGCTGGCCTGGAAGAGCGCGATGGAGGCCACCAATCCGGAGGTCCTCCTCGATAGCGGAGCGATCGAAGCGAAAGTGACGTCGCTTGCCGAGGCCGACACGCAGATCAGGGATTGCAACAGGGAACTTCTGGTCCACGGCATCGATGTCAGCCGCGTCCGCCCGACGCGGGAGTGGGAGCCGATCACTCGACTTCGCGGTCCGAGGGCGTTGCGACTTCGAGAGTTCATAGAGAAGGCTGCCCCGCTTGGCCTTTTCGCGCTGCGACCAGTTTGGCTGATGACTCCCGACATCGCGAGCCGCGTGCTGCAGGCGCGTCCTGGCACGTTCGACACGGTCATCTTCGATGAAGCCTCGCAAATGCCGGTGGAATATGCGTTGCCATCGCTATTCCGGAGCAAGATCGTGATCGTGAGCGGCGATGAGAAGCAGATGCCGCCCACGACATTCTTCGCGAGCAAGGTTGAGAATGACGAAGCGGCAATCTTCGATGGCGAGGAGCCGGAAGAGGAAGCGACCGAAGAGGAACGCGAGGCCTTCGCGGAAACCTGGAATCGGCGGGAGATCAAGGATTGTCCCGACCTACTCCAACTTGCGCGTTCCGCTCTCCGAAGCCGAACTCTACAGGTCCACTATCGTTCGAAATACCGCGAGCTCATCTCGTTTTCAAACGCTTCGTTCTACGCGAACGGTCTCAGTGTGCCTGTTCGCCACCCCGACGAAACGATCCGGAGGATCAAGCCTATCGAGGTTCTCCGCTCGGATGGCATCTACAAGAGCCAGACCAATCCCAAGGAAGCCTCCGATGTGGTGGGGTATCTACGCGACCTCTGGGAAGGCGCTTCACCGCCGTCGGTCGGTGTCGTGACCTTCAATCGCAAGCAGGCGGACGCGATCGAGGATGCGCTGGAAGAGCGTGCAGAGAGCGACGAGACATTTCGCGATGCCTTGATGCGGGAACGCGAGCGCGTCGAAGCAGGCGAGGACATGGGCTTCTTCGTCAAGAACGTAGAGAACGTTCAGGGCGACGAGCGCGATATCATCGTGTTCTCGACCACTTTCGGACGCAATGAGCATGGCGTCTTCCGCAAGAGCTTCGGCGCACTCGGTCATGCCGGCGGCGAGCGGCGTTTGAACGTGGCTGTGACCAGGGCAAGGGAAAAGATCGTGATCGTCACGTCCATGCCGGTATCCGAGGTTTCGGACCTTCTGACACGGCGCAGCGGACCACGTGTACCTCGTGACTATCTGCAAGGTTACCTAGAATACGCTCGTACCGTTTCGGAGGGATCGGCCGAATCCGGCAGGACATTGCTCGAACGCCTCGCGACGGAAAAGAGCGCGGATCACGAACATGTAAGCCACGTAGAGGATGGCTTCACGAAATCCGTCGAGAAATTCCTGGAGACCAATGGATGGAAGCCGGCCAAGGCGCGCGACGGTGGCGCGTTCAGTCTTGATTTCGCGATAACCGATCCTCGCACGGGCCTGTATGCGTTGGGCGTAGAGTGCGACGCTCCGCGGCATTTGTTGCTTCAAAGAGCCCGAGCGCGCGAGGTCTGGCGTCCAAAGGTTCTGAATGGGGCCGTCCCGTACATTCACCGCGTCTCATCCTACGCTTGGACCCATGCCGGGGACGAGGAGCGTCAACGCCTCAAGGAAGCCGTCGAGAACGCACTTCACAACGGAGGAGGATACCAATGAGTGGTCCGAAAGCCTTCCGGATAGTCACCCGCGCGGAAATCATCTCGATTTGCCGCCGCAGCTTGGCGCGCCTGGATGCGGCTATCGAATTTTGGACTTCGACCTGCAAACGCAATGGGACGATTGATCAGTCGGACATCGACCGGGTCATCGCTCGACGCGACGAAATTCGCCGTATGCTCGACGCGGGCAGGTTCACAGTTCTTCAAAAGCAGGCCATAGCCGAGATCTCATATTTGAACGCCGATGCCGAGCGACGCGCGGAAAAGGCCGCAGAATCTGAAGTGAAGCGCAAGGGTGATTTGAGACGTGCCAAGTCCGCTGCCCAAGCACTGCTCGCGAAATTCGAAGCTTCCCGCATTGAGATCCCGGTCGACCTTCGAAGCGAGCTTACGACCCCGGCAGCGTCTATCGAGAGCCTCAACAAGGCTGTCAGCAAGGGGCTGGTGCTGCTTCAGCCAATGGTCCGCGCCGAAGGCGTCACCGAGCGTCAGCGGGAACTCGCCGACCGGCTTGGTGCCGGCGACCGTCGTATTACGCTCGAGGAGTGGACTTCTCAGCAAACCGGCGCAAGCGACGACCAGGCGCTTTTGAAGGTGGACAAACTCCTCGGCGAGCTTGCTGGTCTTGGGATTGATCCTAGTCCTTTTTCCGCTCGGATCGCGGCTCTCGAGGCCGAGCCGCGCGCCCGGCAGGCTCTTGTTGCTGATAGCCTGCTCCTCGATCTCAAATCTGCGCTCAAGAACGGGCGCGTGCGCGCCCGCCTAGAACGGGATCTGGCTGAGCGGCATGCCGAACTTTCGGAGATGAAATCGGCCGAAGCGGCCGCGCTGCGCGTCGAGATCGAGCAGGCCATTGCGAGAGCCGGCGGCAATGATCAGGACCTCGTCAAACGCGCCGATCTCTTGATCGAGACTGAGGTCCGCTCCATGGCTGCGGAGGAGCGACGACGCGCCGTCTTGGAGGGTCTCGCAAGCCTCGGTTACGAGGTCTCAGAGGGGATGATGACCGCGTGGGTCACGGGCGGTCGGGTCGTTCTCCGTAAGCCTGCCAATCCAGGGTACGGGGTCGAGCTCTCGGGCGGACAACAAGCAGATATCATGCAGGTGAGAGCAGTCGGCATCGGAGATCCCGCCGGGGCGCGAGATACGGGACGTGATAGGGACATGGAAACGATCTGGTGCAATGAATTCGAGCGTTTGCAGGCGTTGGTCGCGAAAGCGGGGGGGAACGTCTCGATAGAAAGTGCGCGGCCCGTGGGTCAGTATCCACTCAAAGTGATCGCCGATCTTGTGAATCACGCAACCGATGTTGACATCGCGACCACCCGCAGTCGCGCACTACGGTAACGGCTTCGAGAAGCCGTTTCCCTGCCGAATGTGTGCCTATAGTGACCTGCGATCGATTCCGGATCCCACCACCGGATGCCATTATTGTAAGCTTTCGTATCGAGCCCAAACCCGATGTCGCGTCTGGAATGCCCTTCAACTCGGCCTCACGGGCCTCGCACGAAACCGTGAGGCCGGTAACGGGCGGAAGGCGCCGTCGTATGACCATAGGAGGTGGTCTGCCATGGTCTTGTACGTTCTTGCTTATCTCGGCGGTGTCCTGACGATCGTCAGCCCATGCATCCTGCCGGTCATTCCCTTCGTGCTGGCGCGAGCGGACCGCCCCTTCGTGCGTAGCGGTCTGCCGATGCTGATCGGAATGACGCTGGCGTTCGCGGTCGTGGCGAGTTTCGCGTCGGTGGCCGGCGGCTGGGTCGTCTCGACCAATGAATATGGCCGCGCTGCCGCCCTGGTGTTGCTTGCCGTGTTCGGCTTGACGCTCCTGATTCCGGAACTGGCCGACCGCTTGATGGGGCCGATGGTCGCCGTCGGCGCTCGGCTGTCGCACTCGGCAGACGACGGGCGGCAGGAAACGATCCTGACGCCACTGGTGCTCGGCGTTGCCACCGGTTTTCTCTGGGCGCCCTGCGCTGGTCCGGTGCTCGGGTTGATCCTGACGGGCGCAGCTCTGAAGGGCGCCAATCCCGGCACGGCGCTGCTATTGCTGACCTATGCCGCGGGTGCGGCAACCTCGCTCGCGCTCGCAATTTTTGTGGGCGGCCGCGTCTTCGCCGCGATGAAGAGGTCGATCAGCGCCGGCGAATGGATCCGCCGTGGTCTCGGCGGCGCCGTGCTCGCAGCCGTCGCAACGATCTCACTCGGCCTCGACACTAGCTTCCTCACAAGACTCTCACTGGGCAGCACCACCGCCCTTGAGCAAGCCCTGCTCAACCGGCTGCATCCCAATCGCAAGACGGCGGCGTCCAGTCCTTCGACGACACACCAGGTCGAGCCGTCCGGGGAGGCCACGGATCAATTGCCAGTCGTGGACCTGAAGCCTTCGCTGGAGGGCGCGCAGGAATGGCTCAACTCGTCGCCGCTTAGCGTTGAGGCGCTGAAGGGCAAGGTCGTGCTGGTCGCCTTCTGGACCTATTCCTGTATCAATTGCCTACGCGCTATTCCCTACGTCCGCGCCTGGGCCGAGAAATACCGCGAGCACAGCCTGGTCGTGATCGGCGTGCATGCGCCCGAATTCGCATTCGAGCGCAACGTCGACAATGTGAAAAGCGCGATCAAGATGCTGAGGATCGGCTATCCCGTCGCGATCGACAACGAATACAAGATCTGGCGCGCCTTTGAGAATGAGTACTGGCCGGCGCATTACTTCATCGACGGCAACGGCAAGGTGCGACACCGCCACTTCGGTGAGGGCGAGTACGTGCAGTCTGAGCAAATAATTCAGCGACTTCTCGCCGATACCAGCGAGAAGAACGTTCCCACTGGAATCGTGGGCGTGAATGCGACGGGTGCCGAAGCTGCCGCCGACACGGATAACGTCAGGTCGCCGGAGACTTACCTGGGCTACAAACGCATCGATAATTTCGTCTCGCCCAGCGGCGTTGTGCAGGACAAGGCCCACGACTACGCCGCCGGAGAGCCGCAACTCAATCAATGGTCGCTGAACGGCAAATGGACCATCGCGAACGAGCATGCGCAACTCGATGCAAGCGATGGCAGCATTGTCTACCGCTTCCATGCTCGCGACCTGCATCTCGTTCTCGGTCCGCCGTCGGAAGGCTCGAGAGTACGGTTCCGGATCACAATCGATGGCAAGCCACCCGGCGATGCCCACGGCATGGATACCGACGCGGACGGCAATGGCGTTGTCACGTCGCAGCGCCTGTACCAGCTTGTCCGGTCTTCCGGACCCGTCATCGAACGGACCTTCGAGATCCGGTTCCTAGATCCGGGCGCGCAGGCCTACGTGTTTACATTCGGATGAGCAACAAAAGGTGACGCAACCAAGGAGATCGTGTTGGCGGTTCTTAGCCTCCCTCCTCGGTGACGCTGGTTGAGCGGCCGGTACACCCGTTCACCGGTCTGTATGGTGCATGTCGCACGGCTTCGTTCCTCGGTCGGACATCTTGCGCTTGGTACGCCCCGGCGGAGCACTGCCCCCGTTGTCGAGGGAATTTGCTACTTCATTTTGCCATCGGGATCGAATTTCTTGAGGAAAGCGATGAGGTCGTTGATCTTCTGTTCGTCCTTCAATCCGGCATAGATCATCCTAGTGCCCGGAACCTTTGCCTTGGGATCCCTGATGTACTCGCGAAACGTTGCCTCATCCCAGGTAAGGCCGGAATCCTTCGTGGCGGCCGAGTAGGAGTAGCCTTGGGCGGTCCCGGCCTTGCGACCGATCACGCCGTTGAGCACCGGACCAAGACTGTTCTTCGCGTTTTCCCCGATCTGGTGGCAAGCCTTGCATACTCCAAAGATTTTCTCTCCCGCCGCAGCATCTTGCGCGCGCGCCTCGCCCGCACAGACGATGGCGATAAGCGCTGCCAATCCCAGTCCTCGCATTCCGTTCTCCTTCTCGAGTTTGCGCCGCCTCCATCGGGCGAACGCTCATTGCGTTTTGTTGTCCAGCAGATGACGCCAGGCCGGCTTTTCCGATGGCTTTTCGCCCAGATCAGGCGTCAAAGGCAGGCTTCCTTCTCTTCGTTCAGTTCATGCAGAGCCGGATCGGCAAGGTCGGATGACTGCGAGCGGCGACCGCTGGAGGCCCAAATAGCCAGTCCACCTAAGGCCAATGCCAACGGCGGCAGCAGCCACAGCAGCAGCGTGTGCGGCGTGAAACGCGGCTTGAGCAGCACGAACTCGCCGTAGCGCGCCACCAGGAAGTCGATCACCTGGCTGTCGCTGTCACCGGAGGCGATCCGCTCTCGCACCAGAAGCCGCAGGTCTCGCGCCAGCGGGGCATCGGAATCATCGATCGACTGGTTCTGGCACACCATGCAGCGCAGCTCGCGCGACAGGTCACGCGCGCGCGCTTCCTTGGCCGGATCCGCCATGATCTCGTCGGGCTGCACCGCGTAAGCGGCAGGGCCGGCCAGCATCGCGGCGACGACGAATACGCATGCAATGAGTTTCTTCAACGGCTCACTCCGCCGGCTGCAGCGCGCGGGCAGACTTGGCAGGCTTCGGCGCGCCGACACGCAGCCGCCGGTCCGACAGCGACAGCAGACCGCCGAACGCCATCAGCACCGGTCCCCACCAGATCAGCAGCACCAGCGGCTTGTGATAGATGCGCACCACGATGGCGCCCTCGGCGTTGGTTTCCCCGAGGGAGACGTAAAGCTGGCTGGCGCCGCGGGTCAGCAACGCGGCCTCGGTGGTCGATGAGCCCCGCGTGGTGAAATTGCGCTTCGATGGCGTCATCACGCGCAGCGTCTCGCCGTCGAGGCTCACCGTGAACTGAGCGATCATCTCGCGAAAATTCGGGCCCTGCCGCTGCGAGACGCCGTCGAGCTTCAACTGATAGCCGGCGACGTTGGCGACATCGTTCGGCTTCATCGTGCCGATATATTCGCTGTTCCAGGTGGTCTCGCAGACGATGCCGATCAGCGCTACGCCGATGCCGGCATGTGCGAATGCCGTCCCCCAGGTCGCACGCGGCAATCCGCGCGCACGGGCCATCGCGGTCGCCAGCGGCGCGCGGAACAGCGCGGTACGCTCGGCGAGATCGCACAGGGCGCCGACGATGACAAAGACCGCAAGTCCGATTGCCAGCGGCGCGAGCGAGGGACCACCCCAGGTCCACGCCCACAGCACCGCGATCGCGATCAGCGCCGCGATGCCCGCAGCCGTCAGACGCTGCGCCGCACCGCGCAGATCGCCGCGCTTCCACGCCAGTAGCGGCGCGAACGGCATCGCCATCATCAGCGGCACGAACAATGGACCGAAGGTCAGGTTGAAGAACGGCGCGCCGACCGAAATCTTGTCGCCGGTCAGTACCTCCAGCGCCAGCGGATACAGCGTTCCGATGAAGACGGTCGCGCAGGCCGAGGTGAGGAACAGATTGTTGAGCACTAGCGCGCCCTCGCGCGAGATCGGCGCGAACAGCCCGCCCTGCTTCAGCGCCGATGCACGCAAGGCGTACAGCGACAGGCTGCCGCCGATGAACAGGCAGAGGATGAGCAGGATGAACACGCCGCGGGCCGGATCGGTCGCGAACGCGTGTACCGAGGTGAGCACGCCCGAGCGCACCAGGAAGGTGCCGAGCAGCGACAACGAGAACGTCAGGATCGAAAGCAGGATGGTCCAGACCTTCAGCGCGTTGCGCTTCTCCATCACCACCGCCGAATGCAGCAGCGCGGTGCCGGCGAGCCACGGCATCAGCGAGGCGTTCTCGACCGGGTCCCAGAACCACCAGCCGCCCCAGCCGAGTTCGTAATAGGCCCAGTACGATCCCATCGCGATGCCGAGCGTGAGGAATATCCACGCCACCAGCGTCCAGGGCCGCACCCAGCGCGCCCACGCGCCATCGATCCGGCCCTCGATCAGCGCCGCGACGGCGAATGAAAACGAGATCGAGAAGCCGACATAGCCGAGATAGAGCATCGGCGGATGGACCGCGAGGCCGATGTCCTGCAGCACCGGATTGAGATCCCTGCCCTCGATCGGCGGACTGGCGATGCGCAGGAATGGATTCGAGGTGACCAGGATGAAGAGATAGAACGCGCTGGCGATCCAGCCCTGCACCGCCAGCACATGCGCGCGCAGCGACAACGGCAGATTGTTGCCGAAGGCGGCGACGAGGCCGCCGAACAGCGCCAGGATCGCGACCCACAACAGCATCGAACCTTCGTGATTGCCCCACACGCCGGTAATTTTGTAGACCAGCGGCTTCGTCGAGTGCGAGTTCTCGAACACGTTGACGACGGAGAAATCCGACACAATGTACAGCATCACCAGCGCCGCGAAAGACGCGGCCACGAACAGCAATTGCGCCAGCGCCGTCGAGCGCGCGACGTTCATCAGGGCATGATCGCCCCAGCGCGCACCGAGCATCGGCACCGTGGACTGGATCAGCGCCAGCGCAAGCGCCAGCACCAGCGCGTAATGCCCGGCTTCCGCGATCACCGCGACGCCCCTTTCGAAGTTCTCTGGGTCTGCTCCGGCGCGGCAGCGCTGCCTGGCTTCGCGCCGTAATCGTCCTTCCAATGGCCCTGCTTCTTCAGGGCATCGGCGACGTCCTTGGGCATGTAAGTCTCGTCATGCTTCGCCAGAACAGTATCGGCCTTGAAGACGCCGGCAGCGTCGAGCATGCCTTCGGCGACGACGCCCTGCCCCTCGCGAAACAGGTCCGGCAAAATTCCCTTGTAGGCGACCGGAAGCGCGGCGCTGCCGTCGGCGATGCTGAAGTTGACCGCGAGATTGTCGCCGCGCACCAGCGAGCCCGCTTGCACCAGTCCGCCGAGCCGGAAACGCTCGCCGGGCGGGATCTGCTTCTCGGCCGCCATCGTTGGCGTGGAAAAGAACACGATAGAGTCGCGCATCGCGTTCAGTACCAGCACCGCCGCAGCCGCGAGCACCGCGAGCGAGCCACCGATCATGGTCAAACGCCGTTGCTTGCGGGTCATAAATATCCTCGGTCTACGCTGTTGTGCTGGCGCATTCTGTCTATCCACGCAGCCCGAAGGTCTTTGTGGCCTTTGAGTTGGCGCGAGCATTCAAGGGCGTTGGCAAGGGCCTCGCCCGTGACCGAACGCGTCTGCCGACTTTTCCCATTCGCCATGACAGCTTGAACACACGGCAGCTGCAGCCGTCCTTCGCCAACGCCACCGTTCTGTTTCAGCCACATAACGAACCGGTCAGGCGTGCTGCGGATCGTCGAGCCGCCGCCTCCGCGGCTGCATCCATCAAAAATTTCAGGCGAGATCGGACGCAGCTTTCGCGGCGACGTGCGCGATCCGATCGGTAAAGCAGGGACTGCCACCTTAGGACTTTTGAATGTTGAGCCAAGAATCCTGGACAGGTGCAGAAAGCAGAGCAAGCGATGCTGCCAGCAGAACAAGGTCCTTGAGAAGGAACTGCCCCGGTACTGCCGAGATAGCCGGAAATCTGCCTGCGGTCGCTTCTGCTACACCAGGCGTACTCAGGAAGAACGTCAGCGTGATAAGATAGGTCGTGGTGGACATCGCCGCTCCCAGCGCGGAAAACACGGGCCGGTAGGCCCCAAGAATCAGCGCCGCCGCCGTCGATAACTCAATCGCGCCTATGACGTAGCTCGCCCCTTGAACGCCGAACAGGGCGTGAAAGGGTCTCATGATCGGGCTGTGTTCAATGAAGGGAGCGATTCCGGCAGCTTCGTATGCGGTGAACTTCATTCCGCCGAACCAAAGGAAGATGATGACCAGAGACCATCTAAGCAGGGCTAGGAAATTGAAAGATCCTGCGCTTCTTTCAGCGATCTGAAGCTGAATTTGGTTTGTGGACTTGGCCATTTATTGTCTCTTAGCTGTACGTGTGTTGACCGAGGGGCCGTTGTCGTGGCTATGCAGCTGCCGGGAAACGAGAAGCCGGAGACCTCCATCGGACAGTCGAGAAGGCGTTCATCGCTTAGGCGTTATGTCGGGAGCAGAGAGCGGGAGAGAAAGCGTCTTCGGACGGTCCGGGTGCAATCGTTTCGGCAGCGAGGCCCATTCATTGCCACCGAAAGGAATTGTCTTGCCGATGGCGAAGATATTTCGTCGCCGAGCCTAAGACCGGGCATGCGCGCCAATTTGATCAGGAGTTGCCTCCTCGGCGGCAACCTCCCGCTTGGGACGAACCCAGTCGGGACGAGGGAAGTGGCAGGTATATCCCCCCGGTTGCTTCTCGAGATAATCATGATGTTCCGGCTCTGCTTGCCAGAAGTCTCCGACAGGCTCGACCTCTGTGACGACCTTGCGTCCCCAGAGACCGGATGCATCCACGTCGGCTATCGTTTCCTCGGCGATGCGCATCTGCTCGTCGTCGACATAGTAGATCGCCGAACGGTAAGAGCTACCGATGTCTCCACCCTGACGGTTCCGGGTCGTAGGATCGTGGATCTGGAAGAAATACTCCAGTAGGCGTCGGTAGGTAGTCTCCGCTGGATCGAACACGATCTCAATC
Source organism: Bradyrhizobiaceae bacterium (assembly GCA_003963435.1). Taxonomy (GTDB): domain Bacteria; phylum Pseudomonadota; class Alphaproteobacteria; order Rhizobiales; family Xanthobacteraceae; genus Bradyrhizobium. Next base: position 79,332 of record RXJC01000054.1, on the reverse strand, counting down.
CCCTCTGCATGGGTCCCGTGGTTGCGGTAGGTGGCGTTCGGAGTGTCGCCACCGGTATAGCCGACGCGAGTCGCGACAACGCCAGGAAGCTTGGCGGATCAAATCCTGCATCCCCCAAAAACATCCCCCGGCTAGTACGGCGCGCTGATGCATTTCATTTCCCCTCAACCTGATCGAGATATTTGCCGTAGCCCTCGCTCTCCATGTCATCGCGATGAATGAACCGAAGCGAAGCCGAATTGATGCAGTAGCGCAGTCCACCGAGATCCGCTGGACCATCCGGGAAGACGTGGCCGAGGTGGCTGTCGCCATGTGTTGATCTAACCTCGGTCCTGATCATTCCATGGGAAGTGTCCCGCAACTCGTTGACGTTTGCGGAAACGATGGGCTTGGTAAAACTTGGCCATCCGCAACCGGACTCGAATTTGTCGGATGAAGCAAAGAGAGGCTCGCCTGAGACGATATCCACGTAGATGCCAGGCTCCGTGTGATCGTTGTATTCCCCGGTGAATGGGCGTTCGGTGCCGGCCTCCTGGGTGACACGGCGTTGCTCCGCCGTCAGTCGATCTATCGCCTCCTGCGACTTTCCATATTGCATGATGAGCATCCATTACTTTGTTTGAGAGTCGAGCGATTGTTGTGAGCTCTTAGGTACATGCATCGTCTTCAGTTATCGCAGCGCAGGGCGAGCTTTTCCAATACGCCACGGGTATAGTTTTCATAGTTCTGCGCACACCCTGTGCTAGTCACTCCCATTCGTACCGAGAGGCCAGTTGGGCGATCTTTCGTATCTCGACGGGCGTGGTCGACCCCAAGATCGTCACGATTACTAGTTCCCGCTCCAAAGACAGACCTTCGATAGGCCGGGTGACGAGACCGGGAGCCGCTGCCGACCGCTCTGGCAGGATGCAAATCGCATGGCCATCGGCCACCACACGCTGCACCCAGTCCTCTCTTTCGGTCCGGAGACGAGGCCACATCACGACTTCTCGACGCGCGAAGTGCTCCTGGATCTGGTCCCGAAACTCGCAACTAAGGCGATCGATGTACGGAAACTCCACCAGGTCTTCGGCGCGGACGACCTCGGCGCTGGCGAGCGGGTGTTCCGCTGCGCAGCCAAGCACGAGGCGCTCCCGGAAGAGCGACCGTACGTCCAGCTTTGGATCGGGCCTCGGTTCGCGTGGAAGGATGCAGGCGTGATATTTGCCCGAGAGGATTTCTGCTGTGTCCTCATTGGATTGTAGTGCGTGGATCTTGATCCTCACGGACGGGATCTGGTCCAATGCGCCGAGGAAAAACGTCGTGAAGGCGTTAGGACCGACGGTCGGTGCCACGGCGATGTCGAGCACACGGTGTCTGCCAAGCGCCCAATTGTCCGAATGCTGGCGCACGTTTCTCAAGGCGACCTGCACCCGCCTGAATTCCATCTCGATCTCTTGGCCCAGCGCCGTGAGGCGGCTGTTCTTGCCGTCGCGATAGATTAGCGGTCCTCCGAGTTCTTCCTCCAATCGGCGAATGGCCCTGGTCAAGCTCGGCTGCGAAATACCGCTCAGCCGTGCCGCGCTCGTGAAATTGAGCGTCTCCGCCAGGTTGATGAAATAGCTAACCTGATCGAGTTCCATAGCTTTTCGCCCGTCCGAACCACGATGTTCTGTCCCAGAAGCGGGCAGAGATCGCGCCTGCTTCGGATATTTGTATGCGCGACGCATATAATTGATCCTCATCGATCTGTCTATATGCGCGGCGCATATAACCTGCGACATTCCGCTCTCTTGCGATCCGCGTGACAAGCCGGTCGCCGCCGGGATGTCGGGTAGGCCCGCAACGGCCGAAGCTCAGAGGTCCGAGGTCCGGGGTCCCGGGTCCGGTCCTTCGGACATCCCGGGGTGAGGCCGTCACTTCAAGGCCTTCTCGATTTCGGCTTTCAACATCCGATCGAAATTTGCCGGCGTAACCGGCCCAACGAGCTTATAGACAATATTGCCGTTGCGCCCGACGACGAAGGTCTCCGGTACACCGTAGACGCCCCATTCGATCGAGGCGCGGCCATTGCCGTCGAGGCCGACCGCGTCGAACGGATTGCCGTGGCGGCCGAGGAAACGGAGAGCCTTATCGGGAGAATCCTTGTAGTTGATGCCAACCAGTTGCAGGCGCTCGTCTTTGCCGAGTTGGATCAGGAGTGGCGCCTCGTCGTGACACGGGACGCACCACGAAGCCCAGACGTTGACGACGCTGACTTTGCCCTTGAAGTCGGCAGGATCGAGGCCTGGCACCGCCGAGCCATCCCGCACCAGGCCGGGCAGTGCCGGCAGCGCGGTTTGCGGCGCCGGCCGGCCGATTAGCGCCGACGGCAACGTCGAGGGATCGCTGCCATGGAGCCGCATCAGAAACAGCGCCGCAAGAAGCACGAACAGAATCAACGGAAGCACGGCCAGCCAGTGCCGGGTGCGCGGTAGCGCTTCTGTTGCAGGTATGTTCATCAAAATTCCGCAGCGCGGCGGCCGGAGCGCCGGGCGATGCCGCTGGCTTCCAGTTCGCGCAGGCGGGCCTTCTGGCTTCGATAGTCAAGCGCGATCCAGCCGCTCAGGATCAGGACGACGGCACCGACCAGCGCATAGGATGTCACGACGAAATATGCGTAGGAGCCGAGCGCCATGACGTCACGCCGCGCCATTCTTGTGCGCGCCCTGTCCGCGCGAACCGGCATCCATGTCGTTCGAAAGGGTTATCCGGCTCGCCTGCATCATCTGTAGACTGCGCACTCGTCGCCGCAGGATCTCGTTACGCATTGCCGCCAGGTGCAGCGTCACGAACAACAGTGAGAACGCTGCCGCCATGATGAGCAGTGGAATCAGGAACGATCGATCCATCGATGGCCCGCCCGTCCGCAGCACCGAGGCGCTCTGGTGCAGCGTGTTCCACCAATCGACCGAAAATTTGATGATCGGCAGATTGATGGCGCCGACCAGCGTCAGGATGGCAGCGGCGCGCGCTGCGCGCGAGGGATCTTCCACCGCGCGCCACAGCGCAATCAAGCCGAGATACATCAGGAACAACACCAACACGGAAGTCAGGCGCGCATCCCATTCCCAATAGGTGCCCCACATCGGCCGGCCCCACAGCGAGCCAGTGACCAGCGCGAGAAAAGTGAAAGCTGCGCCGATCGGGGCCGCGGCTTTTGCGGCCACGTCAGCCAACGGATGGCGCCACACCAGTGTGCCGAGCGCAGCGATGCTCATCACGCCCCAAACGGACATCGACAGCCAGGCGTTTGGCACGTGGACGAACATGATCTTGACGGTGGCGCCCTGCTGGTAGTCGTCTGGCGCCGACGCCGACAGGTAGAGCCCAGCCGTGAGAAGGATGGCGGCGGAAGCCATCAGCCATGGCAGCACGCGATCGGCGAGCGTGAGAAAACGCGTGGGGTTGGCCAGGTCGACCAGCGTCATGGCATGACCGTCCGGCTAACGAAACTGTACATGCCGGCAGTCGAGCAACCTCGAATGCGTCGAGCGATTCTTTGACGGCTGATGCAATGCCCTGGAGCAGGCCTCTCCACTCTCAAGCCAGTCAAGCTCCTTGAGCACTCATTTGGCAGTGGGCCGATAGTGGCTGACCGATTCTCAGGCTTCATTCGTCTGCAATTGAGATGCTAAAGATGTTCGGTTGGATCCGGCATCGGCACGGCGGACCCAGCTCTCCTTCAATGCCTCGACAAGATGGACCATATCCCGATCCGAGTGCGCCGGGCTGGGTGTCAATCGCAACCGCTCCGTACCGCGGGGCACCGTTGGATAGTTGATCGGCTGGACATAGATGGCGTGGCGGCGCAGCAGGTTTTCACTGATATCTCGGCATGCAGCGGCGTCGCCGACTAGGATCGGAACGATATGACTGGACGACGGCAGGACCGGAAGACCTGCTTGTGCCAACAGTCCTTTTAGGCGCGCCACGCGCTCCTGATGCCGCCATCGGATTGCCGGCGAGCTTTTGACGATCTCGATGCTGGCGCGAGCCCCGGCGGCTATGGCGGGCGGGAGGGCTGTGGTGAATATGAAGCCGGGTGCGAAGCTTCGTAGAAAATCGACGAGCTTTCGAGAACCGGCGACATAGCCGCCCATCAGTCCGAAGGCCTTGGCCAACGTCCCCTGGATTGCGGTCAGCCGATGCGCGACCCCGTCGCGCTCCGAGATGCCTCCGCCGCGCGCACCATAGAGCCCCACTGCATGGACTTCGTCGAGATAGGTCATGGCACCATGGCGTTCCGCCACGTCGCACAGTTCGCGGATGGGAGCAATGTCCCCGTCCATCGAATAGACCGACTCGAAAGCAACTAGTTTCGGCCGCTTCGGGTCGGCTCTTCGTAGCAACCGGTCGAGATCCTCCGGGTCGTTGTGACGGAAAATGTATTTCTCCGCTCCGCTATGCCGGATTCCGGCGATCATCGAGGCATGGTTCAGAGCGTCCGAAAAAATCATGCAGTTTGGAATCTCACGACCGAATGTCGCCAATGCCGCTTCGTTCGCTACATAACCGGATGTGAAGACCAACGCGGCTTCCGTCCCATGGAGATCTGCGAGATCAGCCTCCAAGAGCACGTGCTGGTGCGTTGTGCCGGAGATGTTGCGGGTGCCGCCGGCACCGGCTCCGCCGTAGCGGATCGCTTCCTGCATCGCCATCAGCACACCGGGATGCTGTCCCATGCCGAGATAGTCGTTCGAGCACCAGATCGTCACATCGGACCCGAGACGATGTTCCAGTGCGCGCGGCAACTGGCCGACGCGACGCTCCAGTTCGGCGAACACTCGGTATCGCCCTTCCGCCTTCAATTCGTCCAGGCGCGCCGTAAAGAACTCCTCGCTCCATTCCGAAGCGTCGCGCGAGATCGGCGAGACCGAAATCTGATCGTATGCGTCAAGCTGCGCCATCTTATCCTCGAGATTGACTGATCTTGAGCGGCAAGGCCGCTATGGTGACGGAGCGCGTCCGCCTTGGGGGGGGCTTGATCACAGTGTGGGGATACTTGGATCTTGCCCGAGCGATCGCGCTCCGTCGGTCGAAGCCTAGAACCCCGCAAGGCCTTGCGGACTGTTGTAGGGAATCTGGCTTCGACCAAGCTCGGTCAGTTTGCCGCTCGACTTGTCGAGCTGGTAGCTGACCAGCACCGAGGCATTTCCAAAAATCTGGTAGAAGTACCGGTTGTCGGGAGAGAGCCAGCTGTCGCTAGGTCCGCTGCTGACGAGCCCGTTCACGGCGCGGAAGGTACCGTCGCCCGGTATAGCAATGTTGGCCGGATCCTGGAGAAGACTCAATCGACCGTCTGCGAGTCGGTAGGTCGAGACCGTTCCGTAGCCGAAGTTGGTGGCAAGCACGAGCGAGTTGCCGGACGTGATTTGTAGCCAGCAGAGTTCGGAAGGCTTCCCGAGCGAGGTGTCGATCGGAACCAACGGCCCATTGGTCACGCGACCGTGGCCATCAATGCGGCTCACTAGCACTCCATCTCCAACAGCGACGCCGTTCAGAAATGTGTCGCGACTGCGATGGAGGAAGGCGACGTAGAATGGTCCCGCGCCGCCGGCATCGGCGAACGACGCTTCGCCGAGCGTACCGTCGTCACCTACCGAAAATATCACGAGGCCGTCCGGGTCGGGCGCGTTCGCTACGACCAGCTTCGGCGACCCATCCGGATTGGCGGCCGGACGGGCGTCGAAGAGGATGTCAACCAGCAGGAAGTTGCCGTCTGGCGATAGAACCGCTTGCGTCGATACCCGATCAGTCTTTGTCGCGGTGTTCACCGAACGGCGCTCGGGGCGAAGCTTTAGCTTGCCGTCCTCCGAGACCTTATAGGAGCGAAGGTGGTTGGGACCGAAGGCATGGAGCACATATAGAGTTCGACTTTTGGGGCGATAGGCGAGCGACTTCGCCGTTCCGCTTCGCCCCGTCATGAGCTCGCCGGTCAATTGCCTATCGATCAATTTGAGCTTGCCGTGTGGACCCACCCGGAAGCTCGTCACGGTGTTGTCGCCGCCATTCGTCGCGAACAGCAAGGTGTTGGATTCGGCCAGGATCACACTGCCGGCGCCCTCGAATGCATTGGGTGCGCTCTCCTGACCGCTGACCGGCTTGAAGACGCCCGAGCCGGCGCCTCCCGTCTCAACGCGCTCGATCTCCTCGAGCACCCCATTAGCTCCCCGACGATAGTGAATGATCGCGTTGCGGACCTCATTCGTTTGCATGTAGAGATGCCCACCGGACTGACCGTTGCCCGCGGGGATTGTTGTCGTTTCCATCGATGCCGTCCCTCTATTTAGCCCTTTCTAAGGCCATGATTCATCGTCCTCCGTTTGCGCGGAGTGTTTGGACTTCCAAGTTTTCGCGCTTAGCGCTTCAGAGGGGGATAACCGTCAGTGTAGATCCAGTCTGACGCGCGCGCCGGCACATGACAGGATTGACAGTCCGTCACGTAGTCGGTGGATGTCGTCTTCTTCGGATCTGCTGCCCCGAACCAGGCCCAGCCCCAGCCATCGCCCCAAAGCTTGTTTTCCTTAAATCGCCCGACATCGTCTTTCACCATGAGAAACCAGCCGCTGAGGGTGCCGGCACTGCTCACCGTTCCTGTTGTCATTTCTTTGGTAGTGGTTTCGAACACCTCCTTCACGAGAACGGCACCGTCGGGAAACCGGCCATCCTTGCGATATGCGTCGATGGCTCCGGGCGATGCATACACCACGTGCAGCTCCTTCGATCCCGGACTTCCATCTGCAGCCACCGCCCACGTGCCCAGCATCTGATAGGCGGTCCGATAGTCAGCAGGCACGCGCATGTTCCCCTTGTCGTCGACAAGGGCCGCAGTCGGACCCGCGTATTGCGAGCCCGTACTCAAGTGCCCGTAGGCAGCGACCGCGCCGATCACGGTCAACGCTGCCAAGGCAACATTTACGGCACCAAACATTCTCATGGTGCGGTCACCCTCCCCTTATTGGCGAACGGGTAGCGTTCATTGACGCCTTCATTTGTCCAGCAGCGGATAGAACTGCGTCCAGACCTGGTCCTTCTTAGCGCTCGCCACATGGCAGTAGCCGCACGCGGATTCGGGCTGAAGCTTAGCTGTCGCTGCCTTCGGCTCGTGGTGATTGAAGTTGTAGTAGCCCCAGCCCGTGGGATAGCGCTTGCTATCCTTAACCGTCACGTCGGCGCCGTTCATCTTTCCGGGAAAGTAGCCTCGCCCCGAAGGTTCGGTACGCGATCCATCCGGGTTCTCGGCTGGAAGCGTCAGCTGCAACTCCTTGAAGAAAATCGTTTGCTCCGGAAATTTACCTGTCTTCTTGAAGATCTCGTATGAGCCGGGCTCGATGTAGACGTTGTGAAACTCAGGAAACCCAGCCTTGCCGTTGTTAAGCGCATGAGGAGTCAGCGGTGAGCCGACGTACACCCACTCCTGGAAATTCTTCGGCAGGATCAGATCGCCCGATGCGGTGTACTCGGGGAGATAGCGTTTTCGGTTCAGGGCGCTGCCCTCATTGGATTTGGACTGAGCGAATACGGCTGTTGCGGCAACCGCGCTGAGAGTCGCTCCGACGAACAGTAGGACAATGCGCATACGTTTCTTCTCCATGACTCTTCTCCACGACATTGAGTGATATTCGTCCCAGGTAGCCATCGGCGTTAATCAACGAAATGTACCAACGGCAGTAAGTTATCTCATCGCGAGACGACGTTTTCCAATGTGCAGCGTGTATAGTTTCCATAGCGGCGGAGATACTTATGCAGTGGCCTTCACTGCGATCCACACGTCGCACTTACGCGATCCCGCTTCTGGGTCTTTCTCGATACTCAGGCGCCACTCGAAAAGGTATGGAAATTATGCGTGACAGACATTGGACAAATCAGCCGAACTAGCGCATAGCGCCGCCGCGCGCCGCAGTGAAATACAAGGCTTGGACGGCAAGCACAGCTGAACGGAATGCACCTCGCTTTTGCGCGCCGACATCGGGAGTGTCGTCGCACTTCGACAGACTCTTCGATGCCGGCCTTACGGACAATGAAACTCAACGAGAGCTGGGATTATCAGTACCGACGACCACTTCATTGCGATTAGCGTAGGGGCGCCCCTTGCCGATCTCGATGTTGATCGGAAAAATGCGACCTCAATGCTCGATGGCTGCGGCCGACGCTAAACTTCCGCCGCAAAGGGAGTGCGCTCGAACAACATGGAGCTCAAAGAGCCATGACATGGCCGACTTCGACAGTCATCGCCTGCATCCTCGCATTTTGGATGGGTTACTCTGTCAATCAGAGCGGCACCTGCTTGGTCGCAAGCGCACACGAACTGCATCGCCGCCGCCGGCCGCGATTGTTTGTTGGAATTCTCGCCGCGTCTGCAGCAGCCGGTTTAGTCACCGTGCCTCTATCCTGGTCCGGAGCGGTCGGTGCGGTACTAGCCGAATCTGCCGATATCAGCCTCACTTTACTCATGGGCGCAGTCGCTTTCGGGGTTGGCGCATTCATCAACGACGCCTGCCTACTGGGCTCCCTCGGCCGTCTTGGAGATGGAGAAATAAGGCTGATCGCGGTGCCGATTGGATTGGCCGCCGGCTTCCTTCTGGTCGACGGGATCATCGTCAACCGTAGTCCGCTATGGCCGAGCGTGCTGACGGCACCGAGCATACTTGCCGTAACAGCCCTGGCTGGATTTCTGGCCGTCGTGGTCCTTTCCCTAACGTACATCTCGGACCGAACCACCTCCCAATCAGGCAGACGTTGGCCGCTCGGCGTTTCAATGCTGGTCCTCGGGATAACGGGGGGCTCGCTTTACGCCATCGCACCTGTATGGACCTACGTTGATCTGGTTCGGCGCAGCCTTCCCCTCACGATGGCCGGAACTGGTGAGATCGCGATACTGACTGTTCTTGCGTCGATCGCCGGTGCCGTCTCAGCTGCACTTCATCAAGGCAAATGGCGACTGCAATGGCCCGCGATCGCCGACATCGTGAATTCCTTAGTGGGAGGAGCTCTGATGGGAGTGGGCGTGGCCCTTATCCCTGGCGGCAACGATGGTCTAGTTCTCGCAGCAATCCCGGCCTTCTCCCCCGGCGGGACAGCTGCGTACTTGCTCATGACGGCCGCGGTCGTTCTCGGACTATCTGCGCGTGCGAGGATCTCCCGCAAGTCGACCGCCGCATAGGTGGGACGATAGCAGCTATGCCCGCGCACATCAGCGATCGTAATCCGAGGCGGTCTTTCGCGCTTTTCAAGGCACTTAACCAGAGAAACGCTTGTGACATCTCGGACGAAATCTGCAAGCGACAACACAATCACAGTGTTCTCGGCTTGATGTCTATGCTTCGCGCACATATAAATGCGCCCATGAATGGACCTCGAAACCGCAACATTTTCGGCGCGTTCGCGCTCATGATAAGCGACGATATCGTTCGCGCTACTTCGTCACGAGCGCCGGAAGCGGGCCCCACTGCATCAGCGCTGGCACTGCTCGCCCATGAGCCCGGCCTTTCAATCCGAACGCTCGCGATCGGTGTCGGCCTCTCCCACGCTGGCACTGTCCGTCTGGTTGACCGACTTGCTACCGAAGGTTTGATCGAGCGTCGGGACCATGCCACTGACGGGCGTACCCGGTCACTTTACCTTACGGCAGCCGGCAGAAAAGCAAGTAAGAAGGTGTTGAATGCAAGGGACCAAATCATCGCAGAGGGTCTATCCGTTCTCAGCAGTGAGGAGCTGGTATTATTAGGCGCGCTGTCTGAACGTGTGCTGCGCGCGCGCCTGCAAAGTCCTGAGCACCTTTATCGGATCTGCCGCCTTTGCTGCCACGACGCTTGCGACGACTGTCCCATCGATGCGGAGATACGTCAGCGCAAATCGTGGCCCGCGCCAACTGGATATTGACGCCTTTTGCTCAGGATAAGCGAGAATAATTCGAAATTGAATGGCGCGAGCGCCGCGAGAAGATCCCCTTGCTGACGACCGTCTCTCCTTGCACCGCCAGGCGCAAAACAGTTCATCCGACAGATGAGAATCCTGATTGTGATTATCGTGCCATGGGCGCCAGCAGCCATCAGGAGCGCTCGTTGCGGCCCCGCGCGTAAACTGCCGGCCGGTGCTAGTGCAGATTGGTTTAGCACCCAGGATCGCGCGGCAGATGGTTCCCATTGTCCTAAAAGTGCATCTCGGCCTTGTCCGGTTGGTCAATGAGTGCTCGATCGAATGTACTTGTTGTCCGAACTTACGGGCCTGACGAGTCCGAAGTTCATTCCACGCAGCGTAGTAAAATGATTGTCACCGCGGGGGCCGACGGTCGCGCGCCAACTCTGAGTCCTGTTGCTGCAGCATAGCGGCGAGCGACAGAGTTATCAGGGGTGTATGCGGACATCGCGTCGACATCGTTTCATGCTTACGATCCGTCCGCCTGCGTAGAAAGGCGAGCACTGCCAGGCCTGCCAGCAACAATGCTGCACAGAGAAAAAGGCCACTTGGTCCAGCGACGTTCATGGCAATCCCGCCGATGAGCGGCCCGACCGCCGCGCCAACTCCGTTGAGCAGGAGCAGCCCCCGCGCGGTGCCTAACAACTGGTTCGCTGGAAGCTCGTCGTTAGCGACAGCGACGCACAAGGAATAGATCGGAACTCCAAATCCGCCGAAAAAGGCACCGGCTGCCAGCAGCACTGGCAATGGCGCTTCCGCCGCCATTGCGACGCCTACGGCGGCGACGGCCGATCCCAGCGCCGCGCCGGCGATGACCAGATTGCGCGGTACCCGATCCGAGAGCCAACCGAGCGGCCATTGCAGGACAAGCGTTCCCCCAAGCACGGCGGCCATGAAGGCTGAGATGCCGCCGACATCAAGGCCGATCCGCTGGGCGAAATTTGGTCCCATACCCCAGAACCCGCCGATAGCAAGGCCGACCAGGAGGACGCCGGCTGTCGCCAACGGCGGAATGGAGAGAAGATCGCGAAAGCCGGATGCTTCCTGTTCCACCTCTGCTGGGGGACGACTAGGCAACAGGGTGATAGGCACGACGGCTGCCGATATCAGCAGCGAGACGATCAGGAACAGCGCCACGCCGCTCAGGCGAAGCAATGTTGAGCAGTGCCTGGCCCAAAGCCCAGGATCCCATCGATACGACGCCGAAGATTGACAGCAATTGTCCACGCGTTGATGGCACCGCGTGTGCATTTAGCCAGCTTTCGGTTGCTAGGATCATGCCAGCATAAGCAAAGCCGGTTACCATGCGGAGTGGCATCCATACCCGGGGTTCGACCCAAGCGATGTGAAGCAGCGCCGTCATCGACGCAATCGCAGCAAAGCCGGCGAACGTCCTTACATGGCCAACCGATATGATCACCCGTGGCAGGAATAGCGCACCCACGGTAAAGCCGGCAAAGTCGGCGGACATCATCGCGCCGATAACGCCGTTGGGAAATTGTTCTTGTCCGGCACGGACGGCCAGAAGCGTTCCCAGCAATCCATTGCCCGACAAGAGAAGTGCTACGCTCAGCAGTAATGCTGCTACGGGTGCAAGCAAAAGGGTTCGCGTACAGACCGCCTTGATTGACTCTATTGTGGACGTCAAACCGTAACTCCGATGAGCAAATAGCGGGCTAAGAGGCGCCGTGCACCTGGAGCGGCACTTCTTCTCACCGATACTCCGCGACACTGTCTCCACGTCGCCGCCAACACGCCAAGCGCCCAACATCCGCAATCTTATCCGTAGATGTGCACCGCTTCCTCGCCCCAGTGCACGAAGTCGCTGCCAGTGGAATTGAGCACAAATCTCTCCGTGTGGAGCGTGTGCTTGCAGACGCACCGCTCCCGGCGCTTCCGTGCCGTAGGGATAGGCGGCACATGGACGCTGGCGGCATGACAGCCGTGCGGCTTGGCGACCTGGAGAAGCGATAATAAGTCACTGACGCATAGCTCAAGCCCGCACCAGTTTCGTCGCAAGCCAGTCTGCATCGAGGTGGAAGTCCGAGAAGACTATTCGCCCGCCCTTATCGATGACGGTGAACCAAGGCGTCCCGCGGCTATGGTAGTCCTCCATGAATGTAGGAAGGCTCGCCCCTGACGGTGGTGCATCGTGACCGAAGGCGATTGGAAGTCCGTATTTCCTCTGGTTGGGTTGCAACCTCGCGAACGTGTTCTCTTGGGCTCCTTCGAAAACCGTCTGGATCGCGGCGAAGCCGACGCCCCTCGGAGCCAAGGCGCCGTACAACCGTTGCAGCGTCGGGAAGCCGTGTGAATGGCACCCCGAACACCAATCCTGAAACGCGAACAGGATCTTCGACTCTGCACCAAGGTCCGACAGCCTTAGCGGTGTTTTCAGGATCTCACCGTCCTCGCCGATCCATTGTAGTACCCTTAGCTCCGGTGCTTGTCGGTCAACTACAACCATCTCAATCTCCTAGCTTGAATATGCGCACGGATACAGAGACCCGGCGTCGTCAGGGCATTCTGAGACGCTGGAGCCCGAAGCGTCTTGTCTGCGACCTTCTTCAGGGCCGCTCGCTTTGCTCTTCGTTCTAGTAGATGGCCACGAAGCGACGAAGATTTCGCGATTTCCAAAGCCAGCTATGGAGATTGATGGGGATTATTTCCAATAGCCAATCGGTATAGTTTCAATAGCCATGGTCATATTGATCGCGTTATTGCCACGCAGTAAACCGGATCGAGGTGTGTGGCTATGCCGAGAGCGTAACGAGTAGTGGGCACCTATGAGCTCTCGCTTGATAAGCGACTAGAATCTTCGCTTCTGGCTGCCGGATCCACGGACTTGCTCTCAAGAAATCGTCGATATGATCGTAGGTTATGCTGAAGGCGACATCGTTTGGACGACGCGGCGTGCCGTCCTCGATCCCCGTTGGCACCTTACCAGTCTCCGAAATACTCCCTCGTGCGTACAAGCTATGAAAACTATAGCTACATTGCATTGGGAAATTTCATCTCGCTGGCACATAGTTTGGGCGCACTCAGCGCAACGCATGAATGCAATTCTATCCTGACGAACACTCAGGTTAATGCCAGTCAGCCATTTCCACCCCAGGCCGTTACACTTTCTCGCAGCTTCGCCGCGCTGGGAAGCGGGCGTGAGCACGGCTCCAACAAGTAGCGAAGAACAGTAGAGTATCCGAACATGGTCACGAGAGGCTTTGCCGGCCGCGATTCGGGGCGAGATCAGTCCGATCGAATTCCGCCTGGCCAGCACCTTGTCGAAAATTTCCCGGTTCTGACTGCGGGTCCGACCCCTCTCGTCGAGACGGCGGATTGGAGATTTACTCTCAAGATCGGTCCGAAGCCTCATAAGGTTTGGAACTGGCACGAATTCAATGCGCTACCCAAGACTAAGATGACGAGAGACATTCATTGCGTCACGGCCTGGTCAAAACTGAACACGAATTGGGAAGGCGTAACTATCGACGACATTCTCGCCGACGCTGGCTTGGAACGGCCCACGGACTTCGTTCTGGCGCGTTGTTACGACGGCTACTCTACGAATGTGCCGTCGAGAGACCTTGCCTCCCTAAAAGCCATGGTCGCCCTGAAGTACGAAGGGCAACCGTTGCCGCGTGACCATGGTGGCCCGGCGCGTCTCCTCGTCCCACACTTGTATTTCTGGAAGTCTGCGAAGTGGGTCAACACGCTCCAGTTCACCAACCGCGACGAAGCCGGGTTCTGGGAATTGCGTGGATACCATATCTACGGCGATCCCTGGCGGGAGCAGCGATACAGCAATGACTGAGTGCGGCGCGCGATCCGCCTCGTGGCAGACGTGCATAATCGACGAGATTGTTCAGCAAACACCGCGCATCAAAAGCTTTTTCATGCGCCTGAGCACGCCGTTTGCTCACGTCGCAGGTCAACACGTCGACATACGGTTGACCGCACCGGACGGCTACGTGGCAATGCGCAGTTACTCCATCGCTTCTTCGCCGAGTAGTTCGGAGGTCATTGAACTCGCCATCGAACTCCTCCCAACCGGAGAAGTCTCGCTCTTTTTCCATGAAATCGCTGTCGTCGGCGACGAGGTCGAACTACGTGGCCCGCTGGGTGGCCATTTCCTATGGCCTGAACTTGCATCCGGACCAATACTGCTTATCGGGGCAGGCTCCGGGGTCGTGCCGCTGATGGCAATGATCCGGCAACGGCGCGCGCTGGCGCAGACCGTGCCGACTGCGCTCCTCCTGTCGTCTCGGACAATTCGTGATACGCCGTTCTCGGAGGAACTGCTCGCCGTAGAAATGGCCGATCCAACCTTCCGCTTTTCGCTGGCGGTAACTCAAGAGGCCTCGCAGCGCTCTTCCGACTTTTCGCGACGCATCGACGGCGCAATGGTCGGTGACGTGGTGTCCCGGCTTCCAAACAGGCCAGCGCACGTATTCGTCTGCGGGTCCAACGCTTTCGTCAACTTCGCAACCGACGGCGCACTTATGGCCGGCTTGGACCCCTCAATGATCAAGACCGAGCGATATGGCGGCTAACAATAACTGTCGGAGATCACCATGCGCCGTTTCCCCCATCCCGTGTTTATTGCTCAAGGTCTTCGGACGCCTTTCGGCCGCGGCGGGGGAGATCTCGCCTCCTACAATGCGATCTCCTTGGCGGTTCCTGTCGCGCAGGCGATGGCAGCGCACGCAGAGCCCGACCTCGTTGTCTGGGGCAGCGTGATCCCAAACCTCGGCTGGAGCAACATTGCCCGCGAGGTCTTGCTCGACGCGAAGCTCGATCCCAATATTCCCGCCTTCTCGGTCGTCCTAGCCTGCTCAACCAGCTTGACGGCGACCTTCTCCGCAGCGGGTATGCTCGGCGGCGGAGTCGACCTCGCGATGGTCGGAGGTTCCGAGGTGATGAGCCGCCCTTCGATCGGGCTCACTGCGGAAGCGTCCAAGCGGATCATCGACCACTTCGCGCGCGATCCGGCGAGCGCTCTCACCGCGCTGCAGGCGCTCACGCCGCAGGATTATCTGTTGCCTACCAAGGGGTGGGCGAACCGGATCACGGGCCGAACGATGGGCGATCACATGGAGGAAACCGCGAAAGCCTGGCGCATCTCACGCGAAGCACAAGACAATTGGGCACTCAAAAGTCATCAGCGAGCGATCGCAGGCTGGAACAGCGGCTTCTTCGACGATCTGGTGATTTCGCTTCCCGAACTGACGCGCGACGCGAACCCGCGCGCCGACACGACCGCCGAAAAGCTTGCTGCACTCAAGCCAGCATTTGACCGCAACAGCGGGCTGGGAACCTTGACCGCGGGCAACAGTTCACCGATCACCGACGGAGCGGCCGGCTGCTGGGTTGCGAACGAGGCCGGTCTTTCGAGATTACCCGCTGGCGTTTCTTATGCGCGGCTCGTCGATTATGAAGTGTCGGCTGTTGATCATAATACCGAGGGGCTACTGATGGCGCCCTCCTACGGAATCCCGCGCTTGCTGGCACGTCACGAGCTTACTTTCGCCGACATCGACCTCTGGGAAATCCATGAGGCGTTTGCAGCGCAGGTACTCGCGAATGTAGCAGCCTTTTCCGATCAGGAATGGGTGCGCGCTAAAACCGGAGTTGAAGCGGATCTCGGCCCATTCGATTGGGACCGGGTAAATCCTTACGGTGGTTCGGTCGCTATAGGGCATCCGTTTGGTGCGACCGGCGCACGCGATATCAGTCAGGCCGTAAAGGAATTATGGGCGATGCCGGTCGGATCTCGCGCGATCGTCAGCATCTGCGCCGATGGCGGCGAAGGTACCATCGCGCTAATGGAAAGGGTCTAGCCGGTAGCTGGCGTAGCAGCCTGTCCGCGGACAGATCGATGGACGGCGAGCGAGCAAGGCGCCGGTCCGTCTCGACGCTGTATCTTCCTGTCGCGCGTGCGCGGGATGAGTTTACGAGACCGCCGCCGTCGGCATAAGCCCTCCTGACTGTTATTTGCGTGATGGATATCCGCGATGCCCGAGTGTTGTTCGAGCGAGGAATTCCGCTTGCTCCTTGCGATCTGCTCCTTGGCCGATTTTCGGCTACGTAGCCAACGCGATGGAGGGCGGAACGCCGCAAGGACATCGTCCGGGCTGCGACAAGCGCCACCGTGCCGCCATCGCCGCCCGCATCGAGGCGGGCTCCATCGCCGGCGGACAATACCGCCGCCGCATCGCAAGGGCGGAGCCACAGTCGGGGATATGCACGGGTCCCGACGGTTGCCTACTCGTCGACCGATTCAAACGTCGGAACCTGGTGAATTCCATCCTCTGCCGTAGTCGCCCGGCGCTTTCCAGCCCGCTTCGGATACGATGAGCGTATCCTCCAGCTTGATATAGCCGCGAGTTGGATGCAGCAACGCGGTTTCGATAGAAATCACCATACCGCTTTCGAGCGGCCGGCCCGCGTCGAAAGCGCTATAGGGTACGGGACTGGTCGTCGTCAGACGCGGCGCTTCGTGGCTGACAAGTCCGATCCCATGCGCGGTGAAATCGAGCACCTGGCGATTGGGAGATAAGTTTACCGCATTCTCGCCGGACGCGATGATGTCTCCACCCATTACGCCGGGCCGGATTACGCGACGCGCAGCCTGCTGAACCTCTTCGACCTCCTGCAGCAGATCCCGAAGTTCGGCGTCGGGCTCGCCAAGAACGCCCATCCTGCTGAGATCGCCGATGTAACCTCGATAGTTTCCGCCGGAATCGATCGAGATTACATCTCCAATCTCGAGTAGTTGGTTCGACGGGGCGCGATTGTGACTCTTGCCGGCGGCGATCAGGCAGTATTCGAAGACGAGATTTCGCTCCTGCTCTTCGCGTTTCAAACGAGCAACCACATCGTGTTTGGTCATCCCAGGTTCACAGACGTTGAACGTGGCCTTCATCGCATCGACGACCCGCTCGGATGCTTCCTTGATCAGATCCAGCTCGGCTGGAGATTTCACCGCGCGCAGGCGCTCGAGCGTGAAATGGGCCTCGTGAAGTTCGATGCTATTGAGCCCGGTGAGCAGATCTTTGGCGTCCGACGGGAGGAAGCTCGCCTCGATGCCGACACGTCTCGTTTCGCCCCCCAGTTTTCGGATGTGATCGACCGCAAGTTTCATCGCATCGAGCGTTCCCCAGGAGCTTGTCTTGACGATCGGCGTCCAAATATTCCCAAGTTCGTGTTCGAATCCTTCCATGCGGTTGCCGATGTAGGCGGCGTTGTCCGGACGGCCCCTCTGATAGACGAACACCGGCAGATAACGACTGGTGCCGATTGCCTCCATGACATCGAAGAAAAAGAAGCGGTATCCGCCGAGTAGGTACTGGACATTATGACGGGAAGTCGCGAGCAGAACGTCCAGACCCGCTTCGTCCATCAGCCGATCGAGCTTCCCGGTGTCAAACGGCGCGGATCTCGCGGTCGCGTCCAATGCATCGTTCATCATGGGATCCTCACCCGCTATGTGGCCGTTTTCGCCGCCAACGACTCCGGTGCGGCATTCGCACCGGCGCTGCGGCCAAACAAGGAAACCGGCTTCCCGTGCGACTCGACGCCGAGAAACGTAAACGCGAGGCCAATCAAGAGGCCTGCCCCGGCGAGAAATACGAAGGCCGGCATCACGGCGGACGCGGTGGCACTCGGATGGACGAAATTGTCGGCGCCCGCGATCAATGCGAGACACAGCGGGCCTACGATCTTGCCAACGCCGTTGGAGAGCTGGGCCAGCCCGACCGCGCGTCCCGAAAGCTGAACCGGAAAGATTTCCGCCGGGTAGGGCGCGAGGTTAGAGAAGCCGCCGTCGAAGAACAGTGCGCCGATAATCAGGAAAACGAGGAACAGCGGCACCGAGCCGGCGAAATCGTTGTGGAAATAAGCCGCCAATCCCAACGAGATGGCCGTGCCATACCCCATCAATTGACCGCACGGCTTGCGGCCAAACCGGTGAGCCATGAAGGCGAATCCGATCCGACCGACCACGCCAGCGAGGCTGACATAGATGAACATCTTCGCGGCATCCTGAGGCTTCATCCCCAGCAGAAGCGCCACGATGGTCGGCCCCCAGAGGAAGACACCATAGTTCGCAGTACTGGCACCGAACCAGGTGAGAACCGTCAACCAGAAGCGGCGCTGCTGGGCGAAAAGATCCGCAAATGTCGCGGGGCTTGCTGTCGGTAGCGCGGGTAGCGCGAACGTACGGTCGCCGACCTGATACAGCTTGCGGATGCTGGCTTGCGCCTCACGGATCCGGCCCTTGCTGATCAGCCAACGCGGGGATTCGGGCATGATAATCACGGTCAGTACCGCCATGACGATCGGGAGGAAGCCGACCGCAGCCAACCCCCGCCATCCGACCACCGGCAACAAGAAGCTTGCCGTTACGGACGCCGAAAGTATGCCAAAGGCGACTGGAACGACGACCAGACTGGCGACCAGCGTTCGGTGGCGGGTCGGCGCAAATTCGACGATGGCCGGGACGGCTGCCGCGGCGCCAGCAGCGAGGCCGAAGCCTACGAAGAAGCGCAAGATCGCGAACATGATCCAGCCGTCTTCGGGAATAAATGCAATCGCCCCCGATGTCATGCCGCAGATTAGGACTCCGGAAACGGCCAGCGGCTTGCGCCCGAAGCGGTCGGCCAGAACTCCCGCCGCGAAGGCCCCGAGCATCGCGCCGATGCCGGCGCTCATCAGCATGATCGACGTCTGCCCGAAGGTCAGATGCCATTTCGGTGCCAGCACGGAGACAAGAAATCCGACCACGAAGAAGTCGAAGAAGTCGACCACGCCGGTCATGGCGAAGAGAATGGTCGATAGCCAGTAACGCTTCGTCACCGGCGCTTCATCGAACGATGCCGCGCTCGCTTGCTCAGTCATGGCCTCCCCCTTGTTGTCAAGCCGCTTTCTTTTTTGAAGTCAGAAATTCCGTCACCGCTTCCGCCACGCGTTCCGGCGCCTGGATCGACGACACATGACCCGCATGCGCGATGACCTGCGTCTCAGCGGACGCTAGATCGCGCGCCAGCGCGAACGTCTCCACGTTTGGTATCAGGCGGTCATCGCTACCTCCCAGAAGCAGCGTCGGACGATCGAACCCTGCGAGGTCCGCGAGGACCGGCTGAGCCAGCAGCGCGCCTCGCCGCAACCTCTGGCCATCGTCGCGGTTGTTGCCGCGGAATATCTCGATCAGTTCAGGCCGTGCGCGCAGATGCTCCGGCGGAAAGAAATACTCAGCGATCTTTGGCGCGTTGGCCACGACGTCTGCGCGATATGCAGCGAGTTTGCGGAAGACCTCTCCATTCACCTCCAACGGACTCTTGTTGACCTTCCACGTGCTGCTCAGGATCAACCGATCAATGCTGGCCGGGTGGCGCGCGGCCAGCACTTGTGCGATCAGTCCGCCGAGCGAGGTTCCCATGACATGGGCACGGTCGTAGCCGAGGCCACGGATCAGTGCCGCGGCATCGTCTGCCAGATCCGCAAGCGAATAGGGCGACGGAGAATTCTTGGTAGCACCGGAATCACGCTGATCGTAGGCGATCACAGTGAAATTTCCCGCCAGGGCTCGCACAAGACCATCGAACATCGAATGATCGGCCTCGCCGCCGTGCAGCAGCACGAGCGGGTCGCCGCGACCGGTTCTTTCGTAGGCCGTGGTGACGTCAGCGGATTCGAACGATTGCATCGGATTTCTCGCTAGTGCAGGAGGGTTGAGATCGCGCCGGCGAGCTCTCTTGCCGGATCTTGCGGCAGCCACGGCATTCGCCACGCAACATGTCCGTCGGGGCGCACCAGTACGGCCCCACGCATGCCCAGCTGAAATCCTTCCGCCGGATCGGCGGCGGGCAATTGTTTCAACGAGAGCGACAAACCGACCTTCTTGGACACCTCGCGGCCCGCTTCCAGCCACTCGCCGCCAAGCGGACCTGCGACGACAGTGAAATCCTTGTCGAACCAGTCGAGCGTCGAACGTTTGCGCGGCGCGTCGAGCCAGATGTGGGGGAAACGCGCGCCAGGACGGTCAGTCGGCGTGTAGTAGCGCGAGTTCAATGCCTTTGCGACGGTGCCATCCGGGATCACCGCTCCATCCTCGTAGTTGTGTCCCAAGTTCTGCCCGATGCTGTGCAGATGATTGTCCATGTCGTTGATCCAGAAGCGGATCCGGTCCGGATTCTGCGACCGCACGGCGTCGTCCGTGAGTTCGAAGCGCCGTCGATTTCCGTAGCTGAAATTGGCGTTCGACTGCGCGATTGGTCGACGTTCGCTCGAATAGCTGTCGAGCAACTTGTCGTTCGCCAGACCCTTCAGCACGAAGGCGAGTTTCCAGGCCAGATTATGTGCGTCTTGGACGCCGGAATTCAGGCCGAAGCCGCCCGTGGGAGGGAATCGATGTGCGCAGTCGCCGACGAGAAACACCCGTCCTTTTCGAAACGTTTCGGCGACCTGCATGCTGACGCGCCAGATCGAGCGGTTCAGCAGCGTTACCTCAAGATCGGGAATGCCGGCATGGCCCCGCGCGATCTCGATGAATTCCTGGTCGGTCCAGGGCCGCTCGCGATCATCCTTGGTCAGGCCGATCTGGGTCACGGTCAACCAGCGATCCCTGCCGTTCGTGTTGAGAATGCCGGCGCGGGGCAGCCCAGGCTCATCCGGAATGATCATAAAGCCGGCTGCCTCGCGCGCGATCGGCAACCGCGACAAATCGGCGCGCCAATATTCGTTTGACATCACCGCCAGCGTTGACGGCCCGACCATCTCGATGCCGGCGCTGCGGCGCGTGCGGCTACCTGCTCCGTCGGCTGCGATCAGATAGGTCGCAGTCCATTCCGTCACTTCACCGGTCTTTTCCGAACGTGTCTTGACGCGGATGCCGCTATTGGTTTCCTCGAATGATTCGCACTCGGTGCTGAACAACACCGTTGCGTGCTTGGACTTCTCCACCACCCTTAGAATCTCTTCCTCGACCACATCCTGCGCGACCAGGCTCTTCCAGGCCGGAGTGTGACCGACGTTTGGTTCAGGGCGGGTTCGGCCGAACTCGTGTCCCGCAATACTGTCGAGGTAGACGAACATGTCGGAATTTTCTTGCAGTCCGCGTTCTCGGACGGCCTGCTCGATGCCCCATTGCCGGAAGATCTCCATCGTCCGGACCCAGCACCCTCGCGATTTTGGATGATCCGTTGTGGTCGGGCTTTTCTCGACCAGCACGCAGTCGATGCCGAACCTGTCGAGCAATAGCGACATCGCAAGACCTACCGGCCCGCCGCCGGCGATGAATACCGACGTCCTGCGCGAATCATCCGCAGCGATGCCCATGCTCGTCTCTCCCTGAATTATCGTTGAGGGAAGACTGCTCCTTTTCTCCTATCTCACAAGCATATATTTGATATGGTCCCTATCTCGATTTGCGATTGGAGGACGTGGAATGGATTTGCGCCAAATCCGCTACTTCGTTGCCGTTGCGGAACGCGGCGGCTTCGCCGCAGCCGCGAGTACGCTGAACGTGGCCCAATCGGCACTTAGCCGCCACGTCAAAGAACTGGAAGATGAACTGGGCGGCTCACTGCTCGAACGCGGCGCGCGCGGCGTATCCGTGACGGAATCCGGCAAGGTGCTGCTCGCGCGTGGGCGCTGGTTGCTCGCGGTCGTTGATGACATAAAAGCCGAAGTGCACACCGAAAATCGTGAGCCCAGCGGCACAGTGCGGCTCGGAGCACCATCTAGTCTCGGCGACATTCTGTACGCCCCTCTCGCCCAGATCTTCGTGAAGCAGTTTCCACGCGTTCGACTTGAGCTGAGCGGAGGCCTGACGGAGAGCTTGTCTGATCGCCTACTGCGAGGCGAACTCGACCTGGCGATCGTAACGACGCCATTGCCGAACGATCACCTCGACTATGAAACGCTGGTTGTAGAACAGGTATTCGTGATCGGGCCGCCACGGGATTCCCTGCTCAAACGCGGCAAGCTGACCCGCAAGGAGTTCGACACTTTGCCGGCCGCGGTGACGCCGCTCAGCCGCACTCCGTTCCCATCGACCGTGCCCTCTTCGTTGCGGGTAGACAACAGTACGCCGATGAAGCGCATGGTGGCCGCGGGTCTCGGCTATGGCCTACTGCCGTTTTCCGGCATCCAGCAGGAAGTCGCTGCCGGCGTGTTGTCAGCCGCGCGAGTACCGTGGATACAAGCCGAGCGCGCTCTGGCGCTACCGCGCGGACGGCCGGTCAGCCGGGCCACGCGTGAAGTGGTCACCGCTTTGAAGATCGTGTGCCGCTCTCTGATTGAAGAAGGAAAGATCTTGACCGTTCCGGTGCGAAGAACTTGAGCATTTTATGCCGACCGGGATCGAACATCTGAACCGCTGCGGACAAGCGACATCGATCGATAGCCCGCTCGCTCTCAAGCGACGGTGAGTACAATCTTGCCTTGAATGTGCCCTTTGGCTGCTCGCTCGTGGGCCTGGCGAGCATCGGCAAGCGCGAACGTGCTGTCGATGACGACGCGGAGCGTGCTGTCATTAAGCAAGCAACCTACTTCAGCAAGCTGCGCGCCGTTCGAGCGTACCTGGGTTGCCGATACCGTTACGCCCAGCTCCTCGGCTTCCTTTGCCCCCGAGAAGCCCAAGGGATATATGGGAAATAATGCCCCGCCACGCTTCAGCGTACTTAGAAAACGACCGGAGGTCGGACCGCCGAGTGCGTCGATGACAAGATCGAGGTCATGCACAATATGTTCGGGTGGGGTCTGAGTGTAGTCTATAAAGTCGTCGGCCCCGAGTTCGCGCAGAACCGGCTCGTGCTTGCCTGACGCCACGGCGATGACGCGCGCGCGTTTCAGTTTCGCGATCTGCACCGCGAAGTGGCCTACGCCACCCGCCGCCCCGTTCACAAGCACGGTTTTGCCCTCGAGCGGGACGGGTTGATGTTCCTTGGGTTGCAGCGGATTCGGTTCGACGTGACCCAGTTCGATCATGAACTGCCACGCGGTGAGCAGCGACATCGGAGCTCCGGCCGCATGCACATGATCGATGCCCCTCGGCTTAAGCGCAACTTCCGACGCCGGCGCGGTGACGTACTCGGCATAGGCCCTGCTGCCTCCCGCAAGACCGCCGGGAAAACGAACCATGGAGTAGACCTCATCGCCAACGGAGAAGCCCTCGACGTCGTCGGCGACCGCATCGACAACGCCCGATACATCTGTCCCCAAAATCACAGGAAAGGAGACTTCCGGCTGCCATTCCGGAGGCAGCGCTTTATATCCATCGCGTAGATACCAATCGGGAGGATTGATACCCACCGCGCGAACGCTAATGCGAACCTCGCCTGACTTTAATACGGGGACTGGCGCATTCTCGTACCGCAGCACTTCAGGGCCACCAAATTCATGCTGTCGGATTGCCTTCATCTCGCTTGCAGGCATCTACTCTCCTAGCTAACCGCACCGGGCAGCCGAACTTCCGCTACTTGTTCGTACCAAACGACCTCGCAGCGGATTGGGTCTATGATGCAATGCATGAACAAATCGTACGCTGATCCTCACTACAAGATCATGTTTGAGATCCTTCTGATCTCGAAACGAGATCGATCCCTAGCCTACTGACCGGCGCGCAATGGCAGCGCTGGCCTAGCGAAATTCGGTTTGTTCGCCTGGCTTTCTCACTGCAGCCACCAACTGCCTGGCCGATAGCGACCGTGGCCGTGAACCGTCTCATCCGGGTTGCCCGAAGTCCAACACTTGCTGCATCGCCTAGATACGGCTTGACCGGCCCATCTACGCGTGTAGGATGAACAATCATAGATTGCGCCTGATAAGCTTTTTCCGCGAAGCCAATAATGCTTGCCATCGTCTTTGCGAAGCTCGCCGATGACGTCGCGCACACTTGTTATTGAAGGATTGCGACTTCGGCTGTTTCATCGAAAAGCCGGAAGGCTTGGTATTGTTCTGATCCACGGCAATTCTTCGTGCAAAGAAGTGTTTGCAAGGCAGCTAAGGGAGCTGTCGCGGTCAGATCTCGGCATAGTAGTGCCTGATCTGCCGGGGCACGGGGGGTCGGATAATTCAAACCGACCCAGTACGACGTATAGCTTCCCTGGATATGCGCGCACGTTGACCAAGCTCATGGGTCGGCTGGGCTACGAGAGTTATCATGTCGTCGGCTGGTCGCTGGGTGGACACGTCGGTATTGAGATGCTCGCGTCGGATCCGGCGGTCCGATCGCTCCTGATCACCGGAACCCCTCCCGTGCGCCTAACTCCTGCCGGCGCCGCCGAGGGTTTCCGCTGGACCGGCGCGACCGCACTCGCCGGTCGCTGGTGGCTCAGTCGGGACGACGTCCGCCGTTACGCCAACGCGATGATGGGCGAGCGGCTGGGCGAAGACCACCACTTGTGGCGTATGGTCCGCCGTACAGACGGCAGAGCCCGTTATTGGATGGTTGCGAATGCAATGGCGGGCCGCGGCGCCGACGAGGTCGACACCGTATCACTGTCGGACCGACCCGTCGCGATTGTGCAAGGCGACGCGGATCCGTTCCTGCGCCTCGACTATCTAGAACGCATTCCGTTCAAAAATCTTTGGAAGTCGCAGCCGATGCTGATCCGCGCGGGACACGCCGCACATTGGCAAGCGCCACAAGCCTTCAACGCAGCGATGATGGATTTTTTGACGACACATTGATCACGAAGATACCGATGGGGGCACCATGGGGACAAATCTCGAGACCTTTATTGAAAGCACACAGAACGTCTCATCAGCAGCGGACCTAAAGAAGTTGTTCATGGCGGCGATAGGCGCCGAAGGCTACGAGAACGCGGCTTTTGCGAGAACGAACAATCGGCGCCTGGTGTCGCTTCCCTGGGCCGACTTTCCTCCAGGTTACGTTGAAACCTATACGAGCCAGGACTGGGACAAGATCGACCCCGTCGTACAACGTGCTCATCATGCAAGAGGCCCGTTCGATTGGTCGGACGCGAGCCCCCGAGGCGGCTTCACGCGCGAGCAGAAGCTCTTCTTTGGGCAATGCCGCGAGCTCGGCGTTCACTCGGGTATTACCATTCCGATACACGGTAGAGGACAAGAAATCGACCTGATTAGCGTCAGCCTTCGGCAAAAAGCCCGCGCGCCGGCGCATCGAATGACGCACATGTATATGCTGAGCGTCCAGTACTGGCTGAAATATTGCGAACTCGCGGATCGTCGCGAACAATCGATTGTTGCGCTTACCAGCCAAGAAACCGAGTGTCTGCGTTGGTGCAAGGAGGGAAAAACAAACTGGGAAATCGGGGAGATTTTAAGGATCTCGGAAAAGACCGTGGAGTTCCATTTAAGCAATGGAATGCGAAAGCTTGGGGCCAACAATCGTATTACCGCCGTTATCATGGGCATCAAGCTGGGTCTTATACCGCTTTGAGCGACAGGATTTCGTTGCGCATCGCGTTTCAGTGGAGAGAACACTCCGAATTGCGTCCGCCAATCGGTCGAGTCCATCCATTAGGATCTCTGGCTCGATGTTGAGCGGTGGCATGATTTTGAGGACTTCGCCGTAGGGCCCGCAACATTCGACTATGACGCCGCGCTTGACTGCCGCCGCCGCGACGGCTTCCGCATGTTCGGTCGGCGAAAACTTCAACCCCTGCATCATCCCGCGCCCCTTGGGCTGCAGATCATTCACTCGAAACTCCTCTGATATCAGTCTCGTCCATTGTGTGAGTATGCGCGAATTCCGCTGCAACACTGCCATCTCACCGCTTTCCCACAAGTCGATCGCGGCCTTCGCCGTTGCGAATGCCAGTGCGTTGCCGCGGAAGGTTCCGTTGTGCTCGCCAGGCTCCCAAACGTCGTGTTCGGGCTTCATTAGAAGCAGGGACATAGGCAGCCCGAAACCGCTTATCGACTTTGCAAGACAGACCAGGTCTGGAACGACGCCAGCCCGTTCGAAGCTGAAAAACGAACCGGTTCTACCGCAGCCCGCTTGGATGTCATCGACTACTAACAAGGCTCCGAGCTGACGCGTCAGCATCTCTAGTCTTCGCAGCCAATCTGTCGATGCAACATTGAGGCCTCCCTCCCCCTGGATCGTCTCGACGATAACCGCGGCTATGGGGTCAATTCCTCCCGACGGGTCGCTGGCCATTGCCTCCAGCCGATCGAGCTCACTGAGACCGGCGCCACGGTAGCCTTCGAACGGAATGCGGACGACAGTGTTGAGAACTGCGGCAGACGCGCTTCGCGCCCTGAGCGATCCAGTCAACGCCAAGGCGCCTGCGGTCATCCCGTGAAACGCATTTGTGAACGCCACAACAGATGTTCTGCCGGTCACCTTCCGGGCCAACTTCACGGCCGCTTCTACACAGTTCGTCCCTGTTGGCCCCGGAAACTGAAGTTTGTAGTTCAGACCACGTGGAAGAAGTACGACTTCGCGGAAGCGTTCGACGAAAGCCAGCTTGGCGCTGGTATGAAAGTCGAGACCCGCAACGATTCCATCGGCGGAGAGATACTCAAGGGCGGCTGCCTTGAGTTTCGGATGATTGTGCCCGTAGTTTAGCGCTCCGCAAGCCGCTAGAAAATCAATGAACCGATTGCCGCGATCGTCGCGAATGATCGCACCGGATGCGGACGTCAGCAGATTTGGGAGCTTACGACAGTAGTAGCGTACTTCGGATTCGTTGCGGTCAAACGCATGCAGGTGCATCAGAACTTTCCTAATTTGACTGCTTCTCAGATGGATCCAGCGAGGACGCAATCCTCTCCAGCTTCTGCTGTGCCTCGAGCAAGTCGGGAAGCACGGAATACAAACCCTCCTGCGCCGCAATGCGGCAGAGATAGGAGACGGCGTCCGCCATCTTTTCGGCCGTATCCCTGGGATCGACGGCCTCTTCCGGGCGTTTCTTATGCGGCTTTGGGGGCAATGGCGAAATCCTCAGGATTGGCAAGGACAGGGCCTACTATGCCGTATCGTCGACAATGATGTTCCGGACGAATGAAATGGGTCGGAACGAAGAAGGCACGCTCGATTTCGCCCTCAATCAAATCGGGCTGGCCGAGCCATCGCACTCCTGTCCGGAGAAAGTGTGTCAGCAGATGTTCTCGGGTAACTCCCAGCATGCCGGCGCTGCCCGTGAGCGATAAGATCTCATGAATCGCACAAAGCAGTTCCGGAAGCACTGTCCTGCGACGAACTGGATCGAGCGACTTGTCCACACATACTCGGGTCACCTCGACCATGTTCGGGTATGGCGGTAACTTACCGTCGGTTACCAGATGGGGCCAATACGATTGCAGCATATAGGATCTGTTGGTGGGAAGAATCCGAGCCAACCCTCGAACCACCTTTCGTTCGTCTCTCCAGACCAAATACTTAGCGGCCGGGGTATCGAACTCGTCGAACTCCAGCCCTTCGTAAGAGGAATGCGCCAGCCCTCGTTGCTGGACGAAGACTGCGTGACGCAGGCGCGCCTGCGAAGCGAGGGCATCTCCGAAGCGATGTGCGTTCGCCAGAGAAAATGCTTCGATCATGCTCATCTCCATTCCAAGATGAGGGATAAGAACATCAAGACCAAACTCGCGATACTCGGGGATACCCGGGCATTCCCGGACAATTGCGTGACGGACGACCGTTGCAGGTCGTTGCAGGGGTTATCTCGCCGTTGCCTGCCCATGCGCCGTCCACTGCGTAGGGGCGTGATGTCGGAATATCGCTCTCGTCGAAGGGGAGCAGGACTAGG
Source organism: Bradyrhizobiaceae bacterium (assembly GCA_003963435.1). Lineage (GTDB taxonomy): Bacteria > Pseudomonadota > Alphaproteobacteria > Rhizobiales > Xanthobacteraceae > Bradyrhizobium. The sequence goes on along the minus strand of RXJC01000054.1, from coordinate 51,655 downwards.
CCCTTCCGAGGTCGATCCCCAAAGGAATCATGGTGATAGGAAATTTCATCTTCCCGGGTTTGTTTGCGCCGACGTGAAACTATACGCGACGACGCTGGAATCCGATAAAGCCCGACCTTGCCTTAGCGTGCCGCATGGTCCGAGCCGGATCCCTTCATCGGGAATCTTGTTGGCGGACGCTGTGCTGCTTTTCCGTGCAACCTCAGAAAGCAGTCCCACAGGACATTTGTGCGACCGAAGGACCGCGCTGAACGCGTGCTTTGGCAAGACTGCGGAAAGCGCCTTCAGGCCGAGCGTAATGCACACATTCCTTTTAGAATGAACACGCCTGAAGCATAGCGCGCCTCTCGCGCCCCTCTTCTGTGATCTTCGGACATCAAGGGAAAACGATGCGGTTTTTTTCAGATAACGTTCCGCTCATCGCGTTCATAGCGAATCTAGTGCCCTTGCTGCACTTTCACTTTGCCAAGGTGTTCCGCGAACCAGGTCGCGAAATCCCGACCTATCTCTATGTCCTCCTTGGGATCGGATACTTCAGCATCGTTGTGTTCTTCTTCATCGACTTCTCAGGCCAGGCCCGTATTCATTATCTGGATATCGTCGCAGCGACGACCGTCTATGCGACGATATTGTTCGTCGCGCTCGGCGAGATGCTCATCAGGGGCGGCGCCGCATATCTGACGAAATGGCGGGGCGAACATTGGGCCAAGGAGCTCGACTACGTCTATTTGACACTCGGCGCTATCGGCTTGGCCATGTCAACGAACCGCCTCGACGTAGTCGATCAACGAGTTTCCGTGCCTGAGTACCTGGGTCCATTCTTGTTGGCGACGGCGCTCGTCGTCCGCGCACTCAAAACCCGAGTGGAGATAAACGAGTGGAATAAGCCCCCGAAACCTCGAGAGGCCTGACAGGGGTGCGTTCAAGCCTCCCGGCGAACAGCCCTCTCGATCGTTTCCTTGGCGAGTTCGAAATGCATGCTATCCACCGAGCGGCCCGAAAACCCGGCTCCCCAGTACCAACCGTGGCGATTCAAAAAAGGAGCGAGTTGCAGGCACCCTCGATATGTCTTGGGACTTCCCTGAGGTATCACGCCTTGACCGAAAAAAAGGTCCAGCGCCGTGCCCCAACTATGGTTGGAAAACGAGTTCGGATTGGTTCTTTTGGCACGCACGCACAGCATACCGGCCGTCTTCACCAGGGCCACGACATCCGGGATTTGCTCCGAAGCCTCGTCGAATGCAGCCTTTAGCGAGTCGACCGCGATGTCGAGGCCACTTACATTGAAGGGCCCGACATCCACGCGAGACTTGATTCGGCGCCGGATCGGTCCCGTGACCGGTGTGCAATCCCGGGACTTTGCGCCCGGGACGTCAAGAAGCCGAAGCATCGTGCGTTCGTCCGCCGACGACAGACCTTGATTGAACGTTGACGTGGGCGGTATGGCGATTACGTCAGCCGGAGATGGCGACGCACCGGAGAATATCACGCTCGATAGAGGCACCGGTCGCGCAGAACGGACCCTCGCTGTGGTTTGCCGCTTGGCGGCTTTCTTCGCCCTGCGCGTGGTCGTCTTCTTGGCAATGCTCCTTTTCGCCATACTAGCCTCCTTTATCGGACAGGAGCGAAGTTACGGCTGATCGCACAACCGGACGACTGGGGAAGGTCCTAGGTTAGCTGAAGTGCGTTGCTCCGCCGTCCGAACAGCAAAGAAAACCCATTTGCTGCGCTAGAACCTTTGAGACGTCGTCTCCCAAGGTCTGATGCCTTGGACGATGTCCTCGTCCATAAATTTCGTTCGGTGTTGTCCATGCACTTATTCATGGCCGATTTCAGATCGCAGCGGTTGAGCCGAAAGTGAGCAAATTTGCGGTCCCGCAAGTCGCTTTCGGCATGTAACGATGTCGCGTCGGTACCCATCCACGACCACGCCCGGATATCCGCCGAGCGCATGAAAAGCGACCGGGCTGCGTAAGCATCTTCGAGATTCTTTGCGGCGAGGTGCACAAGGCAGGCGTCCGGTACCTCGGCGATTGCCTAGGTGAAGACTGCCGGGGAACCGGATAGCTTCCGTTGGCCAAACGACGCTGATCTTTCACCGATGAGGACGTCTCATGTCGATCGAGCTGCTTCTGATGATTGCATGTTTCGTCGTCGCTGCGGCTTGCTTCGCCGCAAACCAGAAGTATCGAGCTTCGGTGGACGATACGCTTGCCGCGGGCGAGAAGTCACCTTTGCTGGTGCCGGAGCGCATTTTCTCATACGATGCGGCCTACATCGACTTGTTCAAGTCTAAGGCTGGCACCGTCAGAACGGCATCGGGCAGAAAAGCACTCGCAGTATATGTGCGCCCGATCCTGCTTTGGCTGGACGTCGGGTTCGCTATATCTCTGTCGCTCGCCGCCGCATTGTTCTGGAAACGGTTGCCGCAATTCGCTGCGAACCTGCCTTACATCGAACCAATAGCATGGTTCTGCCTCTTCATGAGCGTGGCCTACGGGGTTACCGATGTCGCCGAAGACCTGTGGCTCGCAAGATTGCTTGATAAGACCTCCGTCACCGGCGAATGGGAGGGAACCATTGCCTGCACCCTCACCCGCCTCAAAATGGGTACGATCATGTTATCGCTGGTCTGCGTGCTTGCATTCGCGATCTTTTCGAAAGCTTTCGCTGGGCACCGGTAGGGCGGTTAGGTCCGTTCCGGACGCCGCGAACGAAGCAAAAGCACGAGAGAACGCGCTTTCACTTTTTCTTGGTGCCGTAAGGGCTTTGGTTTGTCGGAGCCAAGGATATTCCTTCTTCCGAAGCCTTGTTGTAGATCGCCGCTTCAGTCCGACCTAGTTTTAGGCCCGCGACGCGCGTGGGAGTATTGCTTTTCACAAGTTGCTTCAGCTGCTTAACATCCGCCGGCGTCCAGGGTTTTCCGCTATTCCGTGTCGACTTGGCCAATTTATCATCTCCCGAGGTTGTATGCGTCTATCGTTGCACCCTGCACCCGGAGAGTCCATAGGAAGCTCGTTTCGCCCCGCTAACGATGACTCACTAGAGACCGGCGGCATGTGCCGGTTGGACTTATGTGGCCCGGAATCGAGGGATTTAGATGAGGCCGTGTTCCTTGGACGGTTTGCCGTCATCGTGACGATGGTCGGACAACGCCCGCTCCAGGTCTTCAGTGAGAAATGCGAAGTGCTCTGCTAGGCGCGCAAACAATTCTTGCTTGTCCGCCATGGTCTCCAGATCCCGAATAAACTCGCACCCGGGTATTTGCGCGCTCAGTCTTTCAGGGCGTGCTTGGATGTCCTTCATCTCGGAAACCACAATCCGGATGATGATAACCTTTTCCGATGCGCCCAGCGGTCGTGATGTATTTGAGCCATTCGGCTTTGGCGAGGCCTGGTGGAAACGTCAGCAGTGATGAAACGTTATCTACGCTTCCGTTTGAAAGTCGAGTCAAAGCCAGAGCTTGCGGAGCACTGCTTCAAGCCAAAAGCCGGAAGCAGGTTCGCGCACGTAACATCTCTTAGCACCCCAGTGCTTCAAGCTCGATCCCGAGCGCGCTTTAAGCGGACCCCTTCGCCGCTCTTGTCGCTGGCGAAGGTGAAATGTACGCCCTCTTGGTCTTCAAGATATTGGCGCAACTTGATCAGAACGTCTTTCCGACGCGCGTCGAGCTTCACCTGATCATCGATCTCGATGAGCGAAATGGTCTTTCGCGATATGCCGGAGGCCTCCGCAAGCGCGGCTTGATCAAACCCAAGAAGCGCCCTCGCGGCTCTTATCAGTGTTGGAGTAAGAATGTTTTCCACCTAGGGATTGCCTCGCGAGGACGACCGATCAGCCGTCGTCCAACTGAACCGCCGTTAACCATACCCCAGATTTTCGGGAGCACACAGCTACCAATACTGGCTTTCGTCTGCTATACGGTCCCTTCGTAGGAGATAGAGACCTGTGAATCGCGACGACCATACCTTGTCTCCCACCGGGCGCACAGCGCGGCTTCGCGCCTGCGCGCCGGACGGTCCATGCTCCGCGCGCGGGTCATCGGTTTACCCCCCGGCCGGCGAGACGAATATGATCCTCGGTGCGTTCGTTACCCGCCCGGCGACGCCAGTCTCGAAGGCAACGATCTAGCTCTCCGTCAGACATCATCTGTCTCGACCGCAAATCCTCTGCGGAGGACTTTCCTCGTTGGAAGCAACCTTCGGCACGCCGCTTGGTCGGCATGCGCTACAGGTTCATTCCTCCTAACGCGGCGCACGACAGCCGACCAGGCGGCCCCGTCCAGCTCATCCCGGCAAGCCGCTCGCCCCATCCGACCGCACGTTCCCGCTACGCGCCGAAGTCATCTTCGGAGCGAATAATGGATCTCGACCATGGACCGAATCATAGCGAACAAAGGAAGCCGTCCAGACGATGAAGCATGGCCGACGGCCCTGGCATATTGGCGAACATTTCGGGCTGAGCAGTTCGACGGCAGGATGGTTGACGACGTTGCTGTCTGCGTAGCTGCAATCTCCTCGACCATTCCAAAATGGCGCGCCGCCGTGAGGGGTGACGCTGCGGCGGCCATTGGTCTCGTTCTGCCGTTCGACGCGCCGCAGAAGATCGGCATCAAGATTGATCTGACTATGACGACGTTGCTCAACGTCGCGTTCGCAAACCCGGCCGCTGCTCTGGTACTATCGCACACGCTCCGGCGAATGCCGCTCGATACGCATCATCGTGCACGTCTCGCGACGTCGTGGCTCGCCCACAACCTTTGTCTTGGTCGCCGCGCCGTTGTGCCTAACGCGACGCGTGCTGGACCGCCCACGAACGGGGACGGATCATGATCGTTCAACCCACGTCGGACTTGCATTCCGACTGCCCGGGCTTCGGCGGCCGCCCCAAGTCCGCCCCCGACGTCGACGTGGTCCCTGTCGCCAGCGACAGCGTTGACGAACGACAGCGTGGTGACGGCACCCCTCCAACCGCAGGCGAAACGCTGAGCGGACTGGGACCGCTGGAACTCGCTGCGTATAAGAGATGGTGGCAACAAGCGAATCAGTTTCATCGCCAGATCAAAGATGCCGCGGCGTTCGGTCGCCGCATCAGTCGCGGGTTCGGCAGGCTCCGCGATCGCTCGGACGAGGCTGTGGACTTCGATCTTGAAGAACAGGCCGACCAAGCTCCGTCGCATCGTTCGACCGACCGGCCGCCGGACCCCGGCCGTATTGCCGTGGACCTTCTGCTTTCGCGATATTTCGATGAACGACCTGATTTGCACACCGCGGTGCGAGGAGGCGCTCCGACGGTCCTGCTCGATGTTGCCGATCCGCGGGCCTTGAACCGCGTCTCGCAATCCTTGCAAGAGCTGTTCTACCAAGGACGCCGCAGGGTCGATATCATCCAACAGGGATTCCGGCGCCGCCAGGCGTCCGACGTTCTCTTCATGACCGTGACCGAACCGCCCAAAGCCTCGGTTGCCGACGAACGAGAAGGAGCCGCCCTGCATGGCTTGGCTCTGGGCTTGCCCTTCTTCGGCATTTCCCCCCTTGCGAAATCCCACCTTCCACGGTGTCTCGTCAAAGCGGCGTCGACGACGATCGAATTTCCCCGCATCGATGCGTTGACGATCGAACGTACCATTCGCATCGTCACGGGCCGGCGCACCGCAGGTATTGCGAAGATTCCGATCGGCGCGGGCGCGACGATCGAAGACTTGATTATTGCGATCCGCTTCGATCGCACCCCCCGACAATGTGTCGATGAGCTCGCGCGACTCCATGCGATAAAGAAGGCCAACATCAACGGCCGTGGACTCGTCCTTTCTCAGCTCCACGGTTTAGGAGAAGCTCGCGCATGGGCGAAGGCAAGCATTGCCGACATACGCGCTTGGAAGCAGGGCTGCCTTCCGTGGAATGCGGTCTCGTCGGCGATTGCGCTGGAAGGACCACCGGGCTGCGGCAAGACGACGTTCGCTTCCGTATACTGCGCCGAGGCAGGCTTGTACATGGTCGACGACGCCAACATGGCCGCTTGGCAGGCAAGCGGCGAAGGTCACCTCGGTCATATGCTTCGCGCCATGAAGAAGAGCTTCGAAGAGGCCCGCGCAAATGCGCCAGCATGCATCGTCATGGATGAGTGTGACAGCGTGGGCGCCAGAAGTTTCATGACACATTCCCATCGCGATTACTCTGTTCAGGTTGTCAACGCGCTGTTGGCGGAGATTGATGGCATCAAGGGCCGCGAAGGCGTCGTGATAATCGGATGCAGCAACGACCTGTCTCGTTGTGAGCCCGCACTGCTGAGGGCTGGCCGCCTCGAAAAACACATCAGGATTGGCTTCCCCGACGTGGTAGAGCTCGAGCAGATGTTTCGAGTTCGGCTGCAGGATGATCTGCGTGACGACGACCTGGTGTCGTTAGCTGAACTCGCCATCGGCATGGTCGGCGCCGACGTCGAACGCGTCGTGAAGGACGCGCGTCGTGCGGTTCGCAATGACGGTGACCGTCCCATGACCTTTGGCGACTTGAAGAGATCATTGCTCGGCGAGGACAACCGATCCGAGCATGAAGTCTGGGTGGCTTGCGTTCACGAGGCGGCGCACATTGTCGTCGACGTCCTTCATTTCGGCCCTGAGGGTGTGTTTGCGTCCGTGGCCGCCACATCGACGCGCGGAGGCATGGTGGTGCGGCCGCAGGCTGCGCGGGCGCTCCTTACTGCAGACGACTACGGGTGTCGTCTGCAGGCCATTTTGGCCGGGCGCGTCGGAGAAATCTTGACGTTCGGCAAACCTTCTCACGGTGCCGGTGGAGAAGGCGGCGATATCGACCAAGCGACACGATTGGCTTGCGCCATGGTTTCCTCGATGGGCCTCGCGGGACCAACGCCCCTTCTTTATCGCGGAGCAGCACGTTCGGGCGAAGACTTACTTCGATTTCCGGATGTCCGCCGCGCCGTCAATGTGGAGCTTGAGAGGCAGGCCAAGGCCTGCCGTCTCCTCCTTGAAGGACACCGCGAAGCCATGTTGTCGGTTGCCCGAAGGCTGCGCGAGCGCGGTCGCATCGATGGACGAGAAGTCGCCGAGATCGTCGAGCGTAAGGTGCGGAGCGGCCCAGAGCGCCGACATTTGCTCCCGTCTCAATGAACCTAATACGCTATCAAACCTGGAGACGCTAACGGGTATTGAAGTAAGGCTTTGCGCCTAGATGCATTTGCGAAATGCTAGGATTTCGTTCGTCTGACGAGGCGGGCGATTGCTTCGATCGCGATCCGTGCATCTCTTGATCTAGCGCCGGCCTCCTGCACTACCGCAAGCCACGGCTCCCGCCGCGCCGAGGGCTTTCGTTCGTTCAAGTCCCCCAGTCGATCTGCGATCTTTTGGCTCCCCGGCACCAGTCCCCGCTTCAATTTCGACAGGTGCCCTTGGGAGATGCCGAGCTCGGCCGCCAGCCGAACCTGGTTCCAGCCTCCATCATCCAAAAGATTCTGAAGCTGTCCACGAAGACGATGCCGCTTATCTCTTGCCGCCATAAATGCATAATGCATATTTATCCATATTTTTGCAATTCGGCTTTGGAGGCCGGTATGCAGACGATGTACACAATTTTTGCGGAAGAGACCTTCGAGCGGCGCATGCCCGCGGCCGACACGCTTTTGCAGTCCGGCTTGAGTTGGGGCCGCTTCGACGAGCTTTTTACGCCTGCATATTGGTGCGGTCAGGCCTGGCAGGCGAAAGTGCATGGCCACTATGGCCGGCTGAGTCTCGGGAATTCGCTTGCTGAAGAGACAGCGGCCTGTCTGCTGGGCGGGTACGGGATGCCCGCCGAGATCGGCTTGGCTGCCTTCAAACGCCTGCGAGATCGTGGACTGCTGACCCAAGTGTCGCCGGCTTCTGACATCGAACGGCACCTGTCGGAGCCCTTCGATTTGTCGGGACGGTCTCAGCGCTATCGCTTCCCCAGGCAGAAGGCGGGCTATCTGACTGCCTGCCTTGCCGCCATCGCCGATCTCGATGAAGACGATCTGGACGACTTATCGCTGCGGGACCAACTGACGAAGATGCCGGGCATCGGGTTGAAGACCGCATCTTGGATCGTTCGCAACCGGCGTCTTTCCTCGGCCGTTGCCGTCCTCGACGTGCACATTCTGCGAGCCGGGCGGATCATCGGTCTCTTTGGCGAGACTGAATCGCCCAGTAAAGACTACCTTTCGTTGGAAGCCCGCTTCGTGAATCTAGCCGAGGAGATCGAGACCCCTGCCTGGCTGCTCGACGCGGTAATGTGGCAGCACATGCGGCTACTGCGGCACGCCTGACCGGCCCGCTTTCAAGCGACCAATAGCGGCGGCGCCCAACGCCCGCACGCGCGTATCCACTCCGAATAGCGCCTGGATGAGTTCCCGGCCCAGTATCCCGGCCGGGCAGAAGGCCAGGCGGTAGGCGGTCGCGCATAGATGCAGCGTTGCCATCAGTGCGCCGGCGTCCCGCCAGAGCAAGGACTCGGCATTGGTGTAGAACGCATCCAAAGCGGTCGAATCGGCAACCATGACGAGGTAGTCGCATTCCGCGTGCGGGAATACCTCCGAGATCTTCGCGTCGAGCTTGCTCAGGGTTTCAGGTTGGTCCGAGTACAAGAGCTCGAGCACTGCTTCGTTTGCATTCAGTCTAAATATGCGATGCCGCCTGTTGCCTGTAACCAGGGCGATTTCCACTGGATGAAGACCACCGGCGGAGTGCATAGGTCGATGCGTTCGTAACTGCCCTCCCACGCTCCATTTGAATGAGGGGGATGTCGCAAACGAGAGGCAATTGACTACTTCACGCAACGGGGCGCGCTCGATCGATCTCCGCGACCGTCTTTCGACGATTATCTCGGTAAAATCTGCGGGCATAGGAGGGGCCAGCCTCGGCAACGCAACGCGTCGTGTCACCGGCCACCGAAGTGGCGCGAAGGCAAGAGGCTGTGGTCGTGGAGCGGGATCCGCAAAGCGCTCCTTGAATGATTGGCCTTGTGCCTGGGTATCAATAGGGGTCGACACCGATAGCACCCATGGTCCGATAATGCTTTCGGCAGCCCCCGCATTCGCCACAGGCGTAATCCGACGAGTGGCAGGAATGCGACCAGCACAGTACGTCCAGCGGCACGCCAGAAATCTTTATCAATTCGACCGCATCGAATGTGATAGCCGGAGCGTCCAGCCTCATGGAGCCTTCCTGCATCGCCAGCAAGCCCGCCAGATGACATACGAATTCGCCCGTGCCGTCGGCGTGGTGGCCGTCGGTCCGCAAGGTGCCGATCATCAAATGATCTACATCGCGAGAAATCAGGGCCATTGCGGCAATGGTAACCAGCGCTTGGTTGCGATACGGCCACCACTCGCTGCGCGGAGCCAAACCGAGCGCCGGCCGAGCCGCCATGTCCCCGCTGCCGAATGACGATAAATCGACCCGAGCCATGATGTGCTCTATCCCGAGGGCGGCACACACCGCGGCCGAAGCACGCAACTCCGCCGCCGCAGGACGCTGCCCGTAGTCGATCGTGATGCCGATGTTCGGCTTTTTCCAGAAGGCGATGGCGGTCGAGTCCATTCCGCCCGAAAGCAGCAGCGCCGACCTCGTCATCGCGCGGCCACCGCCACCAGTGCAGACACGAAGTCGGAAATCACCATACAATCAGAGCCAGCGATCATCTTGAGATCTTCCTCCGGCACGGTCTGTGAGAAGCCGACGACCGGCTTTCCGATGGCACGAGCGAAGCCCACCTCAAAGATCGTCCCACTATCGAGTCCGTCGAGAACGGCGAAGACCGCCTCGCATTCCTTCAGCGCTTCTATGTCGGCAGGCCCCACCTCCTCGGCAGGTCCGGGTCCGATCTGATGAAACGGCGAAAAAACGTCCATACCCAGATCGGTCAAACAGCGCTTCGCTTCATCGATCAACCAAAGCTGCGCCATCGTAAAGAAGGGGCCGGCAAGATAGACGCGATCGCGGCTGGCCTTCAGCGGGTCGCGTTGCGCCGCTTCGAGGGCCTTCACGGGCCTTACTGGCAAATTCCGGTCTTCCACGTATTCGGCGACGGCAATCGATGCCAACCGCGCTGCGGCAACAGGATCCCGACCCTCGACGCCCCATAGCGCACCAAAGACTGCTGCGAATACGTCCCCGCTGCCTATGGTAAATGTCGACGTCGTCTTAAAGGCTGGAACGGCGGTGATCGCATCGTGCGTCACCACCAGCGCGCCGTCGAGACCAGCCTTGACCACCACGACTTCGGCATTCGACTTTGCGAGCAGGGCGCGGGCCCCCGTGGCCCTGTCGCGGTCGCCGGAAAGCGCGGCGATTTCGCCTGCATTCGCGACTATCGCCAAGCGCCGGGCAGAGCTTCCGTTCGCATGGAAGACCTGTGGCGAAAAAGCATCCTGGGGATCGTAGATGCAGACCTCCGCGTTAACCATGGCGGTTCCCTCCAGCATCCCAAATCGCAAGACGACGTCACCCTTCACACTCAAAGGGGCATTCTGCGCGATCGTTCCGTAAGCCGGCCTGATCACCGGCACGGACATCGAATGCAGGTAGTCGAACGAAATCGCTCGCCGCGCCGAGTGGGGCGAGAACCGAAACCCGTACAACGAGGCATAGTCTTGAAAGCGCTTGGTCGTTTCGGGCGTCGCGTAGGCGACCAGCTCGACGGCGTCGACGAGGCTGCTTAGAGCCGCAGCCGCACGTGCGCCGGAGCCGAAGATCATGTCCCAGTCAGGCCAGGTGCATCGTTCCGAATAGACGCCGCCGACGACCGTGATCGCCGTCATATGGGTTGGACCTGGACTTCGATCATGCCGCCTGCGATCGAGATGACGATTGCTTCGTAGCCGTACCCCCCGATGATGCATTGGATGAGCTGGGGCATGGATGGCGAGGTGATCGATCCCAGCACGGACCCGGATGCGGCGCGGACGATAAGCCGCTTGGGGGGACCGGCGTCATATTCGACGGTCAGCACGTCGTCGCGGCGCAACGTCGCCGCCACGGTACGGTCCGGCGAATTAACCTTGGTCCGTTCGATGATGTTGCAGGGGTCGCCGGCTCCCCCGATGTCCGTCCCCTTTTTTGGCTTCACTGGCCGAGGCGCCGGTCGCGGCGAGTCGTCGTCCCCTCCTCCACCCCCTCCACTCGACATCTTGCGCTCCTAAAGAACTACGGCGATCGCGCTCATGGTGGCACCTGCCTCCGGATAGGCGCCACTGGGAGGTTCACTAGGTGCTCGGTACCAGCGCGCCGGAGCCTGTCGGCTTGGCCCGATTTTCAGTAGTGGTGACAGGCCGCCAAAGGGACTTTGGCAGTAGGGTGCTCTACGAGAAAGCGCACACCAAACGGTGGCATCGATACACGCATTCCGTGCACAACCTACTTTTGCGCGATAGGCCCAGATGCCTCCTGTCAGTGGCCCCTATTAGGGAGGTACCGGTGCAGGTGGCAAAAATTACTCAAAAAGTAGAGAAGCAGATGAACACCTATCGGCACAGCCGTAGGTCGAAGCCGTATCGTTCGGAATGACGCGTGCGACTTGGTGGTTTTACTCGAAAGCAAACCCACCAATTCGCACATCGATATTCGAAATCCTGCGACTTGAGAAACGCCATTAAATCGCTACGAAGGACTCGCACCAATCAGATGCGAGACGTGGTCAATTCGGCCCCGCGGGGAGAATCCCTTTAGACGACGCCGAGCCGAACAAGGGGCTGCCGATTCTTTGACCTAACCTTGGCTTGAAATGATCTTCAAGGATGGCCTCGGATGCGCTTGGATGTTGACCGCATCGGCGGTGCCGTTCACGGCCTAACCGACACCCGCCAGCTCCGGCGCATCAGTCCGCCACGGCTTCCCCAATGATCTCCACGGCACGTCCGTCGATTTCAGACATCTGCAGGCGGCCGCCGAGATGCCGCTCCCGCATGACCGAGATGTAGCCGTCCAATGACGCGCCGCCGAGAAAGCCGTACCGCCAGACCTTTCTGACGTGTCCGACAACGTGTTCGATGCGAGCGAAGGGTATCGGCTGGTAGAACGAGAGCCGGAGATACCCCTTCGCCTTGAATACGGCCCTTCCCGGTCCTGTCTCCTGATACGTGTACAACTCACCGGCGGCGCCGGCTCTCAAGAGCGTTATCACGGCGTCGCCGAGGGCGTGCTCGTGGTCGAGATGGTCGATGGGAAGCTTGATGCTTGCCGGATCGTACCCCTCGGTGACCAATGTCTCGTTGTTGTCCAGCCCGCCCGTGAGCGGCTCGAAGCGTTTTACGGCAAGCACGTTCGCGTCCCGTTCGAGCTTGATGGAGGCGCAGACGGCAAGCAGCATCCGCATGGCCGACACGTAGTCCATCTTGGCCGAATATGGGCCTCGACCGCCCACCGGGATCAGTTCGGCCGTCCGAAGCCTTCTCAGAGCCACTTCGACCGCGGGCTTGGGCTCGCCCGTCGCCTCGACGACGGCGGCGATCAGGGTGGGCGAATTAGCCATTGAGCGCCCCCTGGTCGCGCGGGGCGGCTTTCCCACGACGGCGTCGGACCGCGGGAGTCGGGATGCCGGGCCAACAAGCCGGCGCCGGAGAAACGTCGATTCGTTCAGTTTGCATCCCAAGATGATAGTCGGCTCGTCTCGCCGCCCAAAGCCCCTCAGACCCCCGTTTGCATCGACGCGGGGCCCGCGCCGGACCGCCGGACCCGGTGCATCCTGAATTCCGGCTGCTCGTTCGCCGACCGCGCCATCTTGTCGAAGAGCGTCAGGTCGGCCGTTGCGGCCCACTCTTCGTCGAAGTGCTTGAACAGCGCAACCATGCCATCCCAATAGTGATGACGGATGAGCTTACGCATCGCGAAGCGGATATCGTCCACGTCGCCGAAATACCCCTTCGGCAACCCGCCGAACTGCACCCGCTCCATGACCATGAACATAATGGCGTGCAGGAACTTGCGGGGCTCCATGATCGCCGGCTTGCCGCGCACGACCAGGATGTTCTCCGGCAGGAGGTGCTCCACCAAGGCCCACTGGGCATCGGTGGGCGCGTGCGAGGGCACCTCGGGTTCGACCGCGGGCAACAGGTGGGCGTATCGGCGTGTCTTGCCGCGCTTGTACTTGTCGAAGACCTTCATGTCGGCCTCCTGCAGCGTGGCGGGCGACTTCTCCTTCAGAATGGTGGACATCTCGTCCCAGAGGTAGTGGAAGACGAATTTGGTGATGGTCAGCCGGATCAGCTTGGGGTCGCCGAAGTATGGGGGAAACGCCTCGTAAGGGATCTTCTCCTTGACGCGATAGAGCACCGCGTGGGCGAGAAGCCGGGGATTGTCCATCGCGAGCTTTTCGTTGACGTAGAGAAGCTCCAGCGGAAACAGGTGCTTGATGACGCTCCACTCGTGGTCGGAGGGTACGTGACTGGGAATGCCGGCGAGATCGGCCGACTTGGCCACGGCACGGCGGAAGACGGGACGTTCCTGGGGCGACCGCGGATGGATGTCGAACCGGGACAGGTCCGCCGAAGCCAGCGTCGCCGGCGATTTATCCTCGAGACGCTGCACCAAGCGGTCCCAGAAGCCATGGTTGACCAGGCGCTTGATGCTGCTCGTGAAGTAGGTCTCGGACCCCACCAGCAAGGGCATGTTGGAGATCGGCGTGCCGGTCTTGAGCAGGTAGAGGATGCCGTGCAGGAAGATGCGCGGCGTGATGCGCGCCGGCTCCTTGTGGACGGTCAGGACGTGCTCCGGCACCAGATCAGCGACGAGCTTCCACTCCTCGTCGGTCGGCGCGTACTTGCCCGCACCCATTTCGACGCCGTGACGGGTCCGGATCTCAGGCAGGCCTTTCAGAGACGTCGAATACCGTCCCTTGACGGTACAGAACATGCCGCTGCTCTTGGTCGGCACGCGGTCGGGAGCGATGTTGCGCAGGACCTCCACCACTAGGTCCCAGGCGCCGGATGACGACAGCCTTCTCAGACCCTCGAAGACTGCGCGCTGGTCGCCGAAAGCAGCCGGCATGCGCAGGAGGGGCACGCCTTCGTGGAGATGAAGGAGCGCAGCGTCGATGACCTTGCGCGGCTCCGCGCCCGCCAAACCGCGTTTGCTTCGGCCGATGCAGTCGGGCAGCAGCGGTGAGATCGCGGCCCATTCCTGGTCGCGCAGCGCATGGGTGCCAGCTTCGACCAACGCCGCGATGCGGCGGACCTCGGTGTGAAGAGGCGTGTGTCCCGTTCGGGGTCGTGATCGGACGAATTTGATCACCCCGCTGCCGGCACCCTCGACGACGGCGGCCACGTTGAAGTGGATCTCGGTCGAAGTCTCGTCGGCCGTGATGTTGACGACCACCTTCTCGATCAGCTTGCGGAGCTTGGCCACGACCTTGGCGCCGGTCGCGGTCATGGCGTCAAACTCCGGGGCGAAGACAGCGGCGATATCCGATGCCAGCACCTTGAGGACATCCCCGTCGAAGTGGAGATTGGTTTTGGGCCGAGCGTCGATGCGTTCGACGCTTTCGCGGATTTCGGCGATGCGGCCCGCCAGCTCCGTCGCCCGGGGCTTTACGAAGTCCTCGCCGAACGTGTGTCGGTTCTTCCACAGATCGGCGCGTTCCTCTTCCAGCGCCTGCAGAGTACGCTCGAGCGCTGGCCGATCCGTCTCATCCTTCTCGGCGAGGAGAGCACGGTGAGCGTTGTACTCGCAGATGAATGCTTCGAACGCGACGGGGTCTGCGAGCTCGCTGGAGATGACTTCCCGGACCATGTCGTCGATCTGGTCGATCGACGTCGACCGCGTATTCTCGCAGCCCTTCTGGTCAGGCTTGATCTGCTTCGGGTTTCTCGCGCGGTTGCACATGGCTCGAGGATGGCCGTCGTTGCGCTTCAGCGTCGGCGTCATCTTGCCGCCGCAGCAGGCACAGAAGAGCTTGCCCCCGAGGGGATAGTGCTTCGCGGTCCAGACCGGATCGCGCGGCCCGCGGTGGTCGCGATTGAGCCGCTCCTGCACGCGCGTGAACAGATCGCGCTCGATGATGATCAGATCTTCCTTCAGATCGCCGACCGCCCAGGATTTGCGGGGATTGACGATCACCTTGCGCTTGCCGTCCTTCTGCTTCTTGACGCTGCGGCGACCGTGAACGGACTTGCCCGTGTAGCGCAGGCGCCGCAAAATGCCGCTGCCATACTTTCCCGATCCCCGGATCTCGTGTCCGTTCCAGAAGCGATTGCCGCGCTCTTCCGCCGGCCGCTCGTTCAGGATGTCTGCGATCCGGTCCACCGACACGCCGCTGTCGTAGAGCTCGAAGATCTCCTTGACGATCTCGGACTCTTTCGGATGCTTGAGGATGATGGTCTGCGAGCTTTTCTCGTCGACCAGCTCCCGCTGGTACCCGAAGCAGACGGTCCCCGACCAGCCACCGCCCCGCACCTTGCGCCGCTTGCCCTCGCGGTTGCGTTTGACGATCTTCTTGCGTTCCTCGTCGCTGGCACCTGCCTTGGCGCCGATCTGTCCGGCCGACAACCTGCCGTGCTCGGAGTCGTGCACCTCGATGCCGAAGTCCTTCAGCTCTTTCCAGATCTCGATGGTGACTTCGAGCACGCGGCCGAGGCGGTCGATGTCTTCAACGACGACGATGTCGAACTTGTTCTCCGTGGCGTCCTTCTGCAGGCGCGTGAGCTCCTCGCGTCCGTCCTTGGTGGTGCCGGTGCGGGCTCTGTCGGCATAGAGGTCGATGAAGATGAGGTTGTTGGTCTCGATGTAGTCCTTGCAGATGTCCCGCTGCCGCTCGATACTCGACTCGCGCTTTCCGAGGTAGGAGTAGCGCGCGTAGACGACCGCGCGGCGTCCCGCAGCCTCGTCCGCCACGGCCTCCGTCTCCGCCGGAAACCATTTGTCCGGCAGCAGCAGCGCTTTGTTGGTGTCGACGCGCTCGTCCATCAGAAGTCCTCGGACTCCCGGTGTGCTTGCGGCGCCTTCAGGTCGTTCAGGAAGGTGGCCACTGCCTCCGCGTCGGCGCCGATGGCGTACGCCGCGAACACGAATCGAACGAAACGGCCGGTGCTCTCATCATGTACGAGGTCGGCGCTCGGCCTGAAGCCGAACGCCGGGTGGGGCTCGCCGATGGGTGCAAACCACAAAGGCTTGCCGGTCGGATCCCTTTTGTCGCTCATCAGGCGTTGTCCCGGCGGCCGAGCTCGATGCTGCGCGCCAGCATGTTGAGGGCGCGAGCGACCTCCGACCGGTCGCCGCCGGCCTGGCAGGCGGCGTAGTACATCTTGCGGATCTCGGCGTGGAGCCGGCGGCCGAGCTTCGGCATCTTGCCGATGTAGGGAAAGGACGAGGGGAACCCCATCTCGGCCAGCCTCGCCTTGGCAGCCTTACGGCCCTCCAATCGCCGGCGGACCAGCTTCGCTCGCTGCTCTTCCACGACGCTGAGGTGGTGACCGGCGACGTAGTGGATCGGGCGGCCGACCTCCTCCCGGATCATGTGCAGCGTGTGCAGATCGCGGGCGACGCGGTCGCCGTTTTCGACGATCACCATGTCGAAGGCGTCCTTCTTGGCGTCGGCGAGCATTCGGCGAAGCTCCGGGCGGTCCAGGCCGGCCCGGCCCGTTGTGGGCTGGTCGGCGTAAACGACTTCGACCGTGGCGCCGACCTTGACGGCGTACTGCCGGCAGGCCTCGACCTGCCGGCAGATGGTGCTCTCGTTCTCCGGACCGCGGTAACGCGCGTAGACCGCGGCCTTAGGCGGATTAGGGTTGGTTTCCGACATGGGGTACCTCCTCGGTTGGGACGACAAGATCGCCGTCGAGTGTAACTTGGCATCTTAAGGACTTGGTGACAATAGTCTCGGTGTCCATAAACTCCGCCTTGGTTAATTTTGCGTTTTCGTGGTCCAAGTGTGCGTGGTGGCGGGCCAAGGCGAGCACGAATTCGAGCGCCGGGCTTGGCGCCAGGCTGGGCGTGAGGGGGTCGTCGATTGCGCCCCGTGGCTTCGGGTTGATGGTTTTCATGGTCGCGAATCCTTGAATGCTCCGTCCGCCGACGGAAGGACGGCGAGATCGGACGATGAATTCTGATGGCGAGTGGTGAACTGAGGATCGCGACGGGGCGCCGGGCCTGCGTTGCGGAGCCTGCCATGCGAGCGCCGGCGATGACTAATGTCGCTGGTTCGGCTGGAGGCGGTAATGCTGCCGGCTTCTACCGGGCCCGCGCGCAATCCGACATGCGTCGCCTAGGCGGCGAACGATGCGCAGGACCGATCGGCGGCGTCGGAAGCGCGCGTGGAGATCTGCAACAAGGACGAGTTCTTATGCATAAAGCGTTCGCAGTCGGCCGAGGCCCTGAGGACTCGGGAAAGGATGGTGTGTGCGGGTCCAAGCAAAAATCGACTTGGCGTCGTTTGTGGTCCGGTCTCACGGCGACTACTCCTACGGCGGG
The DNA here is from genome assembly GCA_003963435.1 of Bradyrhizobiaceae bacterium. Lineage (GTDB taxonomy): Bacteria > Pseudomonadota > Alphaproteobacteria > Rhizobiales > Xanthobacteraceae > Bradyrhizobium. The sequence goes on along the minus strand of RXJC01000054.1, from coordinate 34,224 downwards.
CCCGGCATGAGGGGACGGAAGTTGCGCAGCAGGGCACGAGGCCGGGTCGGTCCCCTCGCCTCCGGAAACCCCGGTGCGACGCCGGCATACCAAACGGCGGCCAGCGACATCGCAATCAATGTGTCCATCGCCCGTTGGCCCATGTGACCGCAATGGCTCTCCGTACGCTTATCCGCCGACCCGATGTTTCCGACCAGCATGGTGATGATCTCGCTCATCGGCAGCGCTCCGAATAACGGTCCCGGGCGGTGACGCGTTGGACGTGGATGGGCGGGTCGTCCCGACGGTAGACGTCCTCGCGAAGGAACGAGAGTTCGGATTCCAGGGCCGGCTCGTCGATGTCGGCGAACCAGGCCTTCGCCTGTCCATGCTCACCGCCGTCCCAGCGATAGCCCCTGGTTTTCAGGACGCCCCGCAGCACATAAGGCGCCTTCACCGCCCGCACCCGGAAGCGGGGCCGGCGGGCGGAGTCGAGCAGCGCCGAAAGGCCGGTCCTGCCGCTCTTGGGGAGCTGCCGCGCAAGGATTTGAACGCCGGCACGGCAGTCGTCGAGGGCGCGATGGCCATCGAAAAAGAGCCCATGGCCGGCTGCGAGATGACAGAGTTTCGCCCCCTCGAATCCTTCGTCGGCCCACGCGATTTCGCGAAACGAGCAGGCCCAGGCCTTGTCGGCGAAGATCGGCCAGAGCTTCTCACAGAAGGGGCGATCGAATTCGGAATTGTGCGCCACCACCAAAGACGCCTTTTCCACGAAGGCAGTGACCTCGACGGAGTCGATTTCCGCGGCGCTGACCATCTCGTCGGAGATACCGGTCAAGGCCGTCACCGATGGCGGTATGGGCAGGCCCGGGTCGCGTAAACGGTTGAACGGCTCTCCGACCGACAGGATGTCACCGGTCTCGCTGTAGTCGAACGGCACCATGGCCAATTCGATCACGGTGTCGCTCAGCGGGTCGAGCCCGGTCGTCTCGGTGTCGAGAAATATCCCGTACGGGGTTGAACGATGCGGAGTCGTTGGGATCGCCGAAGTATCGAGGCGCCGAAGGACTCGGTAATCCGCGGCGGCTTCGAGAATCGAGGCCATGCGCTCCAGATCCCGCGGCCCCGCAATCGAGAAGGCCGCGGTCGTATAGGTCGCCTCTTCCGCGGCGACCTCGGTCAGCTCGGTCACCGGGAGACGACGCTCGACGCGGCCTTCGCCAGGCCGGTCAAGTTCGCCTCCATCGATTCGGGTCGACGCATGCACGAAGCACTCTCCGCAAAAGAAGTTTACGTGGAAGATTCCTACCATTTTCGGTAGCACACTGCTACCGAAAAACAGTCCCTTCGGGAGCAGTCTCTGCGATTGGTTAATGGAAACTTCCGCACTGCAATCGGTGGCCGCAACGCACCGCGACGACGTCGCATTGCTCGGCGACTGTCCGTGCGCGGATGCAGATCTGAAAAATTTTTGTGGAGAGCGGGTCTGATGGGAAGCTAACTCCGCTTAGCTTCCCTACCGCGTTTGCGCCGTTGATGGCCGGCTCCTAGCGTCGCCTTGCTAAGGAGCAGATGGATGCAAGACTACTTTATTAGCGGACCGAAGACCAGCCTGCACGTTGTGACGGCGTTGTCGACCTGCGAGCGGCCGGCCCCTGTCCTCTACTCATATGCGTCGGCAACTCGCGGCGACGGCGAAGCGGTTGCGGCTTCTTCCTCGTCAAAGCTGTTTATCGCCCAGTTCGACAATGGGCGCTTGTCGTCGCCCGTCGCACCGGCGCAGGTTGCCGACGTGCGTCTCCGGCTAAGCAAGCAGAATTTCAAGGAATCGAGCATCGAGGTGAACCGATGAGACTTCAACGCGAAACGATGCTCATGCCTTTCGTCGGCTTCCGCGAAACGTCGTGGGAGCGCGACTATGCCAGGGCGTTGCTGGAGATCGCTGCACGGACGGCGTTGGAGCGGGAGAGCGCGCTCGACGCCGGAACGATGCAGTACATCATCTTCCGATCCACCGATCACGATCGCGCGCAGGCAGCCATCGCATGCGGTTTCGTCGAGATCCTCGCGCCCTACGTCGGCGCCATTTTCGATCTCGGCCTTTCGGCGTTCCCGACGCGCTACGCCCGTGGCGAGGTCTTGGGCGTGTTGTCGACGCCGCTGACCCAGATGGAACTTATCACCAAGGTCGAGGAAGCGATGAAGCGTCGCTGCGGCGCCGCTCCCGACCTCGCCAATCCCGACGACGGCATTCCCGTCCTGGAGTGGCTGACGTGGTGCGTCGAGGTGATGAAGAGTGGCGATCCTCAGCATTTGCCGGAGGGTAACATCGAACAGGAACTGGCGAGGATCTATCAGAAGTCCGGCGCCACCAGGAGGATCATTGAGGCGATGCTGGATCGAAAGCAAATGGAACACTTTCTGAGCCGCCCGGTCGATACCATCCTCGAACGGGTGCTTCGCGGCTGACCGGAGACAAGCTCAAAATGATTACTCACGATCCCCCGAAGTCTATCGGGAAACCGGTCGCTTCGCTCGTGCGGCGGCCGGACGGCGAAGAACGCGTCAAGATGCGTCCCCCGATGATACCGATCGCAGATGACATCTGGAACGATGCCTTCAGCGAGGCAGCCGATAGCCTAGCCGTGTCGATCGTCCGCCGCGGCGGTCACGGCCAGAAGTTCGAGGACGTGAAGACGGATGTGATGGGCCACGTCGACAAGAACGCGATGGCGGTTTGGCTGGCGCAGAAAATGGTTCAGCGCCTTGCAGCGATCATCGGCGACGAGCTTGAGATCGATCTGGACCTTCAAGTCGACCAGGTCGAAACCGCCGCGTCCGGCACCATCTCGGCGATCTACCTGACCACCGGTCTCGGCGATGCGGCAACGATCTTCAACTGCAATGCTGCCGTTTCTTTGACGGGCGAAGTCGAAACCATGCGCGATCGCACCGGCGCCCTTCGACCGGCCGAATGGGGGCTGCTGTTCCATCATCTGGTCGGTCTTCTTGACGTCGTCAGAACGAAAGACGAGGACATCTATCTCAACATCTTCGTCGAGATGCGGAGATCCGGCTTGGTTCGCGAGGCGATGGTGCGCTGCCTTGACCAGCAACGTTTGAAGAAAACGCTCTTTGGCGATTTTCCCCTGAGCTTGGGTCAGGGCAGGCGCACCCTGCACTAATTGTGGCCGTTGAATAGGAGTCTGCCGTGTCGGACGTCAAGAGCATGTTGTCGGAGATCCGCCGTACCGTTAAAGCGACGGCGTTGTATGACGCTTACTTGGAGAGACACAATATCCGCTCTGCAGCCCACCTAACGGTGACCGACGCCGAGATTGCCGCTTCGATCGCAGAGCTCCTGGCGCCTCGAATCGCCGGCAAGACCATCGTTGAGGTCGGCGGCGGGACCGGACTTCTTGCGCTCTACATGGGTACCTTTGCCCGACGCGTGTACTGCATCGAGGCAAACCCGACGTGGGCGATGGTCTTCACCCAATTGATGTTCGACCTGAAGCAGAAGCATGTTTCGTATATATTCGGAGCCGCCGATGAATTCGTGGGATGCATCAAAGCCGACGTCGCAGTGATCTGCACACACTCCGATGTCGAAGGCCTTAAGCTCACGGGCAGGCAGCTGGCTTCGGAAGTCATCGACGTCTATGGGGAAATGACCGAGGCCAATCCGCAAGCTTTCGATCCCATTGCTCGGCGGATGCGCCCCTTCGCCTAGACGTATCGTTCGGCAGATGCGCAGCCGATGGAGACGAAGCGAGACCGATCCGACGCCCTTCTGGCATCTCTGCTCGAGCGCAGCGACGCAGAAGGGTTGGTATCTGCGACAGAGCCGACCGTCCTTTAATGCATCGTCATGATTGCCTTGCCGAAGCTTGGCTCGTTGCAGGCTGTGACGTAGGATGAAACTAGCGCGACGAGCTGGATTCGAACCAGCGACCACCCGATTAACAATCGGGTGCTCTACCGCTGAGCTACCGCCGGCAACAGAAAGATAGCGGAGTCTTCGTGAATTTCAATCCCGGAGCGCTTTGGACTCAGTTCATTGCTGAAATCGATGACGCCAAGAAGAAGGTATCTGTGGCACGCTCGGGAGCCTGGTTTCGCGGTCATAGGAGCGGAACGTGGAAGCTATCGCCGGGCTTACTGAGATATCCGAATGGCTTGGCACGGGAGCAAACGCTCTTCGTGGAGTTCAAGAACAGGGGCGGCGAGCTTCTGAAGGAGAATACTAAAACGGATTGGGACGTGTTGACGCAGATGCAGCATTATGGCGTCCCCACGCGTCTGTTGGACTGGACAGACAGACTGGCGGTCGCTCTATTTTTCGCCCTAACCGGCGAGGATGACAGCCCCTGTTTGTGGGTGCTCAATCCATTCCTGCTAAGTGCTAAGGCCACCACGTCCGCCAAAGGCGTGGTATTCGACTTCGGCGATGATCCCGACTTCGGCTACTCCAAGTTCTTTTCGAATCCCCAGACCTGGCCATTCGTTCTGCCGGTACCGATTTTTCCTCCCTGGAAGTTCGGCAGGATTGGTCAGCAAGCCGGTTTTTTTACCGTTCATGGTACCGATGCTTCACCGCTTGATGTGCTGGCACCACGCTTTTGCGCGAAAGTTACCATCCCGAAGGATTTGGTTGAGTATGGAAGAGACCGGCTCCGGGACGACGGCTTCGACGAATTCGCAATTTTCAGGGATCTGGACAGTCTCGGTCGGTCCATCGCGCGAAAGTATGGGATGTTGCGGTAGGATTCTTGAACGCGCTTGTGGCGTTTCCACCCGGCCCGAAAGGTTTGAGAATGGGTCAATCGATCGTACTAGAAATCGAGTTTAATGTTCCCGCCTTAATGGACAGTCGCGCATTGTGCGGCAGCACGGCCGCCCCTGCATTGAGCGCCAGAAGCGGTCGGCAGCGGCGCGCCGTTCGAATTCGAGAACAATCGGACAACCAAAACTATGACACTCCCGTCGGAGGAGCGGATTTCCGCGCTTGTCCTTGCGACCACAAAGGCAAACGCTGCGACCATTTCGCAGGAGCCCATTCGAGCGGTTTATCTTGGATAGGCCCGCCGCGATGAGACCCGTATCGAATTCCACCGCCTCGCGGTACGCTTGCAGCAGGCCAAGGGAAGCTGACACGGCCTCGGCACGCAGTTCGATTTCCCCTGCTTCGCCATGGGATATCTGAGCGCCCGCGGGCCACCAGCCGCTTTCGGTAGCGGTTTCCTGACAGAGCAGAAAGTTGTGCAGCTTTTTCCACCAAGCTACTGCCGTCTCGAGCGTGATGCCTTCGCCGGCCCGTAGGCCAAGACAAAACGAACCATCATCGTTGATGTGTCGATCGGGGCACGACGTAGGTAGAGTTTGGCCTCTGAGCCGCTCGAATACCTTCACCTCGCGAGCGAGGTGGATAACGACAAGCTCGAACACGCGGGTGAAAGCGCCGCTGCTGCGAGTTACGACCGCGTCGATGTCGGCTTGGCGTCCATCGACCTGCCGTAACTCTGCCCAACCCGGCGCGGTAGCGGCCAACGCGGCAATGGACATCGGAGAACGCTAACCGCGCTTCGAGGGGGTAGCGTGCGAACGTGCCGTAGGTTCGCTGCGTACGATTTGGACCGTCGGCGATTGCGGAGCCGCGAGCAGATCGGTTGCGGCATCGAAGGACATCAACGGTCCCGAAGCGAATACCTTGCGGACCATGGGCTCCGCGATCCGTAGCGCGACGGGTCCGAGTCGGATGCCGCCGCCCTCGATTGCCTGTTGGGTGCGTTCGGCGTCGATGGTTGCTCGGCTGGCGGCACACCGGACGCTGTCGTCGCCGCGATAACCAAGCCGCGTCATCGGCGTGGGTCCATATTCGATGCCGACCGCCAGATCGATCTTCGCATTCGAACCGACGACTTCCAGACAAAGATCGAAGGACGATCGCATCGCATTGGCGCAGATCACGGCCTGCCGCACGCTCTTGGGGCCATCGTCGGCACGTTCGCTTTCGGCGACGCACCCGTGAATGCAGTCTCCGATGAAGCGGATGCGCTTGCCGTCGAAATCTTCCTTCAGAACCGAATTGAGCTCCTCTCTGATCACGTGGACTGTCACCACCGCCTTGCGGATCTCGTCGGCGCCGCCCTCAATCGCAGCGTCGACGAAACGGGTGAAGCCGTCGATGTCGGCAAAGATCGTCGCCATTCCCATCCGCACCGATTTTGCCGGTGTCAGATCGGCGAACTTTACTCCAGAAAGTGGCAGCGTCGGCCGCTTGAAGTGGAAGGCGGGCTCGGCGACGTCCAAGGCGATTTCGGCGACCCTTCGGTCGAGGCTATCGAAGGTAAAGTTTCGCGTCGCCTCGGCGACGTAGGACTCGTCCAGCACGGTTCTGCCCGCCGACTTTCGGACAGCGCCTGGCTTCGCCCGCCGCTGAGCGGTTTCCGTCAGGAAGATGCCCTCCTCCTGATCCGCGGCTGCGAGTTTGGCGGCGTGGTTTGCCGGGCGACCAAGAAATAGGGTGTCCTTCTCGTGCGAACGCCCCGTCGTCATCGCAAGGCACCGACCCTGATCGATGCCGAAGCGAATGCGCGAAGGGAAACCGTGTGCCTTGCCGAGTTTATCGGCCGCCTCTGCGAGCTTGCGAGCCAGTGCGACCGCCCTGGCGATCTGTGCCGCGGGATCTCCGACCGGAGAGGTGACGACGGCGTGTAGCCTGGCGCCATGGTAATCGACGCGGTCGCCATCGTCCCCGTCGACGATGGCGTCCCAGACGCGGTAGTGCATGCTCAAGAAGCGAAGAAGTTTGCGGTGGGATGCCTCCGTCTCTGTACCGCTTTCGGCGACAAGGTCGTCGAAGTCGAGCAGCTGGCCATAAAGATGGGCCCCTTCCACGAGGAATGCTTGACGCACCGGCAACCTGCTTATCAGCCCGCTTTTCCTGACGGTGGCGAGCGCCTTTGCCGAGTCGAGGGCGACGTTGCCGTCGACGGCCGGAACCGTCTTCATGTGCTCGCGAATTCTAGCCTTCGCGCGATCTGCATTCCAAGACATCGATGCCTCCATCAGATGCAAAAGACGTCGAGATCGACGCCATGCTTGACTTGCACCTTCGAGGGGCCCCGGAAGGTTGCAGGGTCGACGCCGGCGCGGACGCTCAGGTCGCGCACGACAGGACTTAGGCGGATGCGACCGAGATCTGGCGACTTCGCCTGCTCATATCTGGCCGCGGTATTAACGGTCGCGCCCAGAACCGTGACGGCGATCCTGTTGTCGGCGCCGAAATCTCCGAAGGAAACGTCGCCTGCATGCAGGCCGATTCGCATTCCGAGGTCTAGACGATGGTCGTCGAAATAACGGCTGGTGTGCGAGGCGATCGACGTAACGCACTTGACGACGGCGGGAGGCTCGAGCCGCTCGCGCTCCGGAGTGTCGATGAACCAGTACCCCATCGCACCGTCGCCCATGAGCTTGTCGACCTGGCCGCCTGCCTCCCTGATGCCGTCGATCTGAATCTTCGCCAGCGCACGCAGATGTTTCGCTACCTCGGTCGGATCCTTGTCGGCCGACCAGACGCTGAAGTTGGCGATATCGCCGAAGTAGACAATCGCGCGGCGGCGCTGAATCGTGGGAGTCTGCCCCGATGCTGCGATCTTCACCAGGCCTAGCGCATCGCCGTCGGTAAACCGCCGCAGCAGCAACTCTTGTTCGGTCGCGGAGCTTCGCAGTTCGGAGCGACCCTGCGTCGCCTGCTCCAGTTTCTCGTTGACCACACTCGCCAAGGTCAGGATCCAGGCGACCCTTTCGGCGCCATCCAGCCCCTCCTGGAAAGCGGCATCAATCCGAAACAACCGCACTGGACCTCGCGCCTTGATCTCTGCGGTCCGCGCGGCGTTCTTGCCGGAAAGAAAGTGAAGGAGCCCCTGCTCCCCGACCATTTCGCCCGCACCTCGAAAGGTGACGTTCTGCTCGTCCGAGCGCACCTCCACTTGGCCGCTCAGGATGAGCCAGCATTCCTGCACTCTTCCCCCGCGACGGCAGATGATCTCGTCCGCCATCAGTTCAGTGACGCCACACAGTGGATCGCGCGAAAGCGCGGTCCGGATCAGATCCGGCTTCGGGCAATGTTGCCGGAGAAAGCCGTCCAACTGCTGGTCGATTTGCTGTGAGAACACCATATTTGCCCCGGGGACACCGCCGATTCGCTTTCGACCCATCATAAATACCGCTACTCCGAACATACGGAGGCATTGCCGATAGTCAAGGACAGGATATGCTGCTACTCCGAACTTGGATGAGCATGTGGAGAGCCGCGCGTGCCAGATACGATCCGCGATCGCATCAAGACATTGAGAAAAAAAGGGAAATTGACGCTGGACCAGCTGGCTGAACAGGCTGGCTTAAGCAAATCGTATTTATGGGAATTGGAGAATCGAGAATTGCCGCGGCCGTCGGCCGAGAAATTGGCCGGATTGGCCAAGGCGTTGGACGTGACTGTCGACTACTTGTTGGGCGGCAACCCAGCCGAGAACCTAGAGGCCGCCGAGGACAAGGCCTTCTTTAGGGAATATCAGGCGATGTCGCCGGAAGCGCGTGCCCGGCTGCGGCGATTGGCCAAGGCGTTGGACGACTAGGCCATGGACTTCGAGAACTGGGGTGCGCAGCGGTGGGCCAACCACTTTAATCAGATGCTGAACCTGGCGAACCCGCCCGACCGCTATCGTTTCGACGTCGGCAAGCTTGCCGTGGAAACGTCGCGATCGCTGTTTCCGGCTGATCCCATCACGAAAGTGGCGGAAGAGGAGCTCGACGGCTTCGCCGGTGCACTTGTCCCGTCGGAGTCGCGCACGAGGTGGGGCATCGTCTACGGGACCGGACAGTCGCCGGGACGACGCAGGTTCACGGTAGCTCACGAGTTCGGGCACTATCTGCTTCATCGAAGGAAATATCCGAACGGGATCCATTCCAGCGAGGCCGACGTCGATGGTCGGACCAAGTTGGAGGTGGAACGGGAAGCCAACGAATTTGCTTCGTGGCTGCTGATGCCGCTCGATGATTACAGGAAGCAAATCTCCCCTAAGGACAAGCCGGACTTCGAAGTGCTGGGGCAGTGTGCCGATCGCTATGAAGTGTCGCTGGTCGCCGCGACGTTGCGTTGGCTCCGGTACACCGAACGAAGGGCGCTGCTCGTTGCGTCGGTCGAAGGGTTCGTCAAGTGGTCTTGGTCGAGCAAACCCGCTCTCGTGAGTGGCGCCTTCATTCGCACCAGCCGCGGTCCCGTCCCCTTACCGCCTGAATCCGCTGTCGGTCGGGAAATGTTTACGGCGGAGGCGCGCGCGGGCGTCCAACACGATGCAAGGGTCTGGTTCAACGAGCGCGTGCGCGAATTCTCGTTTCGGAGCGAGAAGTACGATACGGCGTACACGCTGCTTCACCTGGGCGACGAGGAGCCGCGGCGCTGGATCGACGATGAGGCCCAACTCGAGGATACCTACGAGCGCTTCATGAAAAACGCGTAGCGCGCCGAAGATTAGATGGCGTGGTCCCGTTGGCGCGATCACACCGCGAATCTATTTGTGTCGGTCGGAAGCCATCTTGGCCAGACAGTCCGCGGCGGCGGGGAGAGAGATGAAGGAACAATTCGAAGGACCCAACAGGCCACAGCTAATCGCAGCACTCGCGAGGCAGGAGCTCGCGAACGGTAGCACGCAGCTCGCGGAGTTGCTGTCGGAGAAGGGCGAATTGGTCGAGTTTCCCTCCGGCGAGGACATCATCGTCCAGGGCGGAAGCGACAACGACGTGTTTTTCCTGGTTTCCGGGGCCGTATCGATCATCGTGAACGGGGCCCAAATCAATTCGAGAAGAGCAGGCCAGCATATCGGAGAGATGGCCGCCATCGAACCATCTCTGCCCCGCTCTGCGACGGCCCATGTTCTGGAGCCGGTCGTCGCGTTGAAACTGAGCAGCGCCGGTTTCATGGCCGTCAATGAGCGCTTTCCCGAGATCGGGCTACGGATCGCGATGGAGCTGTCTCGGAGGCTCATCCAGCGGAATCGCACCATATCGTTGCCGAACCCTGCGCCTCGGCTTTTTGTGATCTCGTCTTCGGAGGCGAAAGCGACCGCGCATGCGATACGCGACGGCTTGGAACGCGACGTATTCAGCAAGGTATGGGATGACGGCGTTTTTTTCGCCGGCGGGTATGTTCTCGAGGCACTCGACCGGGAAGTTTCGCAAGCGGATTTCGCGGTTGCGATTGCGGAAGCCGACGACATCATAGAAACACGCGGCATCAAGGCTCCTACGCTGCGAGACAACGTCCTGTTTGAACTCGGGCTTTTCATGGGGAAACTTACGCGTCACCGCTCCATTCTGGTTCATCCCCGGATGAAGGACCTGAAGCTGCCTTCCGATTTGCAGGGGCTGACCCTGATCCCTTATGAGAAGGGCGACGATTCCACGCTCAAGGAGCGCCTGGAGCCGGTCTGCGCCCAGATCCGTGAACTGGTCAGGATGCGCGGCGTGCGCACATTCACGTTTTGAAGTAGTCGCGAATACGTGAAAGCCACGTCAGCACCGTCTTCGACATGCCGGCGTCGATGACAACTGTCACCAGTTCCGGCGGCTGACACGGTCGGAACAGGGTTGCCGACATCTGCAGTGAGCTCCGCAATAGGAGCCGTGCCACAATGAGCACGGCGAAATTTACCCCCACGTCGTGATCATCGACGATGTCATACATCGCCTTGATGTCGGCCCCGCTCGGGACGGGCTCGAACGACGGATGAGAATGCCATTCGCCGATGTAGTTGTAGCGACGATAGTCGTTACCGGTTCGAGCGAAGAAATCCGCCAAGAACTCCCGACTGTGGTCCGGATCGCGCACGAAATGGACGGACGAGCCGCCGGTCCGCTGAACCGACAATTGGACGATTCGGAAAGTCTCGCCGCTCACATGCTCTCCGACGAGAACGCCACCGATTTCGTTCCGCCTTCCGCGCAACTCACGTTTTAGAAGGTCCACGACCTGGCGGGGAAGCAGCAGTTCCATTCAATTTGTCCTTGAGCAGCGCAACCAAGGCGGCGAATTCCGTGGCCGTCTCTTCCTTGGACAGTTCGACCAATGGCGTCTCTGCCGGAGGCGGGCCGACGTCGATCGGATAGGTCTCGAACGGCTGCGAAAACACCGAGCCTACTCCAAGGCCGATCGCATAGACGGAGTTCGGGAATAGCGACGGCATTCGATCGATCAAAAGGTCGATGGCGAACCTGGCGGCATGCGCGGCGATCACCGAGACATCCGCGTCGTCTGCGATCAATGGCGCTGCGCCGGCAGGTCCCGCCTCATACGGTCTGACAGGTCTTGCAGGGGGCTCGCCGCGTTCGCCGAACCAATTCTCGATGGCGCGCCGCATGTAGGATGGAGACGGCTCCTGGCCCGGCCGAGATCTGGCAATCAAGCCACCAATGCCGCCGCCGAAGACCTCGGCCCACAGGATAGGCTTCTTTGCCGCAGCGCCCACCGCCGAAACCAAATTCAGCACGTTGGGGTCTGCCGTAGCGTCGATGATCAGGTCGCACTGGGAAATTCTGCTCAGCATGGCCTCGGCGCTCTCGTTCGCCTCTTGCGCCGCCAGCCTGGCACGCCACTGGATCACGTCGGCCGCCGGATTCACCATCTGCAGGCGCCTGGCCAACGCGGGCACCTTGTGAGCTCCGGCGTCACGCCAATCCAGGTCGTTTCGAACGAAATTGGCCGGCAGAAGAATGTCGTCGTCGATGAGAAGAAATTGCGCGACACCGGAGCGCGCGAGCATACAGCCGACTTTGCTGCCCAACGAGCCGCAGCCGATCAATCCCACTTTCTTGTCGGCGAGAACGGCATGATCCACATCGAGGCGCGGTCCACCGGGGTCTGCCGCAAGGATCCCTACCTCTATGACCGCATTTTGTTCATGATCGAGGAAGTAAACTGCCAATTTGGTCCCATGGACCACGAGTGCATGCTTTGCCTCAAGCGGCATACCCAAGGCCGCGAACCAGCTGCCGAAAGCGTCAAGACTCGCTGTCGAAGGCGGCGCATCGCTTGCTGGCCAACGGCAGATTGCCACTTCGCGCTGCATGTATTCGCTTGCCAGTTGCGTCGGTACGGTTTGATCGGTCCAAGACGCGTCATCCGGAAGCTTCACCCGGTCGATGACGTGAACGACGGCTTCCTTGTGATAGACCGAGACCAGATTTGCGGTCATTGCGATCCGTAGTGGTAGCCGCTCGATCAACGCTCGAAATTCGCCAGTCAGGAGGAATCGGCTGTACCTGGATCGAAATTGCTGGCCAAGCGTCTCCGCGTGCCGCGAGGGCGCAAGGCACCTTTCGCCTTCGGTCGGACTCTCGAGCCGAATAAGCCTATGGCAGCTTTCGATCAGATCCATTCCGCGAAGGTCGGGTGTCCATGTGTCGGGGCCATATTCGAGACAAAGCTCGCCGCCGGCGCCGAACTGATGCGACGACCATCTACTTCCGTCGCCCCGAGGAAAGACCGACGGAGGCGTGTGCGGAAACATATCCGGGTACTGCAGATAGATCGGGTAGATGCGCCCACCGGCTTCGATCTCGGCGTCAAGCACCAGGCGGAGCCTGTCGTCGAACCGCCAGGCCGTGACGGAAAACCAGTCGACCGCCTGGGCAAGAACTTCGATTTCCTGCCGCTCCGAGCGAAATCTGGCGATATCCGTGATGTACCACGTCACGCAAATCCGCCAGGCTTGGTGGGGCCCGTCGGGCGGTCGGGGAAGCTGAGCGGGTTCGACGCTGCCGCGGCTGGCTTCAGAAGCGGCGATGCCGCGGCCGCTGCCTTTATGGCGCGTGCGGATTTATCATCCTTCCCCGCCATCTCGTTCACCGCAGTGTCGTAGTCGAGCCCGCCACGGATCCGCATGTCGCCGAAGATGGCATGCACGCCGTGACTACACTTTGAGTATGCGTTCTTGCCGATCGCAGTCTGATTGGCCTTGCATCGCCCTTGTTCGCGTTCGGCTTCCAGGATGCCGCGGCTCACCGAGCAGCGTACCAAGGCGCCCTTCATGCCAAGCCGGGTGATCGTGACCGGTCCGTACTCGAAACCGATCTGAAGGCCCAGGCTCGACGCATCGGTGCCCTTGTCCTTCAGTCTCTTCAATGCGAGGTCGAAGCTGCTGCGCATCGCGGCGGCACACAGCGTCATGTTGCTGATCGTTTCCACGACGTCCGTGGTTTGAGCCGTCCCCTCGGCCAAAAGGCCGTGGATGCAATCCCCGATATACCTGACCTTGCGTCCCTGAAAATCCTCGTGCAGCACGGCGTCGAGCTCAGACCGCAGAACGTGCAGTGCGCGAACGACATGCTTGGCGCCCTCGTCGGTACCGATGTTCGCGCCGACGTAGGCGGTGAAGCCGTCTAGGTCGCCGTAGATCGTTGCCGCTTCCTGCCGCCGGGAATTCTTGACGGAAAGAGCTTCGATGTCCAGGGTCGAAAAGGGAGGCGTGTGTCCGGAAAAGGCGAAATCGCCGATCGGGTTGTTTTTGAGATCCTCAGCCCACTCGTTCACGATGCTATCGACGGTGACGCCGAGCCGGGCCACATCCTGGCTGGCTGCAACTTCGCTGGCAGTCAGCGGTGTCGCGTCGACATCACGTGCTTCCGGCAGGCCGATAACCTTTCGAGCTTCGTTCGTGAGGTAGATTCCGGCTTCCGGGCCGCCGCCTGAACGTTTTGCGGCATAGTTCGCGGGCGGCCCGAGAAACAAGGGTTCGCGGTGACCCCTTCTACCGTTGTTGACGGCAAGCGCCTTACCCGTGTCGATGCCGACGCGCACCTTGGCGGCCGGGTGATCGGCATCCTCTCCAGTACGGGCAAGGACATCGATGATCAACTGTGCCGTCGCCACCGCGCGGTGCACGCGCTTGCCCTCGTCGTCGTACGGCTTCGCGAACACCGTATGCAGACGTTGGTTGTGAAAATCGACGAATATCGACCCGACGGCACCGATGATGCGGTGAGCGGCGCGGTAATGCATGTTCAGGAAGCGAAGTGTCCGCTTGTGGCAAACCTCGCCCTCGACACCGGTGACGTTCAGCAGATCACGCAGATTGAGAATGTCGGCGTAGACATGGACGCCGTCGACGCGGTAGGCGCTTGAGCCCGACAGTCCCGACAGGTCCGTCTCGCGGACATACTCCTTGATTTCGATGTCCTTTAGCGGCAGCGCGTCGATCTTTGCGTCGATGCGCTTGGTCGCACGATCCTTATTCCAGGTCCGAACCCCCATGCCTGCAGATCCCCATGCCTTCAGTTGCTTGCTCGACAGCATCGGCTGACGCGCGCCAGGGGTCGGCTTGGACCCGTGACCGTCGGGATTAGTTAGGTAGCAAACGGGCGATTTCCAGAGCCCCGTGCAGTGCGCTCACAGCGAACTTTTCTGGGCGATCGAAGCCGCGGATCCGATTCGGCACGATCTATCCTTGGGGGCGGGATCTGTCAGCAGACGGCTCGTAGGCCTCCCCGACTCTGGGGGATTCCCTAGTTTGCGCGCTGTTCGTGACCATGCAAGCTGACGACGGGGAGGACACCGTCATGGTCAAGAAAGCGCGGAAGAAGTTGGGAGGCGGCGACGGCGCTGGCGTCAAAGGAAGCTTCAAGCAGGCCGTGGCGCTACAAAGAGCAGCCTTCGAACGGAAGTCCATAAAGGACACGGTGATCGTTGCCCGCATCGTTTCGGCTCTTGGTCTGAGGCCACCGATCAAGGCATCGATGCCCATCGCCAAACTTCTCGGCGGCAATGCCAACGCCTGGGACATCGCCTTGCTGCTGATGGCGTATTCGTCGTTCAAGCGGGATGGCCTCGTCCTTCAGAAAGGCGACGCCATGGATGCGGAAACGCTCGGCGAGATGGGGGATCTCGTTTTCGCTTGGTATGTCTCCGATGGCTGGAAGATCGAGTCATGAAGCGGACCGCGGCTGCGCTCACCCTCGCCTTGACCAGCTTGCTTCCCGCGACCGCTTCCGCTCAGGCCTTCGACGTCGATCGCGCAGGGATCGAGGAACTCAAGAAGCGCAGCGCGGCGCTGGACAGGGAAAAGGCCGCCATCAAGAAGCGCCTAAGTGATCTGTCGCGGCCCGAGGGCGGTGCATTCGAACGCGGCGCAGCGAAACTGTATCCCCTGCCACCCGAAAAGCCTCCGCAGGAGCAAGCGAAGAGCCACTTCTGCGATTATGATCAAAGGCTTTTCGTCAGGGCCGACAGCCTCGACAATTTCCTATACGCGGCGCCTACAGCCGAGGATGCTCAAGGCGCGTCGGTGAGCTATACCGACGATCGTGTGGCCAATTCGCGCACGCTCGCGGTTCAAGGCCAAGTCTCTTATGTGCTCTTCCGGGATCTTTGTCCTAAGACACCGAACCGGTATGTGCCCTTCATATCAGGGTGGGCGGTCGCGCCATTCGTCGCGGCGGATGGCAACTTCACATCGCCACGCGCGAGAAGCGAGCAAAGTTCTCTGAAGGTCGGAGTGGACTATCAATTCGAACTTGCAAGGAGCTTTGGAATATTCGGGGACTTCCCGCTGCGTCAGGTATTCACGCTATCGCCATACTACCAGACCGACTTCCGCGGCGAAGCGCGAGCCTATGGCTTCAACGGCTACTGGGATGCCTATGATCTAAGATACAATCTTGGTGGATACCTCAAGACAAATCCCTATCTCGGCTGGTTTGTTCAGCTTCGGGGCGAGGCGGATATCCGCCAGGTCGACATTCCCGGCGTCACGGGGCTCTCAAGCACCAGCTACGAATGGGCCGGCGCCACGGCCAGACTAACGATGATCTTCTTGCCCTTTGCCGACGTTCCCGACTGGCTTCAGAACCGGTTCAGCTTCATCGGCACGGCGAAATATTTTCACGATTTCCGGTCGGGCATGGACGTCAGCCTCTATCAGGCGACGCTCAAGTACAAGCTCAACCCGGCGGGCTACTCGTCAATCGGCTTCGAGTACACGAACGGCACCAGCAAGGAAGCGCTGGTCTATACGCAGAAATACATGATCAAGTTTCTGTACGCCGAGTAAGGAAAATCATGGCGGAAAAGCCGACCTGGACCGAAGGGCTGCGCGAAGTGATGTCCGCAGTTCTCAGCTCCGTCATTGCCGTTGTCGCGATGTACATGTTGTGGCGGACATTCGCCGTCGCCGGCCAACCGATAGAACTAGTAGGCGACAAGCCAAACCCGGCACTGACAGACGCCTATCAGCGCCAGAAGGATATCCTGCTCATAGCCATCGGGCTTCTTGGTACCGTAACGGGGTATTATCTTGGAAGAGTTCCTGCCGAGCGTGGCGCGGACGCGGCGAGGCAAGCCCAAAAGGCAGCGGAGAAATCCGCAAATGACGTCCGTGACGCCGGCGCCAAGGCGGCGGGCAGCTTTCAAACCGCCCTCGACAAGCTTTCCGCGGGTCAGAACGTGAAAACTCAGGACCAGCAGGCACTCACCGAAGCTCTGAGTAACTTCAGGGCGACGTTGCGATAGCATCGGTGCCGCTTGAATGCAGAGGAGTCTCGCAACCAAGTCGACGAGGCGGCGTGGCTGGGTCTCGCTACCGACTGGACCAAGCTGGCGGACGCTTCTGAACAGGATGGCCCGCCAAGATGGATGAATTGAGGTCCATATGGACGGCCCGTCGTCAAAGAGAGCTTCTTACGACCGCCAGCCAGGCATGCCGAGGATCGCGAATTTTGGCTCCGACGGTCTTGTAGGTGGATTTTGTCACGGAGTCGGAGACGTTCCCTCCGATGACATCGACTTCCCCCTCACGAAGTTCGACGACGATGTCGGCATGCGAGCAGAACCAATTGCCCCTCCTAAGGGCTTTCACCGCATCATCAAATGCTGTCGGCGCGGAGGGACAATCTCGTCCGCCTCTTGCTGCCAAAATAAGGTCTCCGGCACGAAGGATACATGACCTCGGGTCCATCAGCCGCAACTTGGGATATCTGCGCGGTTTGGAAACGATCGCCCTGCAGTATCCCCAATGCGCCGCGTCATAGGGAAATGCCGCGCCGGATGCTGCGGTCTTGAAACAGAAAGAGATGAAAGCCGCCGACCAGGGATAGGGCGACTTCCCGTTTCGACTGCCCTCGCCTACGGCCGTCCAATAGTCGTTCACGAACTGTGCATACGGTT
The DNA here is from genome assembly GCA_003963435.1 of Bradyrhizobiaceae bacterium. Lineage (GTDB taxonomy): Bacteria > Pseudomonadota > Alphaproteobacteria > Rhizobiales > Xanthobacteraceae > Bradyrhizobium. The sequence goes on along the minus strand of RXJC01000054.1, from coordinate 17,027 downwards.
GTTCGGATTCGCGCCCCCCTATCGCTTTCCTGCCGTGGATCGGAACCGTGGTGAATCCCCAGCGCTTCCATTCGCTTTCCGCGGTGATTAGAAGGTTGGGCAGAATGGACATCTAGACGAAATCTCCGATCTGACGACTCCAATGCTTGGAAGTCAGGTCGGAGCCTCTTGCCGCGATCTCCGCCTTCAGCGTCGCGCAGCGCTCGCGGTAAGCGATGCTTCCCAGCGAGAGAAGGTTGCCGAGAGGTCGGTTGGAATCCAGCGCCGATTGAATCGCTGGCATCCTGGCGCGGCCTTGATGTCGAATGTCGCAGATTGCCAGGCAGATATCGGCTGTCCTACCGTCTAGATTCAGTCGGGCGTCGCAATCCTTCATCAGCCTCTTGAAGACGCCGACCATGTGCATCACTTGAAGCTCCCGCGCATGCTGCACGGAGGTTGTCCAGTGGATCAGCTTTGCCCCGCAGATCACTTCGGAATCTTCTACCGCTGCCATGCTGGGATTTAGGTAATCCATCAGGCGTGCCGTCGAGGTAGCCGACTCCAATGCAACGACGTTTCCGCCGGAGATTTTAACGACGCGGCCGTCCCGGACGACGAGATCGGGGAAGTAGTCGGAGCATTCCGGACGTCCGATCATGTCCCGGAAGAAATGAACGAAGTCGCCGTCTGGCACGTGCGCTCCGAATTGGGCAAACCCCCACGTGAAACGAGCTCTGTCGTAGGTATTTAACGTCAGGAAGTTGCCGCCCTCGCATTTGGAGGTGGGCTCTATGAAATCGGCCCAGAATTTGTACATTCCGCGGTAGTCGCTCGCCTTGTACAAGAGCTTCGGTAGTTCACGGCGGGGCACGTTGTACAAACCTTCGAAGTCGTCGCCGGACGTTCTGTCGTGATAGCTTGTCTGAGAGCCCACGAAAAAGGCGGCGCCTCCGTCGGCCCTGGAGCTGAATTTGCGGCCGCTTCGTTCGATTTCGAAATGAATAGCCATGTCTTCACACTCATTGCGTCACTGAACGCCGAGCACGAATAATGACCCAAATCACGAAACAAGCGTCCTAGGAACTCCACTAGGAAGCGGATTCATAGCGCGAGGCAAGCCATAGCCGGATAGACGCGAGTTCGACGACCGCAAGGTAGATTCCCGCAAGCTTGTCCTAGCGCGTCGTCGCACCCAAGGTCGAACAGTCGTTCAACAAGATCGAACAATGTCGTCGTGTGGCACCAGATGCCGAGAGCACAATGAAGTCAGGTTGTATATATGTTTGGTCCACCCGTCGGCTCCCGACCTATACAAAGTCGGACAGACTACCCGTGACCCTCAGCAAAGACTGGTCGAACACAATAGCAATTACTTGAAGCATGCGGGCTAGGTCGTCAAAGAGACCGGCCAAAAATGGGAACTCAAAACGTACATTGCCGTCCCCGATCTGAATTGGGCCGAAACGGCTTTTTGGGCAGCAACGGGTTTGGCAACTATCCCGTATCGACGAGGAGTCGAAATTGCGAGCATGGAATGGAAAGTGGTGCAGGCCGGTCTGGAGGCAGTAGAGAAGGCGGGTATACGCCCGGCAGAGCCCATATCGGACCATATCTACGCGTACACCGCGTGGATGAAAAAACGACTGGAAGGACGAGGTATTACCCAAATCGGGCATGTCAAAAGCAAGGTGTCTGGAAGAAACAACTTCAGATGCAACAACGGCCATCGGTGGCGCACGATACCCAACAATGTGGCGGAAGGCGAAGGCTGCCCTCACTGTGGAATGAGGCAAAGAACTCCAGAAGAAGTTAGGCAAGCTGCAAAGCCGGCTGTCTTATTTCTACTGACACATCCCGACAGGCCCGGACTTGTCAAAATCGGGCTGACATACAGTACGCTAGAAGAATGTAATGCAGAAAATATCTGGGGCGACTGGCAAGCACATCGCTATCGAAAAGTTGACGAACCCGTTTTGGCGGAATCAATAATTTGGCAATTGCTGGGGCGTCCTCTGCCCAATGATCGTGAACCAATTTGTATTGACCTGCACACCGCAGAGCAGGCGTTCCGCGACTTACATTATCGACTGCAAAGCGAGATTGCTTTGGCTGAGAAGGCGAAAGAATGAGCGCGGCTCGTCTTGACGTCGGCTATTCGCCGTCGTTCGGATGCCTTTGCGGGGTCGGCTTGTGACCCTTTAGCGGACGTAAACCGATTCCGTGAAGGGCGGCTCATGACCCAGCGGACGCCCGGCGACACGCGCCTGCAGTACGCGCTTGCTTATCGATAACGAAGGATCACCGCGCTGGATAGTTTTGCTCCACAGCGTATTCGGCAAAACGGCTTTCTCGATGGATATCACAAGAGGCGCCATCTTATTGCTACGGGGCGGCGCACTGATGACCTGATCGAAATGGTGTTTGAAATAGTTACTTTCTAAGCAACTGTATGGGCCTGGCTGGGTCAGGGCCTGCTTTGACGTTGTGCAAGATTTGCGTTGCGCGCTCGAGATTATAGCTGCCCATTGGCAACAGGCTTCTCAATGAGAGAGTCTGAGGGTGTCAAGAGTCCCAATATCAGGCAGAGCGAGTAAGGAAGCAGAGCCGGCGGGTTAGGAACGTTGAAGGATAAGCTACCATCGGCTTCAACGATGGTTGTCTTGTCTGCTACGAATAACGTCAATTTGAAGGGTTTGGTGACTATCTTGTTCGGCTCAATGACGACGGGCTCAAGATCGGTCAGATAATGATGGGCCGCGCCTTTGTCGCATGTATTTGCCGGAATTCTGCCGACGTGGATCACCGCTTCGATGCTCATAACGACCGCCGGTCGATTGCCGTAGTTGATAAAAGCGACAAGCGGTTCTGCGGCGATGTAGGCACGCTCCTCCTTGGTCTTCCAGCCAAGGATAGGCTGCCGTTGCACGACGAGACGCACGTCATCGTTCACACGAATTAGGTTGTAGTAAGCAGTGTACCCGGACACGACGAGAGCGCACGTCGCGATCGTAATCGTCACTACATCCTTGGGTGCCAGGCCGCTCCATGCCCACAAGTCCCTTAGACGTTGCCTGACTGACCACGCTCCTTCGGCTGGGCCGAGTTCTTGCGGCGGTGGCGCATCTGAGGAAGTCATGGCGGTTTCTCAGTTCATCAGTCGCCAGATTCATAGATTCACGTAGTAAGCGGAGCAGCATCTAATCGAAGCCTCGCACAACGGAATCGACGTTCGATCGATGCCTTCACTTACAAGTTTGAATGCCACCTGCTCTTGCCACTTCGTTGGCGATCTTCGATGGCAAGCTTGGCTTGATTGGCGCGACGCCGATGGCATCGTCCCTCACGCAGGCGGACAAAACCTGCGCAGCCGTCAAGTTGTTAGCCTTCGATAGATTGGCGCGGGCGATGTTGGCATTGCGCAGCGTGGTGCCGTTGAGATCCGACTCTCCAAAGCTTGCGCCTCTCATATCGGCCAATGTGAAATTTGTTCCGGCGAGCCGGGAGCCGACGAACGAGACGCCTTGGAAATTGGCGCCCTCGAAGCCGGCACCCTGGAGCGAGACGTTCTCGAATTTGGCATTTTCGAAGTTGGCCCGAAGTCGTGCCAATTTCTCCGGAGGCACGTCATGATGCAGCGACCATGCTCCTAGGTTCTGGTATTCCGCCCAGTTCGCATTGTGCACCACTCCAGCCTCGATCCCTCTCAGGTCGGCGTCGGCGATCGTGGTGCGGGCGGCGCTGATTCCGAGAAGCTTGGCTCCCGGCATATAGGTCCAACTGAATCCCTCGGTCGCGAAGGCGTCTGCTCTGGTCAGGCAAGCACCTTCGAGGTCCAATTGTCGTCGCCCACGATCGTCGGCTCCGCGCTCAAGGACCAGGCGTGTTGCTGCGCGGACCGTCTCGTCCGGCATGTACTCCGACTTCCGATATCCGTTCGCAGGTTCGTTCCCGTTGGTCGCTGTCATTCCGCAATCCCGCCGTGATTGGCTCACTACGTATTGGGCCATCGCCGCATATACCGAGTCGTGATATCGAGGGTCTTTTTCCGCTACGTTCGAAAGCATGTGAAAGCTTCCGATCGTCACCCAGGGATTTGTCGATGCGTCCCGGAGTTGCGAAAATGCCTTGGCGAACTGATCGCTGGTGGCGAGATCCGATTTTTGGCGGTAATCGACGCTGAAATTGATCGAAGTCTGGATGAACGTCGCGACGAACGCCAAGCCGGCGACGATCTGGGCGATCGTTCCTCGAATCGAATTCCGAGTGCTGGCGACCCGCAGGATTTCATCGTACCTAGCCGAACGGGAGTCGGGGATGATCATTCGTGGAACGAAAACGATCGCTGCCAGCCCGAGCGTCGCGAATAGCAGTACGAACCAACCGATCGTCGTCATTCCGCGGCTCCCTTGCCGAGGTCGAGATATCGAGAGAGCAAAATTCCGTCCACGCTGTTCGGCGAGAGCAGCTCGCCGTCGCCGCCGACGATCCCGATATCTGGACTCGTCTTTCCGAAACTTCCCGCGAGCACCTCGAGCACGTCGAGAAGGTTGTGGGCTGCGTAGCCCAGCTCCGGGGCATCGAGAGCTCGAATGAGCGCCGACACATGCACGCGTTCTTCGATGGGAACGGCATGCCGGTTCCTGCTTACATTAACGACCATCGGCAGGCTTCGCCGCTTCGCCTTCAAGCGGTAGTTCGATATGGACCTGTAGGCAAAAGGGAAAAGCTTGTAGAGGAGCGTCCTCGAATCATGCAGCTCGCATCTAGCGCGCGCCCTGATCTGCTCGTCCGTCAGATTGCGCCAGCCCGCCTCGTCGATCGGAAAGTCCGGATAGTAGTGGCGCACTCGCTTCACCATCCAATCGAACGAGATATCGTCAAGCGAGTGCTCCCGATCGTTGCCGGTTTCTTCGTTGATGTAGCCCCCGCCGATGTCGGCGTGCGCGCCTGCAAACCACACTTGCTCTGTTTTGGTGGCGAAGTTCTTGAATTTGCTCTTGCGCCAGACCGCCGCCTCGAACGCCGGCCGATGCTCGTCGATCGCCAAGGCGTGGAGATTGACGTCCGTGATGGCCGACAGCTCCACATCGTGGAACTCGTAACGGTCGCGATTGGCAATGCGAAAGGCGCTCAAGGGTATGCCGAGCGCGCCCACCGTGTCGAACACACCAAGCAACGCGATCCGAAATTGCGACCGATCGTGTACGTGCGGCAGCAGAGACGACCAAACTCCCGGCAACCTGTCATTCGGAGCCGCGCGATAGAAATCCCAGGCCTCCTGTTCGAGGTCTGCAGTGCATTGGTCACGACGGAGCAGACCGGCGGCATGAAGATAACCGACCAGGGAACGGGCAGTGTAGGCCCCTCGGGAGAAGCCGAAGATGAATATCTCGTCGCCCGGTTCGTAGTGAAACGAAAGGAATTTATACGCCCTGCGGATGTTCGTGCTTAACCCGTGGCCGAAGGCTCCTCCGAAGTATCGGTTCAGGAATGCCCCTGTGCCGACACCCCGTTCGTAGAAGACGATGTTGTTCTTCGCTTTGGTGACTGTCGACACCACCTTTAAATTATTGGGAACGACCGCCATCTCGGTATCGGTCGTTGCCGATCCACTGGCCCGTAGAGTGCGGGATATCGCTTCCCTCATCCTCACAATATTTGTGTCGTAGGCGCCAAAATCCGAGTCGTTCCAGGTGCCGTCGAGCAGCAGAATGATGCGTTTCGTCATCAGTTAATTGCCAACCTTCCAGGCGGGCTATTCCACGCGGTTCTAAGGACCGCTTCAGCTCGCAAGCTCGCCTTACAGCTTCGAGCGAAACATGCTCAGGATGATTGGAGACGACGCTTCTGTGGCCTAGGAATCCCCCTAGGTACAGCTCTTGGCGAAAGCACGAACTCCGGGCGCGAAGTGGAATGCCAGTATCCTCAATGGTCTTTTGGTTTCCGCCGCTTTCGCCGCGCCCCCGAGCTTCTACTTACGTCGCTGCCTCGCTCGGTGTGATATTGATCGGCTGCCAAGATATCGTCATCGAAGATGACTCCCGTCTCCTCCGTGATATCCGACAGGGAATACATCGTGGGCAGGAATTCTTCGGGCACGATGAACTCTTCCCACGGAACGTCTGACAGGTCCTGTTCGAGAATAAATCCGTACGCCGCGAGACCGTCTTCGACCTTGGCGACTATGACCTTCCAGAAGCTCCCCGGGATCTTGGCTCGGATGGTACTTCCGCCATCGCCCTTGCCGATGAATATTTCGTCGGAGTTCTTCAACACCGGTCCGGCGAAGACGCAAAGCCGTTCGCTCGCTGCCGACTTCGGTACGTGGTTTTCCAGATCACCCCAGTTGTCCTCTCCCTTACTGGATTGATTGAAGTCGGCGACCTGTGGCGAGCAGTTCGTGACGTGGTAGGTGTCTCCGTTGGCTCGCTGAACTTCGTCGAAGCTCCTGCCCCAAGCAACATCGTCCCGGCGAACGATGTGCCCCTTGTCAAAGGCTTTCCTGTCCTTCGTGAAGAACACGTCGGGAAGCTGATACTTTGGATCTATGCGGTCATCCAGGAACCACTTCTCCATGTCGTTCTTGTCAAGCCCGCTCAAGCCCTTTCGGGTGTAGTCATCATCTGTGGGTTTGCGAAGTGCTCGCTCACCGGTCACGTTCGACGCGGTGAAAAGTGCGAGTCTGCGTTTGGCGTGCATGCTTATCGAGAAATTCTGGTAGTTAAGAACGGTGTCTCCTGACTTGGTGGGAGCCAGATCCTCAGGCGTTTCGGCTGAAGGCATCGGCACGGAGACTCCGGTTATGAATGTCTCGGAATAACCGCGCCTGGAGCGATAATCCGTATCGTGAATCGGTTCTTTGAGTGCCTCAGTCACGCTGTCGAGCACACTCGGCGGAGCGACCGCCGAGACGTGCCGGACTGTACCGAGCGACACTGTCACTCGAAGTGGGATCTCGAAGGTTACGGAGTTGTCCGAGACCGGGATCACGCCGGACGCGTTCGATGGTGGAGCGACGCTGGACGTACGACCATCGGAACGTGGCTGCTCCGCCTCGTCGGCCTTCTGCCACCAGTCGCCCCAACCGTTCGGTCCGCCCGAGGGCGCACCCGCGAAAACGACGCCGGCGGCCACTACTCTCGAGTCTCGGGACAATTCCGCTGCTGGAACGCCGAAGTTCTTCTCGTGGTACAGACCTCCGAAGTGCAGCGCTAGAACCTCCCCGGTGGACAAATCGAAGACCGCGCTTCCCGAATTTCCGCCCAGCGTAGAGCAGTCGTGAGCCGCGGCATCGACCAACTTGCCGAAACTCGCCGTCCTCCCGCTTCCCTGGAGCGCCCCAGGTTGCAGACGTTTGATTCCGTATCGGCTGTCGAAAAGTTTGTTTTGCACACTGGCTGGATTGCGCGGATCGAATGCCGGATATCCGATTACGAAGATCTCGTGACCGGGGCGCAGTTCGCGTGCGTCCGTCAGTGATAGCTTCAGTGTCGGATGTTGTGCCGGCAGCTCTTCGACCTCGAGAACGGCCATGTCCCAGTAGGGATGGATCATGCGCACCTTTTTGACGCGCAGATCGGCATCTGGGGGTCTTCCATTCTCTCGGGAGAAGTTGATCGCCGAGGCGGCTCCAGAAACGAACGTCAAACTCCTGTCGCCGAGACCTTGCGCGAAGAGTTCGGCGACGTGTCGATTGGTCATCAACAGGTTGTGGCCTACCACGAAACCTGTACCGCCGTATGGGATGCGCCGATTGCCCGGGAGCTCGATGCGCCCGACTGAAGGTATGACGGCTTCAATTCGCTGTCGCAGAACATCCTCGGTCTTCAGCTTGGTCCAGAGCTCATGAGGTGCATCAAAGGCGCCGCCCACGATGTCGAACGCCGGCCGGATATCTTCGTCGATGATCGCTTCCGTGACATCGAAATGCTCGGCTGGAACTTCTTGGCCTAATGCAGCCGATTCTATCCCGGCCGATGAATGGCCATCCCGTCGCCCCTTTTCTCGCGCGACCTCTACCAGGCGGTCCATGCCGCCGTGGGCATTCGCGAGCATTTCGATGTACCGTTTGAGACGTTCGGGTTTGCCGGCCATGAGTAAGCCTTCGAGTTGGGGCCGCGGTCGGCCGAACCGGGATGGTCGGGCGGCGGCCGGGACGGCCTAGCCATGCGTGTGAGGAAGGCATCCAGCAACTCAGGAATCTCCTAGGTGCGACCGGTCACCTCACTGTCGCTCAAGGATCTGGAAAGTCGCCCAGGGAGCCCCTACATCGCAGTTCGGGGGACCGAGAGCCCCATCCGCCGCGGGAGCTGTTGCCCTGGTGCGGCGAGAAATCGCTGGATATTTGCGCCAAAAACCTGCATTTTTGTCCGGTAAGGGGTTGTACCCCTCCGAAATTACTCGAATCAGGCGTAGATTCGAGCGAATCTTAATGGTTTTGGGCTAGTCCAGGCTGGTCGAAGGTCGGAACAATCGGACGTTGTAGTCTGTGGGGTGCCGTGCTACGGCGTCGCCGCCAGATTTTCCGTGTTTCGCCGGTCGGCCACACCTAAGGAATTGCGCGATGGCCGAAGAGAAGAGCACGAAGCAAGAGACCAGGTCCTCCAGAACCCGCGGGACGCTGGCGTCTGGAGTTACGATCAAGCTGCCCCACCTGACTCAGGATCAAAAGCAGTACCTGAACCGAATTCAAAGTTCGGAGCAAAACCCGGACCTCGACATTCCGCTCGGCGGTCCCGGCGTGCCCACTTGGTAGGGAATGAGCAGCTACCGGCGACTGCCGACGCCGCCGGCAGAATATTGTTGTGCCCCTCCCTTCTCCTTTTTTCAGGCCGTCGTAGAACCACATTTCCGCGCAAAAAAAGCCAACCGCTACCCTTTTCACCGAATTTGCACGTTGGCCCGACGTCAGAAGGCCAACCACCTCGTCGTGGAATGTGCATTGTCGCGCCCCGACGTCGCGATAGAGATCGACTCGCTTGACCACGCATGTGGCGGCGGGGGTTCTGCGGAAGCGACGCTGTTCTCCTTCCTCAAGATAGAGAGAGGCGCGAAACGGTTGACCAAAAGAGCTGGGGCCAAACTGCTTGGCCAGGCTGTTCTGATCAACTATCGGGCTCCCGGAAGCGACGAGTTCACCCACAGCTACGTCTTCGAGGCGATCCTCACACCGCCTGACACGGCCTCAGTTGCGCAGGGATACGCCTTTCCGAGTACGGTCGTGCTTCCTGAGGGTCAGTTCGTTTGCAACGTGCTCTCGCGGACGTTCATGATCCGCGCCGTCGCATACTGCCAGCAGAACATGACGGTACACGTCTGCGCTCACTCCTGCTTGAGAATGGCTTTGCGATCGCCCGGTCAGGACGCGCTGCAGGTCAGCGCTCGAACCATAAACGAGTTGCTGAAAGTCCAGGGTCCGATAGCTTCTCTGAAAACCAGTCAGATAGCCGAGGTTATCAATGCTTCCGGAATGACCGCCGCGCTACTCACGAAGATGAAGCCCGATGACTACCTGTCGGAGCTGGCCGCGCTGATCGACTCCGGACATGTGGCGCTCCTTGGTTTCACCACGAAAGGTGAAGCTGGGCACGTGGTTACTGTCTTCGGCCATTCCCGAAATCCGGATCAATGGCATCCGCAAGCCGTCCGGGCTTACTCCGGTCCCAAGTCGGCAAAATATCTTCCGAGCAGTTCCTGGATCGATCATTTCCTGATCCACGATGACAATCTCGGCCCGTACCTTTCGCTCGGCGCTCGATCATTTCTGCGCCGACCGAACATGCAATTGAATTGCGTCATCGGAGTGCTACCGCAGCCCGCTATCAGTTCGGTCCAGGCGGAAATGATTGCCTCGACCGTACTTCGGCACCTGCTGCGGCAGAGGCCTCTTCGCAAAGTCGCGGACAACTATTGGCTCGACTATCTCGTCAGCAAGAAGGATGTCGTCATCCTACGATCCGTCCTGACCGACGGCGCGAGATACGTTGCCCACCTGAAAGCCGCTCGGGCTCACGACAAATCTCGCCTTGATGCCGGCTCGCTGGAGGGTCTCGATCTGCCGAGCGGCCGGTTCTGGATGGTCGAGTTCAGCCTTCCGCCGCTCTACACGGGCAATCAGTCCAAGCTCGGAGAGGTCATCGTAAGCATCGAAGATGGGTTGAACGACGTGGATCGCATACGCGCGATCCGTCTCCCCGGCCGGCTTCTCACCCGGCTGGGTGACGAGACTTTGGTGTTGGATCGCTTCCCTCTCGAATCCCACTCGACGCTGTTTCACGCGGGCTAGTTCAATTACTAGGCCTTTCCCTAGTTGCGCGCTCAGGTTGTCGACCGGAGACTTCGTTAGGTCACTGGTGTGACTGAGCGAGGAAACAGGATGGCGAAGAAGTCGAACACCCGTAGTAAGCGCGCCGCTCCAAAGAAGGCTGTCGCGAAGAAGACGCGGGCAAAATCGAAGGCACGAATTCCGAAGCGGGGCACGCGTCAAGAGCCCGAGGGCTTCGCCTTCGCGTTGACCGAAGGGGCGACCTTCGTTCCAACGACCACCGTCATACCTGCCTCCGTCGTGCCAGTTAATGACCTTCCCTCCTTGCTGCCCACTTCAGAACAGTCGGCCGATCGAGCGAAAACGCAACTCTCGAGAACGACCGAGCGCGAGTTTTCGACGCTCAAGTCGCTCAAGCTCGGGGTTTCATCGGCGATGGACCCTCGCCTCCAACTCGCATTGGCCAACTACCGGACGGGCAAAATCGGTCCCACGCTCGCTTCGACCGCGGGCGACGAGATCGCAGTCGTCGCCAGAGTCAAATCTGCCGATGCTTGGGAGTCGATGCCAGACGTGGATCCGGGAGAACGGATCGGCAAGGTTTCCGGTGGTGAATGGATAGTCACCGGCCGCATACCCATGAAAAGGGTCGAAGCCGTCCGCGAACAGGAGACGGTATCAAGCCTGAAGGCCTCGCAAATCGTGCAGCGCTCCCTGAAGGCCACCGTTGCCTGCATGAACGTGGCACCGGCTTCTCTGCCGAAGAACGCTTCCCCGGATGGAGGAAGCCGGGCCGTGGTCGGTATCGTCGACTTCGGGTGCGATTTTGCTCATCTCAACTTCCGCCAGAAAAACGGTAAAACGCGTCTGCTCGCAATCTGGAACCAGAGCGGAAAGAAGCGCGGGACCGACTCCGTTGCTTACGGTTCTGTCTACTCCCGCTCCGATATCGACTCCGCGCTCGAACAGCGAAATCCGTACACAGCCCTGGGATATGGTCCGAGCGATGAGCCGGGCGGTACTCATGGTACACACGTCATGGACATCGCGACCGGAAACGGCAACGGCTCCGGTGTGCCTGGCGTTGCTCCGAAGTCTGACATCATCTTCGTCGAAGCGGGTGCAACGGACGTCGCATGGCAGGGCTATGCGACCGTCAACAGCAGCTTCGGTGACTCCGTTCAGATGCTTGAGGCCGTGAAGTTCGTCTTCGACAGGGCAGGAGACCGACCCTGCGTCTGCAACATCAGCCTGGGAACGAACGGCGGTCCGCACGACGGAAGCACTTTGGTGGAGCAAGGGATGGATACCCTTCTTCGAGATCGCCCGAACCGCGCGATAGTCATCGCCGCGGGAAACGCGCAGACCGACGGTATTCACACGAACGCAACGGTCCAACCAGGATCCCCACACCTCATCGAATGGCGCCAGCAGAATTCGGGCGGCGGCGAATTCGAGCTTTGGTATCCGGGCGATCGTCGACTTAGCGTTACGCTGATTGCCCCCGACGGGACGAGGTTCGGCCCTGTTCAGCCGGGGGGAAATCTCCCGGTAGGCGACGCGAATGTCGTGATCTTCATAAGCAGTCGGCTGAGCGATCCGAACAATGGCGCCAACGTGATCGGAATATGGGTCGCGGAGGGGCTTTCGGAGGACAATTACACTGTCGAAGTGGCCTCAGCCGACGACAAGCCGGTCGACTATCATGCGTGGCTTGAGCGCAAGGACCGGAGGCAGGCGAGTTTCATGTCGCCTGTCGACACCCACACTTTAGGATCGCTTTCGACCGGCTTCGAAACGATTGCCGTCGGCAGCTACGACGGGCACAAGCCCGCCTTCCCGCTGTCGACCTTCTCCGGGCGCGGCCCGACGAGAGACGGAAGAAACAAGCCTGAGGTCTCTGCGCCGGGCCAGTTTGTCTGGGCAGCCATGTCGGGCAGCGGAGACAGCGTCACCAAGAAGTCGGGTACGAGCATGGCTGCTCCGGCTATTACTGGGCTGATTGCGTTGCTGCTCTCCGAGGCCACTCGGAAAGGGGTGGCTCTCCAGATTTCGGATATTCGCAACAAGCTCGCCCAAACGGCATCCTTGGATCCGCCAGCGATCCAGGCGGGTGGATACGATGCCTTCTACGGGGCGGGACGCGCGAACGGGCTGGTCGTCAAGATTTGAGGAGGAGAAGGCAACTTTGGGGTCACAGCGCTGTTAGGAATTAACGCTATCGTTCGACAAGGCGTTAACGCTTCTTGAACCGCTGGGAACTACTGCATATAGTAGGTAAGCACGAGGCTACCGCTATGCCCATCGACTTCAAATCCTTGAAGAAGCTCGAAAGTCTGCCCCCTGGAAAGGCGGCGGGCTTGCCGCGTAGTGACACCGACAAGGTGGAAGTCTTGGTGAAGCTGCGTGAGGGCGCGAGGCGGCCGGCATTCGTGACCCCTCGCACACAGATCACGGGTCAGATCTTCTCGGCGGAGATACCGTTCCGAGACGTCGCACGACTTCAGGACGATCCAAGCGTGGAGTCGATGTCGATCTCGCAGAAGATGCCCTACATCGAGTGATCCGAGGTCCGGCTCCCGCCAACGACGAAATCTGGAAGCGCTTCTATGCAGGGTGTCTGCGAGATTGGGCAGCGAGGGACGTTCCCATTCGCTGGAGGGAGTGCTTCTCCAATCTTGTCAGACGCAGCGTTCAAACCTGCGGACCAGAACACGAAGCACTCAATGCTACCTTAGCGACGAGCCGAAATAATAGGTCGAGCGCGGCCTCGTAGGCCCGGCCGCATTGGCCTCGATGCAGTCGATCGCGCCGCTTCGACTGAAGTTTTGTACTGAAATCGGTGGCGCGATGGCCTCCGGCAAGATCTCGCGCTCCTTGCCGAGGCCTCCGCGGCCCAAACCCAATGTGCCGAATACCACGCGATCGTTGTGTCTTTAACGCGACGATCCGAAAAATCGGTCGATCGCAGCCTCGTCATCATCAGTAAATTGCGATTCGATGAACGGCGAAGGCAAGTCTCGCCGCCCGCATTCGGCCTCGATCCGATCGATCGCGTCGCGAGCGAACAAGCGGTCGACGCGCAGCTTCTTCTTCCATTCTTCCGGACCGGAAACCCAATCCGCGAAGCCCTTCAAAGCGCCCGCGCGATCGGTGGCTGATCCATCCTTTTCGGCGCAGTTGCGCAGGCGACGAAGCTCGAGAGCGATCTCTTTGCTTCCGTCTTCTGCTCCGGGGCGCGGTATTGAAAGTAGCCGCGAAAGCTTGCCGAGCGTTGCTTCCAACTGCACCTTCACGGGATTCTGTCGGAGCAGGTCAGGAAGCAGGATTTCGACCGTGGCATCCTCCGCGAACGCACACCCCTTCTCCGCTGCGAATGCCTCAATTCCGGAACGCTCACCGGCCTCGAAAGGGCGACCGAAGATCAGCTCGTTGCTCGCGTCTTCGAACGCCGGATTCCGCCGGCTGCTGGCGAGTTCGACGATCACAGGCGAGATTCCAATGCTCGTGATGCTCTGGTTGCGGTAGCCGTTCCAGAGCACGAGCAGCGGCGCACCGTCGCGGACGAAGACCCGCCCGTCCGATACCATAATTTGGGCGGCGCCCCGGCTTAGACGGGCGAGTCGGTCGTCGCGGCCGTTCCAGATGAGCTTCTTGATGGCGAGTTCGTTTTCGGATGAGGCTGCTTTTCTTGTGGTCACGCACCCCTGATCGAGAAGACCGACGGCCGCGTGCTCGCCCGCGGCCAGCGCGGCCGCGAAGCGTCCGATGGCCGGTTGCCCCGGAAGCGGCCACCACAGTTCGCGTTCGAAGTGCACGATCTCCTTGAGATCGTCTTTGGAGCCCACGCCCCGGATCACGCATGCCGTTCGAAGCTCGGAAGGCTCGGCCGTCTTGAACAGTACGGCCGCCTGGTCCCGCACCCAGCTCACGACCGGACTGCGTTTCCCGGCAGGCACGTAGTGGACCGGATAGGTGAAATCGACCGTCACGGGTTTGCCCTCGGCATGGTTTCGTTCTGCCTCGGTCGTGAGCGGCCACGGCCGCTTGCCGGACGGAGGCACGACCGACACGAAGAATGGCCGGTCGAATTCGCCTTCGGTGAACATGCCTCGGTAATTACTCTTCATCGCGGATCCTCGTCTCCGGTAGCCAAGCTACACCGCGCGGCTGCAAGCGTGAAATCGGGCGCGAACCACGTTCCGCGCCTCCGCGGACGATTCACCCCATGACGTAGCGGGGCAGCTTCGAGATCTCGCGATGGGCGGTGGAGACCCAGGCATCGCCGTAATCGGAGGCGGTCCGCTCCCCGACGTGACCCTGGATGATGTTCTGGATGTCCACATGCATGTCGACCGCGCGCGCCAGCGACGAGAAGCGGTGGCGCCAGCCGTGGTTCGGCTGCACGTCCGTGTCCGTCACCCCGACCGTGTTGCGTACCCATTCCGCCAGGCGTTCGCCGACCTTGCGGAAATGCTTTCCGTCGCCGCCGCGCGAGCGTTTGGGTTCGTAGAACAATGGACGGTTCTTGCGGCTCTTGACGTAGTCGAGCAGTCCCTGGTCGAGCAGGTGCTCGTGCAGCGGCACCTTTCTGTAGTCGCCCGTCTTGGTCGCCGTCGCGTCGAGGCGGATGTAGTCGAAGCCCTCCTCGATTCCGAAATCGAGCGGCGTGAGCTGGGTGATCTCGTTCACCCGCGCGCCGGTGTAGGCGCAGATCCACGGCACCCAGCGCCTTGCGGCCGCCATCTCCGCCGACAGCGCCTTCGGCGGCGGCTCGAGCGATGCAGTCAGGATCCGCCGCGCCTCGTCGGCGGTGAATCCCTTCTCGCGCTGCTTCTTTCTCTTCTTCACCTTGATCACGATCCCCTTGGCGACGTTGGTCGTCAGGTCCTCGCGGTTCACCGCGAAGTTCAGCGTCGCCCGAAGCGCGGCGAGATATACGTTGCGGATCGTTTTGCGGTCGCGCGTTCTGGGCTCGGACGGCTTGACGTCGGCACCGACGGCGGACCTGCCCTTCTTCCGCTTCGACTTGCGCTGCGGCAGGATCTCGGTCTGCAGCTTCTCCTTCCAGGCCAGCACGTCCTTCCGCGTCAGTCGCATCAGATCGTCGTGCCCGACGAAGGCGATCAGATCGCGGATCTTCGACCGCCAGGCCGATCTCGTCTTGGGCGCGAGGCTCGCGTCCTCCGCGTAGGCGTCGAAGGTCGCCAGCGCAGCGACCTTTCCTCCGTTCGGCTTCAGGACCTCGGCCGAGGCGAACTTTTCCCGCTCCGGATCGGGCCCGTATTCTCCCTTCGCCTTCCGCAGCAGCGCCGTCTCCGCGTCCTCCTTGGCCTTGACGAAGGCCCGGATGAAGGACTCGTAGGTGTCTCCGACCAGATGCAGGTCGTGCCTGTCGAGGAAGGCGGCGACCTCGGCGCCGAATCTCAGTCGCAGGTGCTGACCGAGCGGGACCAGATTCCAGTCGCGGCGCTGGCGGGCCTGCAGCTGCCTCAGCGAATTCTCGCGCTCCAGCGGACGGCCGGGATTGGCGCGCTGCGCCGCCACCGTCTCGTCGAACACGATACCGGCGAGCGCCGAGATCTGCTCCTGGGTCAGTTGGTCCGGTGGACGGCCGACGATGTTGCGGCGCCAGGCTCGCTCCAGCCGCAGGTTCTCCTCCTGACAGCGCAGGAAGGCCTCGTCGTAATCGGTGGTGCCGAGCGAGATCTTGATTTCGGCGCGGTCGCCGAAGAAGGCGCGGTACTTCTTGGGAATCCGCCGGCGAAACCAGAAATTTCGGCTCCGTGGGTTCTTCCAAGGTTCGAGCATTTTTTTACCCATATGGTGTCCACTTTTGTGTACCACCGGGTGTTTGCTAAAGCCTTATTTTGCCGAAGCAAATTGAGTCTACAGGGCTTTTCGGAGAGGCTGGCGGAGAGAGTGGGATTCGAACCCACGGTACGGTTTCCCGCACACACGCTTTCCAAGCGTGCGCCTTAAGCCACTCGGCCATCTCTCCGGAGCGCCCTCTCTTGAAGGCGCGCCGCCGATTTTGCAAGGGATCGGAGGGAAATCGGGTGAATTTTCCGCAACCCGTTGTATTTACGAGACAATATCTGGCAGCTCGGACGCCATGACCGGCCGCCCGGCTGAACCCGCGGCCGCTTTGGCGCGACGATTCACGGGAGGCCGCCAAACACCACCGGGGACGCCATGACCATCCGCAAGACCATCGCCGTGCTGAGCCTGATCTCGCCCCTCGTCTTCGCCGCCGCGCCGGCGCTGGCCCAGGTTTGCACCCGGCAGGGCGTCGACGTGAGCTGCGACGACGGGCGGCGCGGGGTGCTGTCCGGCGATGCCATCATCTGGCCGGACGGCACCCGCTCCAGCTCGACCCCGCATCCGAGCGTGATCATCGGCAACAAGAGCTCGGTGCATGTCGGCCCCGGCGTGTTCGTCGGCCAAGGTCAGGGCAATGGCAAGGGCATGGTGCCGATGGACGATCCCAACGCGCCGAACAAGCGGCAGTGCGCGATCCTGGATGGCGTGTCGTATTGCTATTGAGGTCGCAGGTCGCCCGCAATACGCCGTCTTGGCGGGGACTTGTCCCGGCCCTGACGTAGGATCCTAGATCAGCCTTACGCCGGAGATCGCCGACTTCAGCCAGCGCAGGGCCTGCGGCGGTTGGGACGCGAGCGGGGCCACGGCGGCCTTCTCGGTCCGGCACTTCTCGAGTTCGGCGACGAAATCGGCCGACCATTGCTGGATGGTGTGGCCGCGCAGCTTCTTCATCATGGCC
>RXJC01000582.1 GCA_003963435.1 Bradyrhizobiaceae bacterium | reverse complement strand
GATCGACGACGACTCGAACCAGACCGGCCAGATGCTGGCCGCGCTGCTCGGCTGGTCGCAGGCGACCTTCGCCTCGAAGCTCGAGGTCGACGGTTCTGATTTCAAGGTGACCCGCGAAGTCGATGGCGGCCTGCAGACCGTGAAGCTGAAGGGACCGGCGATCGTCACCACCGATCTCCGCCTCAACGAGCCGCGCTACGCCTCACTGCCGAACATCATGAAGGCCAAGAAGAAGCCGATCGCGGAGAAGACCGTCGCCGATTACGGCGTCGACGTCGCCGCGCGCCTCGAGGTCCTCAAGACGACCGAGCCGGCGGGCCGCAAGGCGGGCGTCAAGGTCAAGGACGTCGCCGAGCTGGTGTCGAAACTCAAGAACGAAGCCGGGGTGCTCTGATGACGACGCTTCTGATTGCCGAACACGACAACGCCTCGCTCAAGGATGCGACCAACAAGGCCCTGACCGCGGCCAGCGCGCTCGGCGCGGATGTCGAGGTCCTGGTCGCCGGACAGAACGCCAAGGCTGCCGCCGATGCCGCCGCCAAGCTTGCCGGCGTGAAGAAGGTGCTGCTCGCCGACGGCGAGCTCTACGCGCACGATCTGGCCGAGCCGCTGGCCGCGCTGATCGTCTCGCTGGCTTCCGGCTATGACGCGATCGTCGCGCCCGCGACCTCGCGCTTCAAGAACGTGATGCCGCGCGTCGCCGCGCTGCTCGACGTCATGCAGGTCTCGGAGATCATCAAGGTGGTCGCGCCCGACACGTTCGAGCGCCCGATCTATGCCGGCAATGCGATCCAGACCGTGAAGTCGAAGGACGCCAAGAAGGTCATCACGGTGCGGACCTCGACCTTCGCTGCCGCGGGTGAAGGCGGCAGCGCGCCGGTCGAGGCCGTTCAGGCAGCAGCCGATCCGGGCCTGTCGAGCTTCGTCGGCGAGGAAGTCGCCAAGAGCGACCGTCCCGAGCTGACCTCGGCCAAGATCATCGTCTCCGGTGGCCGCGCCATGCAGAGCCGCGAGAACTTTGCCAAGTACATCGAGCCGCTCGCCGACAAGCTGGGTGCCGGTGTCGGTGCCTCGCGCGCGGCGGTCGATGCCGGCTACGCCCCCAACGACTGGCAGGTCGGCCAGACCGGCAAGGTGGTGGCGCCCGAGCTCTATGTCGCCGTCGGCATTTCCGGCGCCATCCAGCATCTGGCCGGCATGAAGGACTCCAAGGTCATCGTCGCGATCAACAAGGACGAGGACGCGCCGATCTTCCAGGTCGCCGATTACGGCCTGGTCGCCGACCTCTACCAGGCGGTTCCGGAGCTGACGACCGAACTCGGCAAGCTCGGCAAGTAAAAGACGTCGAAAACACCGGCCGGAGGTATAAACTCCGGCCGGTGTTGCGTTTTTGAGGCGTTTTCTTTGGCGTGGGGCACGCCTTCGAAGCGATCCAATCTAGGTTTCGAGCCAAGATTCTGATTAGATCAGGCTTCTGACCAAATCAGACCTCGCGGCTCAAAGGGTAGTGGCAGGGCGCGCCCGGCGCGCGCCGTTCCGGTGGATGACATTATGGCGGCAGTGATCAAGAAGGTCGGCGTGATCGGCGCGGGTCAGATGGGCAACGGCATCGCGCATGTCGCGGCGCTCGCCGGCTTCGACGTGGTGCTCAACGATGTCTCGGCCGAGCGCCTCAAGTCGGGCATGGCCACCATCAACGGCAATCTGGCGCGCCAGGTCTCCAAGAAGGCGGTTTCGGAGGACGACAAGGCCAAGGCGATGGCGCGCATCACGCCCGCCGAGAAGCTCGACGACCTCGCCGATTGTGACCTCGTGATCGAGACCGCGGTCGAGAAGGAAGAGGTCAAGCGCAAGATCTTCCACGAGCTCTGCGCGGTGCTGAAGCCGGAGGCGATCGTCGCCTCCGACACGTCCTCGATCTCGATCACGCGGCTCGCCGCTGCCACCGACCGGCCCGAGCGCTTCATCGGCATTCACTTCATGAATCCGGTGCCGCTGATGGAGCTGGTGGAGCTGATCCGCGGCATCGCCACGGACGATTCCACCTTCGAGGCCTCCAAGGAATTCGTCGCCAAGCTCGGTAAGCAGGTCGCGGTCTCCGAGGATTTCCCGGCCTTCATCGTCAACCGCATCCTGCTGCCGATGATCAACGAGGCGATCTACACGCTGTATGAAGGCGTCGGCAACGTCGAGGCGATCGACGCGGCGATGAAGCTCGGGGCGCATCATCCGATGGGCCCGCTCGAGCTCGCCGATTTCATCGGCCTCGATACCTGCCTCTCCATCATGCAGGTGCTGCACGAGGGCCTGGCCGATTCCAAATATCGCCCGTGCCCGCTGCTGGTGAAATACGTCGAGGCCGGCTGGCTCGGCCGCAAGACCCAGCGCGGATTCTACGATTACCGCGGCGCCAAGCCGGTTCCGACGCGGTAGAATACCCTCTCGTGCCCCGGACGCAGCGCGTCACTTCGTGCCGCGCCCTGTCCCCTACGGTCTCCCTCGTGTCATTTCATGTCCCGTTAACCTCTCGCGCCTAGGTTACGGCCAGTACGAGGGTTCGCGTAGTGGACATGATGGCGATGGTCAGCACCATGCTGGCCGCTCAGCAAGGCGCGCTGCAGTCGAATATTGCGGCGACGCTGACCAAGCAGAACGCGGATATGGAGAAATCCACCGTCCTGACGCTGCTCGGCGCCGGTCAGCCCTCGCTCGCCAATGTCGGCCCGGGCGTCGGCGGCAATCTCAACGTCACCGCCTGAACCATTCCTAAAGCGACGCGGCGGCCTTGCCGGTCGCGGCCCGGAGCAGCTTGAGCGCGTCCTCGCTCGCCCATTCCGCCGGCCCCGCGATCGTCGCAATCTCGCAGCCTTGCGGATCGACCAGCACCGAGGTCGGCATGCCCAGGGCTCGGCCAATGGCCTTAAGATCCTGAAAAACCTTGGCTTTCTGGTCGCTGAAGTAGCTGAGCCTGCTCAGATTGGCCTCCTTCAGGAAGGTCTTGGGCTTCTCGGGGTCGCGGGTGTCGATGTTGATCGCCACCACCTCGAAATTCGGGCCCGACAGCTTGCCCTGGAGCTCGTCCAGCGCCGGCATTTCTTTGCGGCAGGGCACGCACCATGTCGCCCAGAGGTTCACCAGCAGCGTCTTGCCGCGGAAATCTGACAGCTTCTTCGGCTTGCCGTCGGCGTCCTCGAAGGCGAGGTCGGGCAGCTTGAGCGGGGCGCTCGCCATGGTCAGCGCGGCGACCTCGCCATGGGCGAGCGGGGCGATCTTTTGCGCCGTCGCCACCGCCGGCTTGCAGGTCGGATCGCCCGAGGGGGCCCGGCTCAGGCCGAGCCCGTACAGGGCGGCAAAGCCCGCCAGACCGCCGACCGCCACGGTGGCGATGACGAGGGGGACCCGGCGCGTGGCAGAGGGCTTCTTGTCGAGCATATCGTTTGTCATCCGGTCGCAGATATGGCTATCAGGGGCCTCTTAATACGGCTGGCAGCGGCCAGCAAACGTGCGGCAAATCATGGCGTGAGCAGGGGATCATGAGCAACAAGATGTGGGGCGGCCGGTTCTCGGAACGTCCCGACGAGATCATGGAAGAGATCAACGTCTCCATCGACGTCGATCGTCACCTCTATGCCCAGGACATTGCCGCGTCCAAGGCTCACGCTGCGATGCTTGCCAGCCAAGGCATCATCACGGGTTCTGATGCGAAAAATATCGGCAAGGGTCTAGACACGATTTTGTCAGAGATCGGCAAGGGCGGCTTCGAATTCAAGCGCGCGCTCGAGGACATCCATATGAATGTCGAGAGCCGCCTGTCCGAGCTGATCGGTCCCGCCGCCGGCCGCCTGCACACGGCGCGCTCGCGCAACGACCAGGTCGCGACCGATTTCCGTCTCTATGTCCGCGACATCGTCGACGAGCTAGATGCGGCGCTTGCGGCGTTCCAGCAGGCACTGGTCGAGCGCGCGCTGCAGCACGCCGGCACCGTGATGCCCGGCTTCACGCATTTGCAGACCGCGCAGCCCGTGACCTTCGGCCATCATCTGCTCGCCTATGTCGAGATGGCCGCGCGCGATCGCGGCCGCTTCCAGGATGCGCGCAAGCGGCTGAATGAATCGCCGCTCGGCGCCGCCGCGCTCGCCGGCACCTCGTTCCCGATCGACCGCCACGCCACCGCGAAGGCACTTGCCTTCGACCGTCCGATGGCGAACTCGCTCGACGCCGTTTCCGACCGCGACTTCGTGCTGGAGACGCTGTCGGCCGCCTCGATCTGCGCCGTGCACATGTCGCGCTTTGCCGAGGAGATCGTGATCTGGACCTCGCCGCTGGTCGGCATGATCCGGCTCAGCGACAAGTTCACCACGGGCTCCTCGATCATGCCGCAGAAGCGCAATCCTGACGCCGCCGAGCTGGTGCGCGCCAAGACCGGCCGCGTCATCGGCGCGCTCAATGGGCTTCTGATCGTGATGAAGGGCCTGCCGCTCGCCTATCAAAAGGACATGCAGGAGGACAAGCAGGGCGCGATGGAGGGCTTTGCCGCATTGTCGCTGGCGGTCCGCGCCATGACCGGCATGGTCCGCGACCTCGTCCCCGACGAAGCCAAGATGAAGGCCGCCGCCGGCGAGGGCTATGCCACCGCGACGGATCTTGCCGACTGGCTGGTGCGGACGCTGAAGATGCCGTTCCGGGAGGCTCATCACGTTACCGGCCGCATCGTCGCCAAGGCCGCCGACGGCGGCGTGGCGCTGCATGAGCTGTCGCTCGAGGAGATGCAGGCGATCGAGCCAAAAATCACCAAGGACGTGTTCGGCGTGCTCTCGGTCGAATCGTCGGTGAAGAGCCGCACCAGTTTCGGCGGTACCGCGCCGAAGAACGTGGCGGCACAGGCCAAGGCCTGGCTGAAGCGGCTGGAAAAAGAGCGGAAATTGGGCTGAGGGTAAAATTTCGCTGATGTTTCATAGTCATCCGGGCTCTCGCCAGAGCGCGCTTATCTCTGTATGGTGCGGCCCGCGTAGTGGGGATTTCGTCGTGACGTCAAAGTTTCGCCCGGCCGGTTCGGGGTGGGCCATCATTGTCTTGAGCCTGACGGCGCTTGCGCTTGCCGGCTGCGGCCGCAAGGGCCCGCTGGATCTGCCGCCGACCGCCACCAACGCGCCCACGGCCAATGTCGCAGCTCCGACCGACGCCGAGACCGCAGCCCAGAAGACGCCGAGCCTGTTCAACCCGAGCTCCGGCGCGGATGCCGCGCCCGCGGCGGCCAAGGGCCGGAAGAAACCGTTTATTCTCGACCCGCTGCTGGACGAACCTCCCGGCAAAAAATAAGCCGGGACAACCGAGCCTAAGCCATGAACCATTTCGACTATCGCAACGGCGTGCTGCACGCCGAGGCGGTGAATCTGTCCGAGCTGGCCGCGACCGTCGGCACGCCGTTCTATTGCTACTCCACCGCGACGCTGGAGCGGCACTACCGCGTCTTCACCGAGGCCTTCGCCGGCGAGAAGGTGCTGGTCTGCTACGCCATGAAGGCGAACTCGAACCAGTCGGTGCTGCGCACGCTGGCGAAGCTCGGTGCCGGCGCCGACGTGGTCTCGGGCGGCGAGTTGAAGCGCGCGCTGGCCGCCGGCATTCCCGCCAGCAAGATCCTGTTCTCCGGTGTCGGCAAGACCGAGACCGAACTGCGCGCCGCGCTCGCCGCCGACATCCTCTGTCTCAACGTCGAATCCGAGCCCGAGCTCGAGCTGCTGTCGCGGCTGGCGACCGAGATGGGCAAGACCGCGCGCATTTCGCTTCGCGTCAATCCCGACGTCGACGCCGGCACGCATGCCAAGATCTCGACCGGCAAGTCCGAGAACAAGTTCGGCATTCCGATCGTTCATGCCCGCGAGGTCTATGCCCGCGCCGCGAAACTCCCGGGCATCGAGGTGACCGGCACCGACGTGCATATCGGCAGCCAGATCACCGAGCTGTCAGGCATGGAGACCGCGTTCCGCATCCTCTCCGAATTCGTGCAGACGCTGCGCGCCGACGGTCACAATATCCGCCACGTCGATTTCGGCGGCGGCCTCGGCATTCCCTACGACATGGACCGCGAGGCGCCGCCGGCGCCGGCGGCCTACGCCGCCATGGTCAAGCGCGTCAGCCACAATCTCGGCTGCACGCTGATGTTCGAGCCGGGCCGCATGATCGTCGGCAATGCCGGCATCCTGGTCGCCAAGGTGATCTATGTGAAGCACGGCGACGGCAAGAATTTCGTCATCATCGACGCCGCGATGAACGACCTCATTCGACCGACGCTGTACGAGGCGTATCACGACATCCTGCCGGTGAAGCAGCCCGCCAGGGGCGCCGCCACCATCACGGCCGACGTCGTCGGCCCGGTCTGCGAGACCGGCGACTATCTCGCACTCGACCGCACGCTGCCGACGCCCGCACCCGGCGATCTCCTCGCCATCATGACCGCCGGCGCCTACGGCGCGGTGCAGGCCGGCACCTACAACACAAGGCCGCTGGTGCCGGAGGTGCTGGTGAAGGACGATCAGTACGCCGTGGTGCGGCCGCGCGTGGAGATCGAGCAGTTGATCGCGATGGACAAGCCGGCGCCGTGGCTGTGATCGTTTGAACGTAGCCCGGATGGAGCGGCGCTACTTCCCCGTCACTCCGCCTTTCGTCCCACCGACCACGACCCCCGCCTTCTTCTCGATCGGCTTGATCGCCGCGGTGAAATCGGATTCGGCGCCTTCCGCAGCGATCACGGTCTCCCACAACCGCCCGACCGCGTCGGCGACCTCCATCGACAGGCCAAGCTGCTTCATCTCCTCCAGCGCCAGCCGGACGTCCTTCACCATCAGTCCCGTGGCGAAACCGAAGTCGAAGCTGCGCGGCAGCACCGAGCGGGGAAACTTGTCGCGGCTCGCGGTGTTCATGCCGGAGCCGGCATTGATGACGTCGATCATCACGGCGGGATCGAGCCCGGCTTTCACGCCCATGACCACGGCCTCGGACGTTGCCACGATCGCGGTGGCCGACAGGAAATTGTTGGCGAGCTTCATGGTCTGCGCCGCGCCGGGCTTCTCGCCGATGAAGAACACTTTTCCGATCACGTCGAGGGCGGGCTTGAGCAGCTCGAACTCGGCCCTCGGCCCGGACACCATCACCGCCAGCGTGCCCTTCTCGGCGCCGCCGACACCGCCGGAGACGGGGCAGTCGATCTGCACGATGCCGCGTTTTGCCAGGAGGCCGTGGATCTTCGCCGCCATCGTCGAGCCGACGGTCGAGAGATCGATGAAGCGCTTTACGCGGCTGCCCTCGATCACGCCGTTCGCGCCGGTCGCGACATTCAGAGAAGCCTGCAGCGAGGGCAGGCTCGCCATCACGGTCGCGACCTGATCGGCGACGTCCTTCGGCGATGTCGCCGCGGTGGCGCCGAGCGCCGTGAGCTTGCCCGCGGCCTCCTTGCGGGTGTCGAACACCACGAGCCTGTGCCCGGCCTCGATCAGCCGCCGCGCCATCGGGAAACCCATGTTTCCGAGCCCGATGAATCCGATGTCCATGGTGTTATCTCCTCCCTGCCGTCATTGCGAGGAGCGAAGCGACGAAGCAATCCAGACTGGTTCCGCGGAGGGATTCCTGGATTGCTTCGCTGCGCTCGCAATGACGGAGCAATACAATTGAGAGCGGTTATTTTGGTTCACGCCTTCCCATCAATCTCCGAAAACACCTCGCGCGCGATGCGAAAACTGTCGACCGCGGCGGGCATGCCGCCATAGATCGCGACCTGCATCAGGATCTCGCGGATCTCGTCGCGGGTGACGCCGTTGGTGAGCGCGCCCTTCAGATGCGCGCGAAACTCGTGCTGGCGGTTGAGGATCGCGATCATCGCGATGTTGAGCATGCTGCGGGTCTTGCGCGGCAGTTCCTCGCGGCCCCACACCGTGCCCCAGCAATATTCGTTCAGCATCTCCTGGAACGGACGGTTGAAATCGTCGACGTTCTTCAAGGCGTTGTTGACATAGGCTTCCCCCAGCACCGCTTTGCGGACTTCCAGGCCCTTGTCGTGCATCTTCTTGTCCATGGCGTTTCCTTGCTTCCTTCATTGTCTCAGATGGCGCGGAAATTACGGGGTTGCGGCGGGCCAGTCACGTCCTCGTGTTATGCGGGAAAAGGGGTGTCTCCCGTACAGGAACGGATGCCTCAGTGCTGCCGTTGTGATAGGCTCCTCTCCACCGGGCAACCTGGAGAGTTGATTGAACGGCGTCACCCCCGACCCGTCAGACCCGATCCGCAACAGCGACGCTCTGTCGCGGCTGAAGCTGGCGCAGGCCCTCGACCGGGCCGTCTATGCCATCGCGTGGGAGCGTGCCTGGCCAGATCTGGCGCGGCTTCTGACCGTCGTCGGCCTGTTCCTGGCGGTGTCCTGGGCCGGCCTGTGGCTGGCGCTGCCGTTCATTGCCCGCGCCGTCGGTCTCGTCATCTTCGCCGGCATCGCAATTGTCGCCCTGTTTCCCCTGATTCGCTTCCGCTGGCCGAGCCGCGAGGAGGCGCTTGGCCGGCTCGATCGGGGCTCCGGCATCCGTCACCGCCCGGCCACGACGCTCACGGACACGCTGTCATCGCAGGACCCGGTCGCACAGGCGCTGTGGCAGGCGCAGCGCGAACGTACGCTGGCTTCGCTCAAGCGCATCCGCGCCGGCCTGCCGCATCCGCGGCTCGCGCTGCATGATCCCTGGGCGCTGCGCGCGCTGGTCATGGTGATGCTGGTTGCGACCTTCTTCGCCGCCGGCTCCGAGCGCGCGATGCGGCTCGGAGCCGCCTTCGACTGGAACGGCGTGCTGGCGCCCGCCAACATTCGCGTCGATGCCTGGGTCACCCCGCCGCTCTATACCGGCAAGCCGCCGATCATCCTGTCGGCGGCCAACAAGGAAGCCGCGGCGCTGCCGGTCTCCGGCCCGCTTGCGGTTCCGGCCGGATCGACCCTGATCGTGCGCTCCTCCGGCGGCAATCTGGACGTCGTCGTCTCTGGCGGCCTCAAGGAGGTCGCGCCCGCGGAGGCCGCGCCCAAGGGCACCAGCGAGAAGCATTTCACCATCACCGCTGACGGCACCGCGCATGTCCGCGCGCCCTCCGGCCAGCCGCAATGGGCGTTTGCGGCAACGCCGGACCGTGCGCCGACGATCGCGCTTGCCAAGGATCCAGAGCGCCAGGCGCGCGGCGGGCTGCAGCTCTCCTACAAGATCGAGGACGATTACGGCGTCACCGGTGCGGAGGCGCACATCGCCTTGCGTTCCGGCGACGCCAAGGATGCCGTCAAGGATGGCAGCAAGGATTCCGACGGCAAGGCCGCAGCGCGGCCGTTGTTCGAGCCGCCGAAATTCCCGCTCGTGCTGCCGAACGCGCGCACCCGCAACGGCGTCGGCCAGACGGTGAAGGACCTCAGCGAGGACCCCTATGCCGGCGCGGACGTCACGCTGACGCTGACCGCCAAGGACGAGGCCGGCAACGAGGCCAGGAGCGAACCCTTCAACATGCGCCTGCCCGAGCGGCTGTTCACCAACTCGCTCGCGCGCGCGCTGATCGAGCAGCGCCGTATCCTCGCGCTCGACGCCAACAGGAATTCGGACGTCTACACCGCGCTCGACGCGCTGTTGATCGCACCCGAATTGTTCACGCCGGACGCCGGCTGCTATCTCGGCCTCCGCAGCCTTGCGACACAGCTCGAAGCGGCCCGCACCGACGACGCATTGCGCAACGTGGTCGCGAGCATGTGGGCCTTTGCGACCACCATCGAGGACGACGGTGTCGCCGGCAGCGTCAACGCCGCGCTGCGCTCGGCGCAGGACGCGCTGAAGGCAGCGCTCGACCGCGGCGCCAGCGAGGACGAGCTGAGGGTGCTGACGCAAAAGCTCCGCGAGGCGATGGCCGGCAAGGTCCGCGATCTCGCCCGCCGCGCCGAGCAGAATCCGCTCGGGCCGCGCCAGCCGTTCCCGGCCGAGGTCCAGCTCATCCTCGACAAGGCGATCGAGCTGCGACAGAAAACCCAGAACGCGACGCCCGAGCAGCTCGCAGAGCTGGCGCAGCAGCAGGACGCGCTGCGTGAGCAGCTTCAAGCCTATCGGAAGTCGGCGAACAACCGGGCCAACAAGGCGGGGGACGACAAGACCAACCAGTTTACGCGGGACCGGAAATGCGGAAGCTAGCGCGCGTGCCAGTCTTGAAGGCGATGTCGATCGCCTGCCTCGCCTTGCTGCTCGGCGGCATCTCGCCGGCCGTGGCCCAGCTCGATCAGGATCCCGACGCGCTGCTCGACAGTGCCGAAAAGGCGATGCAGGAATCCGGCGACAGCCTCAGGCAGAAGGAATCCGGCAAGAGCCTCGGCAATCAGTCCGACGCCATCCAGAAGCTCGAGGAGTACAAGCGGGCGACGGAACGGAGCCAATCCTCCAGCCGTGACCGCAACGTCATCACGCAACGCGATCTGGACGACCTCTTGCGGCAGATCGAGAAGGCGGCGCGCGAAGGCAACAAGGAGGCCGCGCAGCGCATGCTCGAGCAGCTCGCGCAGATCATGGAAAATCTCCAGATGGCCCAGCCCGGGCAATCCGGCGAGAGCGAGATGGAGCAGGCGCTGAACGAGCTCAGCGACATGATCCGCAAGCAGCAGCAATTGCGCGACAAGACGTTCAAGCAGGGCCAGGATAACCGGCGTGACCGCTCGCGCGGCAAGCAGGGCGACCAGTCGATGTCGGACCTGCAGCAGGATCAGCAGTCGCTGCGCGACCGCTTGAAGAAGCTGCAGGACGAGCTTGCCAAGCGCGGCCTCGCACAGAAGGGACAAAAGGGCCAGAAAGGGCAGCAGGGGCAGCAGGGACAGAAAGGCCAGCAGGGCGACCAGGGCCAGAACGGCGATCAGGAGGGCGACGACGGCGATGACGACGGCAGTCTCGATACCGCCGACGGCGCCATGGGCGATGCCGGCTCGAAGCTCGGCGAGGGCAATGCCGACGGCGCCGTGGACTCGCAGGGCAAGGCCCTCGATGCCATGCGCAAGGGCGCGCAGAAGATGGCCGAGGCGATGCAGCAGGGCGACGGCGACGGGCAGGGCGATGGCCCCGGCAATCGCCCTGGCCGCCAGCAGAGCGGCGGCAATCAGACCGATCCGCTCGGGCGCCCGCTTCACGGCCGCGATCTCGGCGACGACTACACCGTCAAGATCCCCGGCGAGATCGATGCCCAGCGGGTCCGCCGCATCCTCGAAGAGCTCCGCCGCCGCTTGGGCGACAGCTCGCGCCCGCAGATCGAGCTCGACTACATCGAGCGGCTGCTGAAGGATTTTTGACGTCACGCGCGGTATCATCGCCCGCGCAGGCGGGCGATCCAGTACTCCAGAGACGTTCATTGGAGATCGCGCTCTCACCGCATCCGCCACGGCGTACGGGATGCCCGGTCAAGCCGGGGCGTGACAGCGGTATGTGTGCCTGAAGTCGAACGCTACCCCTTCTTCGCCGCCAACGCGTCCGCCACCGCCGTGCGGATGTCCGCCACCGAGAACGGCTTGGTCACGACGTCGTGCACCAGCGCGTTGAGGTTCGAGGCGCGCTCGCGCTGGTCGGCGAAGCCGGTCATCAGAAGGATGGTCAGGTCGGGGAAATCGCGCGCGGCGGAGAGCGCCAGCGCGATTCCGTCCATCACGGGCATCTGGATGTCGGTGAGCAGCAGGTCGAAGGCACCGTCCTCGCGGGTCAGGATCTCCAGCGCCTCGGCGCCGTCCTGCGCGGTGACGGTCTCGTGGCCGTCCATGGCGATGGCGCGCGCCACCAGCGTGCGCATCGAATCCTCGTCGTCGGCGATCAGGATTTTCGGCATCAGATCAAACTCCGGGACGAACCGTCCCGTGGGGACTCTTGCGAAGCTGATTATACGCTGCCACCGGCAATGTCGCGCCGGTTGAAGAAGCGGACGTCGATGTTGCGGCCCTCCGGGGGCGGCGAGGCGAGGCGGGAGCGGAAGAAGGCGCGCTCGCCGGGCCGCAGCACTGTCTGCTCCAGCACGGTATTCCAGGCGTAGATCTCCGCGCCTTGCGCGTCGCGCACGGCAAAGCGCAGCCGCGGGATGTCGAGCGGCTTCTTGCCCTCGCCGACGATCACGCCCTCGATCACCAGCACCTGCTTACCGTCCACGGTTTCGCTGGAGAGCTTGACGTCCTTGAAGGAAAGGCCCCGCAGGTTCACCTCGAGCCCGACCAGCTTGTAGAACGCCGCCGTCTGCGGCAGCAGCCGCACCATGTCGCCGCGCCAGATCACCAGCGCCAGCACCAGCGCGCCCATGGCGGCGCAGGCGGTCGGCAGGCCGAAATAGGATTTTCGCGGCGCCGCGGTGGCGGCCGGTCGGCTGACCCGTGCCCCGCGGCGGCTGAACAGGCCGCGGAACCAGGACTGGTGCTGCGCGCCGACGACCTCCTCCTCGGCCGCCCGGGCAGCCGCCGACCACTCGTCCTCGGTGTCCTTTGCCTCCTCCTCGGGCCAGTCGCTGGCGATCGAGGGGCTGTCGACCACGGGCGTGTCAGCGGCGCTGTCGTCCTTGGCGTAGGAGTTCCACTGCTCAGCGAGATCGGATTGGTCGTCAGCCTGGCTGGCGGTGGCCATGGCCGGGACGGATGCCTCCTCGACGGCATCCTCGGCATGGGCGATCCAGGTCTCCTTGCAGCGGGAACAGCGGACTGCCCGTCCGTTCGCCCCAAGGCTCGCGAGCTTGATGGCGTAGGATGTCATACAATGGGGACAGACGATATGCATGGACGAGCCTTGATGCATGAACGAGGAGGTCTGGACGATGACCCCGCCGGGGAGAACGGAGCGGCCAGGATGCTGCCAATTATGCTACAGGCCGACCGTTAACGAACCGGAAACCATAACGGCGGCAAAACCCGGGGATCGCGCATGGCGGAGCGCAGCCATGCGGCCCGCGCCCCCTCTCGAACGGAGCTGAGCTTGGTTCGGTTCGAAAATGTCGGATTACGTTACGGTCTGGGGCCGGAGATCCTGCGCGATCTCAGCTTCCAGATCCCGGCGCATTCGTTCCAGTTTCTCACCGGCCCCTCCGGTGCCGGCAAGACCTCGCTGCTGCGCCTGTTGTTTCTGTCGCACCGACCGACGCGGGGTCTCGTCAATCTGTTCGGCCACGACATCTCGCAGCTCGGCAAGGACGAGATCGCCGACTTGCGCAAGCGCATTGGCATCGTGCTGCAGGATTTCCGCCTGCTCGATCACATGACGACCTATGAGAACGTCGCGCTGCCGTTTCGCGTCATGGGGCGCAGCGAATCGAGCTATCGCAAGGAGGTGATCGATTTGTTGCGCTGGGTCGGGCTCGGCGACCGCATGGACGCGCTGCCGCCAATCCTGTCGGGCGGCGAGAAGCAGCGCGCCGCGATCGCGCGCGCCGTGATCTCGCGGCCGCAGCTGCTGCTGGCGGACGAGCCGACCGGCAGCGTCGACCCGACGCTGGGGCGCCGCCTGCTGCGGCTCTTCATCGAGCTCAACAAATCGGGCACCGCCGTCATCATCGCAACCCACGACATCGGCCTGATGGACCAGTACGAGGCGCGGCGGCTGGTGCTGCACCAGGGACGGCTGCACGTCTATGAATAGGACCGACGAGCGCGGCGTGCTGGTCGATCTCGGACAGGAGCGTCCGCAGCTTCCGGCCAGGGCGCGCAACATGTCGCCGATCGTGCCGCGCGCCTCGATCCAGGGCCGCGCGCTGGTCGCCGTCGTCGCTATCATGACCTTCCTGGCGTCGATGACCACGGGCACGGTGCTCCTGGTCAGCGCCTCCGCCGCAGAATGGCAGTCGGACGTCGCGAGCGAAATCACCATCCAGGTCCGCCCGCAAACGGGACGCGATCTCGACCGCGACACCGCGGCGGTGGCCGAGGCGATACGTGCGGAGCCCGGCATCGTCGAGGTCAAGCCGTTCAGCCGGGAGGAGAGCGGCAAGCTGCTCGAGCCCTGGCTCGGCACCGGGCTGTCGATGGACGATCTGCCGGTGCCGCGCATGATCATCGCGCGCGTGCAGCCCGGCACGCCGCTCGATCTCGGCACCTTGCGCGCACGGGTGACCCAGGTCGCCCCTAGCGCCAGCGTCGACGACCACCGCGCCTGGATCGAGCGGATGCGCTCGATGACCAACGCCACCGTGCTCGCCGGCCTCGGCATCCTTGCGCTGGTCATCGTCGCCACCATCATCTCCGTGTCGTTCGCGACCCGCGGCGCCATGGCGGCGAACCGTCCGATCGTCGAGGTGCTGCATTTCGTCGGCGCCGGCGACCGCTACATCGCCAATCACTTCCTGCGTCATTTCCTCCGCCTGGGCCTGGAGGGCGGCGTGATCGGCGGCGGCGCCGCCATGCTGGTGTTCGGCTTCTCCGAGTCGATCGCCGGCTGGTTTTCGGGCACCCCCGTCGGCGACCAGTTCGCCGCGCTGCTCGGCACCTTCTCGCTGCGGCCGTCCGGTTACTTCGTGCTCGCGGTCCAGGCCGTGCTGATCGGCGCCATCACCGCCGTGGCCTCGCGCCAGACGCTGTTTGCGACCTTGAACGATGTGGACTGAGGTTTGTTAAACCAGACTCCACTTCGCCTCAAAACGTCATAAAATCACTTAGGGAAGGGATGACCGACATCGCATGACGACGCCGACCCCGAGTCGATCGCCGGCTGGTTTTCGGGCACCCCCGTCGGCGACCAGTTCGCCGCGCTGCTCGGCACCTTCTCGCTGCGGCCGTCCGGTTACTTCGTGCTCGCGGTCCAGGCCGTGCTGATCGGCGCCATCACCGCCGTGGCCTCGCGCCAGACGCTGTTTGCGACCTTGAACGATGTGGACTGAGGTTTGTTAAACCAGACTCCACTTCGCCTCAAAACGTCATAAAATCACTTAGGGAAGGGATGACCGACATCGCATGACGACGCCGACCGACGATCGATCGCCGAAACTGCCGCGCGGCTGGCTGCGCGCGGCAATCGTGTCGACGATTGCGCTCGCTTTCGTCGGTGCCGCGGCAGGCTTCATCGCGTTCCTGTCGCAATTGCGCGGCGCCGAGATCGCGCCGAGCCGCAAGGCCGACGGCATCGTGGTCCTGACCGGCGGCTCCTCGCGGGTCTCGGACGCGATGGAGCTGCTCGCTGCCGGCTACGGCAGGCGGCTCTTGATCTCCGGCGTGCATCCGACCTCGACGGCGAGCGACATTTCCCGGACGTTGCCGGAAAACCAGTCCTTCATGACCTGTTGCGTCGATCTCGACCGCACCGCGCTGTCGACCCGCGGCAATGCGGCGGAGGCGCGGCGCTGGGCCGAAGGGCGGCGATTCAAGTCGCTGATCGTGGTCACCTCGAACTATCACATGCCGCGCGCGCTGGTGGAGTTCTCGCATGCGATGCCGCAGACGACGCTGATCCCGTTCGCAGTGGTCGGCGACAAATGGCGCGAAGAGCCGTGGTGGACCTCGTCGTCCACCCTGCGGCTCCTGCTGTTGGAATATGTCAAGTACATCGCGGCCGAGCTCAGGGTGCGGCTGGAGGATTTCGGGATTGACCTTTCGCCCGAGATGTCGGAGCAGCCTGCAGGTCAGCAGCCGAGGCGGCCCGCCACCGCCCAAGCCAATTGACAAGCCAATTGGTCGGCAAACTATTCGGATCGTCGATGTTCCTGATTTTCCTGCGCTCGCTCGTGTTCAACGTGCTGTTCTATACCGTGCTGGTGTGCCTCGCGATCGTGGCGCTGCCGACCTTCCTGTTGCCGCCGCGCGCGATGCTGACGGTCGCGGAATGGTGGGCCAAGGCGACGCTGGTCCTGATGCGCGTGATCTGCAACATCAAGGTGGAATTCCGCGGTGTCGAGAACATCCCGACGGGACCGCTGGTGATCGTCGCAAAACACCAGTCGTTCTGGGAGACGTTCGTGCTGCCCGGCTTCTTCAACCGGCCGATCTTCATCCTCAAGCGACAGCTCATGCAGATCCCGGTGTTCGGTCAGTTCCTGGCCAAGACCGGGATGATTGCGATCGACCGCAATGCCGGCGTGAAGGCGCTGCTGGACATGACGCGGCGGGCGCGCGAGGCGGTGCGCAGCGGCAAGCAGCTCGTCATCTTTCCGGAAGGCACGCGCCGCGCACCGGGCGCCCCACCCGACTACAAGACCGGCTTTGCGCAGATCTATTCGTCCTGCGGCGTGCCGTGCCTGCCGATCGCGCTCAACTCCGGACTGTTCTGGCCTCGCCGCACCTTCATGCGCTATCCCGGCACGCTGGTGGTGGAATTCCTTGAGCCACTTCCGCCAGGCCTGCCCAAGGACGAGTTTCTCTCCCGTGTGCAAACAGCCATCGAGAACGCGACGGAGCGCCTCGTCGAAGCGGGCCGGAAACAGCAGGAGCAGTTGATCGGCTCGGCGCCAAGCTATGCGCCGACTGGCAGCTAGCGGTTGTCGCGGTCTTCGGACGCCGGCGCGTGCAGGGAGTGCCCATCACCATGCAGCATCAACGCGAGCTGATGCAGCTGCGTGTCGCGAAAGCCTTCGGCCTCGATCGCCTTCACCGTTGCGGTGACATAGTCGCGGTTGGCGCCCGACTGGCCGTGGCCCTGGACGACATGACGGTGCTGCTCGGCGAGCGAGAGACGGCCGGCATATTGCACGTGGCCGCGGTCGACGACGTAGGCGAGCGCGGAGACGCGCTGGCGCGCATCGTTCTCCAGCCAGACCGAGCGCATCACCTCGCGATAGACCGAGGTGACCTGCTCGCGCGCCCGCAAGTAGGCGACGACCTCGGTGCGGTTCTTCTCGGCGACACGGAAGGCGATGCCGCGGCAGGCGCCGCCGCGGTCGAGCCCGAGCACCAGGCCCGGCTTCTCCGGTGTGCCGCGATGCACGAAGGAGTAGACGCAGAGCGCGCGGTGCTCGCCGACCAGCCGCGCCGGGACGCGCTCCTCGAAGTCGAAGCCCGGCCGCCACATCAGCGAACCGTAGCCGAACACCCAGAGGTCGCCCTTGGCGGAGGTGACGGAAGGAAGGATGATTTCCGACATTTCGGGCACGGCTACCAGAATGAGGGCCCCAAGCGAAGTGAATTCTCCGCCTTTCGCCCCGGAGCGACCTCGCTTACATTTGCCAAAATCTGGGGCCAAAGGGTCGCCGTATGTCCAATATGACCGTTGCCGCAGGCCGTCGCTCCCGTTGGGGCCTTTTCATCGCACCCATTTTCGTCCTGGTCCTTGCCGTGGCGTGGAGCTGCTTCTGGTTCTATGCGGCCTCGCAGGCCGAGGTGGCCGCAGACGCCTGGCGGGCGCAGGAGGCCAAAGCCGGCCGCATCTATGATTGCGCCAAGCGCTCGATCGCCGGCTTCCCGTTCCGCTTCGAGGTCCAGTGCTCCGGCGCCAGCGTTGCCCTGGTCTCGCAGAACGCAAGCAAGACGCCGTTCACCGCCAAGCTCGACAACATCCTGGTCGTTGCCCAGGTCTACGATCCCAAGCTCGTCATCGCCGAATTCTCCGCGCCGGCAACGCTGATCGACGGTGTCACGCAAAACACCTTCGTGGTGAACTGGAGCAAGGGCCGCAGCAGTGTGGTCGGTCTGCCCTCGGTGCCGGACCGCGCCTCCATCGTGTTCGACGACCCGAGCATCAATCGCGTTGATGGCTCGGTGCAGGTACCGCTCGCGCGCGCCAAGCAGATCGAGCTGCACGGCCGCCTTGCGGACGGCTCGCCGGCCGATCATCCCGTGATCGAAACCGTGCTCCACGTCGCGCAGGGAAGCATCCAGGGCGTTCATCCCTTGCTCGCCGAGCCGTTCGAAGCTGACACGCGGGCCAAGATCACAGGCCTCTCCGACCTCACGCCAAAGCCCTGGCCGCAGCGCTTCCGCGAAATCCAGGCCGCTGGCGGTCATATCGAGATCGTGCAGTCGCGGATCCAGCAGGGTGAGATGATCGCGGTTGCGGCCGGCACCCTCGGCCTTTCGGCCAATGGCCGCCTCGACGGCGAATTGCAGATGACCGTGACGGGCCTCGAGCGCGTGATCCCGGCGCTCGGTATCGAGAAGATGCTGGAGGAGGGCGTGCCGCAGGCAACGCTCGATCGCGTCGCGCCCGGCGTGAAGTCGCAGGACCTCACCAATCTGTTCGGAGCGCTCGACCGCGCGGTGCCCGGCCTCGGCAAGGTCATCAAGCAGAACGCCAATGCCGGCCTTGCCGCCGGCATCAACTCGATCGGCACCGAGAGCACGCTGGAAGGCAAGAAGGCGCGAAGCTTCCCGCTCAAGTTCGTCGACGGCGCCGTGCTGCTCGGCCCGGTCAAGGTCGGCCAGATCCCGCCGCTGTACTGATTGCCGGGCTACAAGCCTCGTCGTCACGATTGTTTCCCCGGATCGTGATTTCACGCACGGGAATGCTCCTCCGCGAACTCCGCTCTCTCTCCATGTCGGCCCCATGATGATGCTGGCCGTTCAGGCAGGAGAGACCACCATGACCAAGTCCAAGCTTTTCGTTGCCGCCGTCGCCATCTCGGCCGCGTCCGTGACGCCTGCGCTCGCGCAGTGGCAGTGGCAAATGCAGGAGCCGGCTGCTTATGCCTCGATGTATCCGAATGGCGATCACAGCCTCGCAAGTCCCGCGACGCGGGACACGATGGCGTTCGTTCCCTCACCGAAATCACCGCGTCCCACGGCGATGCGCGCGACCAAAGGCAAATAGCCGCCGTCCATCGCTTGCCGGTCGCGAAAAGGGCCCGGCCATGCCCCGGCTGGGCCCAACGCGCACAACCCAGGACAACAGCGATGCGATCGGGAATTCCTCGCAATTATTCCAAACGAGATCGTCAGGAAAACGTGATGCAGAAGATGCGCCTCGCCGCGAATAGCAGCCGCCGACGACCAATCACTCCATACCAGGGAAGCATGCAGCTGCCGGAGACGGCACGAGGAAACCAACCTGCTTCCCAGGAGGAGGGAGGTTCACGTGCGGATCATCACTTGCGGACTGATGCTGGGCATCGTCGCTGCCTGTTCCGGCGCGGCGCGTGCCGACGACAATGTCGCAATCGAAATCCAGTCGCTGAAAGCCAAGCTGAAGGAGCTGCAGCAACGGGTGGATTCGGAGGCGCGCAAGACGCGCCAGGTTGAGGCGCAGGCGAAGGCGGCTCCGATGCCGGTGACCTACAAGGCGCTGCCCGTCGATCCCTGTGCGGCCGGCAAGGTCTGCTACAAGGGCATCGCGCTGACATTCGGCGGCTGGGTCGATCTCACCGGCATCTACCGCTCGCGCAATCTCGCCTCCGACACCGGCTCGGTCTACAACTTCATCCCCTATCCGCAGAGCCGCAATTTCAACATTCCGGAATCGCGCTTCTCGGCGCGCCAGAGCCGGTTCTCGGTGCTGGCCGAGGGCAATGCCGGTGCGGACACGCACCTTGCCGGCTACGGCGAGATCGACTTTGAAGGTGCGGCGCAGACGGCAAGCTCTGTTGCGACCAACTCGTTCAATCCGCGGATGCGGCAGCTCAGCCTGGAGGTGGATCGCAGCGATCTCGGCCTCCACGTGCTTGCCGGACAATCCTGGTCGCTGAACGCGCCCAGCAAATCGGGCATCGACCCGCGTGGCGTCGATGCGCCCGGCGTGATCGACTTCGAATCCGTTCCGGGATTCCTGGCGGCGCGTCAGCCCGGCTTGCGTGTCTGGCAGGACATCGGGCCGGAGTTCAAGATCGCCGCCTCGGTCGAAAATGCTCAGACCGCGTTCTTCGGTGGCAACGTGCCGGCGGTCGGCACGCCGGCGGCTGGCCCGCAAGGCGTGCTCAATCCGAACCTCCAGGTCAATCTGACCGGGCCGGGCGGCAGCTTCTTCAACAGCCTCAACAATGTCAGCCTGAACCAGGTG
>RXJC01000323.1 GCA_003963435.1 Bradyrhizobiaceae bacterium | reverse complement strand
TCGACTTGCCGCGCGAGGCGCCTTGCGAGGGCATCGGCAACCTCTCGAAGGCAAAGGACGTCGCCTGGGTTCCGGTCAACCTGACGCCTTCAATTGCGACCATCATTCGCAAGGCCGAACAGCTCGCCGCCCGGCTGGCGACGAGCCGGGCCCGCAAGAAGTTCGCAACCCTGCTGCGAAAGAGCGCCTCCGCCCACGGCAAGGCGCGCAGCATGATTGCTGCGCGCGCGGCCGGAAAGAGTGTAAAATCTCGCACCATCCACCTCGCCTTGCGCGACCGGTCGTCGGGCTAGAATCCGGAGCTGCCCGCTTGGCGGCTCCCCCTCGACCGGCGCGCCCGCACGGAACCTGCGATGTCATCGAAGAGTGCCGGCATCATCCTCTATCGCAAGCGTCGCGAATTCGAGGTGCTTCTCGTTCATCCCGGCGGGCCATTCTGGCGCAACAAGGATCTTGGCGCCTGGTCGATCCCCAAGGGCGAATATCCGGACGAGGAGGATGCGGAAAGCGCCGCGCGGCGGGAGTTTGCCGAGGAGCTTGGGCTCGAAATGTCCGCGCCGCTGACCGCGCTTGGTCAGGTCAAGCAGCGCGGGGGCAAGCTTGTGACCGCATTCGCCGCCGAGCTCGATCTCGATCTTCGCAGCCTTCGCAGCAACACTTTCGAGATGGAATGGCCGCCGCGGAGCGGCAAGCGGCAGAGCTTCCCGGAGGTCGATCGCGCCGAATGGTTCAGGCTCGAGGAGGCGCGGGAGAAGATCAACGCAGGGCAACGCCCGCTGCTCGATCGGCTGGCGCAACTCGCCGGCGGAGAATAGACGCGTTGCGGCGCGTCACTCAAACCGGCTTGTCTTCGTCGGTCACCGGCGACGTCACCACCAGGAAAACGAGATCGGTCAACCCCGAGTTCGAGATCGCATGCTCGACACCGGGCGGCAGGAAGATCACGTCGTGCTTGCGCACCACATGGTTCTTGCCGGCGATCTCCATCAGCCCCTCGCCTTCGAGCACGTGATAGACCTGCTCCTGCACCTTATGGTGATGCCGCGCGACATAGGCCATCGGCTGGTACATCGAGATGCGGTAGTCGAGGCGGCGCGACCCTGCCGTCTCCGGCATCACCAGCGGTTTCGACAGTGCGCCGCCGAAGTGGTTGGGGAATTCGCGCCAGGGCACCTCGGCGATGTTGCGGATGAAGGCGCCGCTGCCGTCCTCGGCCATGATCCTGCTCCCTCGTCTCAGTTCACCAGCGCGCCGCCGTCGAGATAGACGATCGATCCGGTGGCAAAGCCATTTGCCATGAAGCTCAATATCTGCTGCGCGATGTCCTCGGCTGCGCCGACGCGGCCGACCGGCAGCGCGGCGGCGGTCCTGGCCAGCATCTCCACGCGCGCCGCTTCCGGCATTGCGGCCCTGATCGGCGTATCGACCACGCCCGGCGAGACCGCGTTGACCCGAACCGGCGCAAGCTCGAGCGCGAGCGCGCGGGCGAGCGATTCCAGCGCGCCATTGGCCGCGCTGATGATCGCCGAGTTCGGCCGCGGCCGGACGCTGAGGAATCCGGTGACCAACGTCAGCGAGCCGCCCGGGCGGATCTCGGCCTCGCGCGCGACACGCCAGGCGCCCCAGAACTTGGCTTCCATGGTGGCGCGCACGTCCTCCATCGCGACCGTCTTGAACGGTCCAGTGCGAAGCTGCGCCGCCGTCAGCACGACGTGATCGACGGGACCTGTACGTCGAAACAATTCAGCCACACTCTGGTCGCTGGTGACGTCGGCGGAAACTGCCGTCACCCTCAGCCGTTCGGCCACGGGATCGAGTTTTGCCTCGCTGCGCGAGGCGATGACGACGTCCGCGCCCTCTTTCATCGCAAGCTCCGCCGTGGCGAGGCCGATGCCCGAAGAGCCGCCGATCACGACGACCTTCTTCCCTGCGAGACTCATTCCCATCTCCCCGGTGGTTTCTCGATTGGTGATTGACCCCGCGATCAGCCCGGCTGAAAGCGTGTACCGATGCCGGCCTTGCTCTGGCCGAGACCTGGCAGTTCCCAGACGCCTGCACCCGCCGGATTGACGTCGGCGGCGATGTCGACGTCGATCAGATAGGGCCGGTTGGCCGCAATACCCTTGCGGATTGCCTCGCCAAGATCGCCGGCCCGATCGACCCGCACGCCCTCTACACCGCAAGAGCGCGCCATCGCCGCGAAATCAGGATTATAGCGCTCGCCCGTCTCCGGGTGCTTGAAGTCGGTCGCAAGCTCGCGTCCGCCGAGATAGCCGCGCTGCAGCCCGCGAATCGAGGCATAAGCGTAATTGTTCCAGACCACCCAGACCACCGGCAGATTGTACTCGACCGCCGTGCCCAGCACGTTCGCGTGCATAAAGAAGGCGCCGTCGCCGCATACGGACACGCAAGGCCGGTCCGGCGCCGCAAATTTCGCGCCCATCACGCCGGCCACGCCAAAGCCCATCGGACCAAAGCCCATCGAGCCGATCAGCGAATCCGGCCGCTTCGGCTTGCAGAAGCCAAGCAGCCAATTGTGGTGCACGCCGATGTCGGAGACGAGGATGGCGTCCTCCGGCAGCGCCTTGTCGATCTCGGCGGCGGCGCGCTGCGGATTGATCGGCGTAGTGTCGTCGGAGAAGCCGGGCGCGACGAACTTGTCCCACTCCTTGCGGTAACCGTCGATCTGCGCCAGCCATTTCCTGCGCGCATCCGACTTCTTGAAGAGGTTGTCGCGCCGATCGAGCTCGGCATGCACCTGCCGCAGGAAGGTACGGACGTCGGCCATCAGGCCGAGTGCGACCGGATAGTTGCGGCCGATCTCCTCGGGATCGATGTCGACATGGATCAGGCGGGTCGGCGGGATCGTGAAGGAATAGCCAGGGATCCACGAGCTCGAGGTGCGATCGTCGAAGCGGACGCCGAGCGCGAGCAGCACGTCGGCTTGGCGTGTCGCATGATTGGCTTGATAATGCCCGGCCCGCGCAACGAGGCCGAGCGCCAGCGGATGGTTGACGTCGAGCGCGCCGAGTCCGCTCGCGGACGCCGCCACGGGGATCTGAAGCCGCTCGGCGAGCTTGCGCAGTTCATCTGCCGCGCCGCCATAGCGCACGCCCTGGCCGACCAGTATCACCGGCCGCTCGGCCGAAAGCAGCATGTCGACGGCCTTCTCGACGCCTTCCGGGTCGGCGCCGCAGCGGCTTGAGATGTTGGCACTCCATTCAGCCGCCTTCGGTGCCTCTTCGGCGGCAGACTCCATGAAGACGTCGAACGGAACATCCACCACCACGGGACCCGGCCGCCCCGTCACCATCGTCTTCCACGCCTGTCGCACCGCGAGCGGCACCATTTCGCCGCGGGTCGGCTGAAACACCTTCTTGCAGATCGTCTTTACGGTGGAGGGAAAATCGGCCTGATAGTGCCGATACATCTCCTGAAACGCGCCGCGATTGAACTGGCTGGTCGGAACGTTGCCGGTGATCGCCATGAACGGCACGGAATCGAGGAAAGCGTTGGCGAGCGAAATCGGCAAATTGGCCGAACCCGGACCGCACGAGGTGAAGGTCGCCGTCGGCCTGCCCGAGACGCGATAATAGACGTCGGCCATGAAACCGGCGACGCTCTCGTGATGCACGGAGATCGTCTTGATCTCCTGCGAACGTTCGTACAGGGCGTCGATGAACTGGATGTTGCCGTGGCCGCAGAGCCCGAACACCTGCGGCACCTTCTCCTGGATCAGATAATCGACAATGACCTGGGCGCCATTGAGCATGTTCTTCGACATCAACCCGTCTCCCTTTCGGCCCACGACTTCTTGTGGACCGAAGCGGAGAAGATTGCACGGTCGTCGCTGAGCCGCGGGCACCCTATTTCTCATAATGCTGTACGTCAATTCATATTGTGATAGGCTTACCCGAGCGAAATTGCGCGGCTCAACTCCGACGGCCGCAGCGTTGCGTGCTACTGTCGCAGCATCGAGTCACGACGGATTTGCCAAAGGGGGCCTCGGCCTTGAGATCGCGTACCAAGCCTACGACCGGCGAGAAGCCTGCAAGCCCGCGCAAGGCCACGATTGCCAAGCTGGTCGCTGCTCCCAAGGCCGATGGCGACGATGAGGCCGAGGACAAGCAGCGCGGCGGCGGCGTTCAGTCGCTCGGCAGGGCCTTCTCGATCCTCGAAGAAGTGGCGCGACATCGCGAGGGCATCGGCCTAGCGGAACTGAGCAAGCTGGTCGGCCTGCACAATTCGACCGCCTTTCATCTCGCCAAGACGCTGGTCTCGCTCGGCTACCTCCGCCAGGAGAAGGACAACAAGCGCTACCGCATCGGACGACCGCTGTTCGCGCTCGCGGCCTCCGCGCTCGACGAGATCGAGATGGTCAATGTCGCAACGCCGGTGCTGGAGGAGCTGTCGCGCCAGACCAGCGAAAGCAGCCATTTTGCCGTGCGGATGGGCGATGCGGTCGTCGTCATTGCCCGCACCAGCGGTCCCGGCGCGTTTCAGCTGACCGACCGCGTCGGCGTGGTGCGCCCCGCCCATTGCACCGCGCTCGGCAAGATCATCCTGGCATCGCTTCGGCCCGATCAGCTCAAGCGATTTCTCGATCGCGCGGAGCTGAAGCCGTCGACGCCGAAGTCCATCACCGATGCCGGCGTGCTCGCGCGCGAGATCGCGGAGGTGCAGCGCACCGGCGTTGCGTTCGACGACGGCGAGTTCAATCCGGAAGTGCGCTGCGTCGCCGTTCCCGTGACCGATTTCACGGGACAAGTGATCGGCGCGCTCGGCATTTCAGGGCCGATCTGGCGCCTTTCCAACCAGGCGCTGCACGAAGGTGCGCAGATCGTGCAAACCGCCGCTGACCGTCTGTCGGCGGAATTCGGCGCCAAGGATCGGGCCCACAAGGCGTTCAAGCCGAAAGTCTGAGCGGCGCCCCAACGGCGATTTTGCCGGTTGACACCGGCGATGGCGTTCGGGATTATCCTCCAGCATTAGAAAAACGTCTCTCACAATGTCGGATAACCGATTTTGGAGAGGAGACACGCGATGCACCCGGGAGGAGACAGACATGATCCGCTATCCGCGACGGACGGTGTTACGCGCGGGCGCAGCCTTCGTCGGCGCGTCCGCCTTGGGGTTTCCGGCGATCGTCAGGGCCCAGTCCGAGAAGATCCGAATCGGGCATTTGACGCCGCTCACCGGCTTTCTCGGCGTGATCGGCAGCTACGCCCAATTGGGCGTGAAGCTCGCAGCCGAGGAGATCAACGCGTCCGGCGGCGTTCTGGGCAAGCCGATCGACCTCATCTCGGAAGACTCGATCAATCCGGCCACCGCCGCGACCAAGGCGCAGCGCATGCTCGAGCAGGACGGCGCGGCGATGCTGCTCGGCGAGATCTCATCGGCGTCCTCGCTCACCATCATGCAGGTCGCCGAACGCAACAAGAAGATGTTCTTCTCGACCGGCGCGCGCTCGGACGCGCTGCGCGGCAAGAACTGCAACAAATATTCCTTCCATTGCGACATCCCCAATACGGTGATGGTGAACGCGGTCGGCACCGCGCTGTCGCAGAAGGGAATGGTGAAGGGCAAGAAGTTCTTCACGCTCACGGCCGACTACATCTTCGGCCACGACCTGCTGAAGGCTGCGAAGACCTTCTTTGGCACCCACGACGCCAATCTGATCGGCGACGAACTGATCGCGACCGACGCCACCGATTTCAGCCCG
Organism: Bradyrhizobiaceae bacterium; assembly: GCA_003963435.1. GTDB lineage: Bacteria > Pseudomonadota > Alphaproteobacteria > Rhizobiales > Xanthobacteraceae > Bradyrhizobium. The sequence continues at coordinate 5,036 of RXJC01000323.1, read as the reverse complement.
TATCTGCTCAAGGTCCGTCAGGCCAGGCCGGACGTGGTCTGCTGCAATCTCGCCGGCAACCAGGTGACCAACCTCGTCAAGCAATATGCCGAGTTCGGCCTGCCCTATCCGCTGGTTGGCTTCAATCTCAACACCGGCGATGCCTGGGCCGCGGGTGCCGGCAATCTCGGCGGAACGTGGCCCACTGTCTGGTATCACACGCTGGACAATCCGGCTTCAAAGGCCTTCGTCGCCGCCTTCACCAAGGAGTACGGCAAGCCGCCGGAGAACCATGCCTGGATCGACTACGTCACGCTGAAGCTGCTCGCCGAGGCGATCAACACGACGAAGTCGACCGAGAGCAATGAGCTGATCGCCTATTTCGAGAAGCAGAGCCAGTTCGACATCATGAAGGCGCGAAAGGCCTATTTCCGCAGCTGGGACCATCAGCTCGTGCAGGAGGCCTATCCCTTCACCGTGAAGCCGAAGGATCAGATGAAAGACCAGTGGGACATGCTGGTGCTGGGCGAAGCCGTGCCGGCGGCCGGCGATCCGCTGGAGACGATCTATCCCACCAGGCAACAGAACCCCTGCGAGATGAAGGCCTGACACCCGGCCTGGACGCAACATGCAGTTCGAGTTCTTGTTGGAACAGGTGGTGAATGGCCTCGTGCTCGGAGGCTATTACCTGCTGATCGCGCTCGGCCTGTCGCTGATCTTCTCCGTCGGCGGCATCGTCAATCTCGCCCACGGCGCCTTCTATGCGCTCGGCGCCTATGTCTGTGTCGAGTTGACGAAACAGCTCGGCTTCGCCGCCGCCGTGGTGATCTCGCCGTTCGCGGTCGCCACGCTCGGCATCCTGTTCGAACGCTTCATCCTGCGCCGCTTCTATACCGCCGACCCCATCCTCAGCCTGCTCGTGACCTTCGGCCTTGCGATGGTCGCCGAACAGGCGATCCGCATGATCTGGGGCGCGGCGCCCGTCTCGACCGAGATCCCGCAGAACTTCCGCGGCTCGGTCATCGTCGGCGACTTCCTGTTCTCGCGCTATCGCCTGCTGATCCTGGCCGTGGTCGCCGCGATCCTGCTCGGCGTCTGGCTGCTGCTGCAAAAGACCTCGTTCGGGCGCGTGGTGCGCGCCGGCATCCAGCGGCAGGACATGGTCGCCGCGCTCGGCATCCGCCTGCAGCCCTACATGACGGCGATCGTGATGCTCGGCGTCGGCATGGCCGCGCTCGGCGGGGCCTTCTTCGCGCCGATCACGACGGTGCACCCGGCGATGGGCGCCGAGGTCATGACCATCGCCTTCGTCGTCGTCGTGATCGGCGGGCTCGGCAGCTTCTGGGGCGTCGTCGTCGCCGCGCTCCTCGTCGGCGTCGTGCGCGGCATCGCCATTCACTTCGAACCCGCAGCCGGTGAAGCCTCGATCTACATTCTGATGTTCCTCGTGCTGCTGGTGCGCCCGCGCGGCCTGCTCGGCGAGCGCATCGAGAAGTTCGAATGAGACGCACCTCCGCCATCGGCAGGCTGAAACCGCTTTTGGTCGCGACCGCCGCGGTCATCGCGCTGCCCTTCCTGCTCAGGGCATTCGGCCTGTCGCTGAACACAGGCACCTGGATCGTCGGCCTTGCGATTGCGACGATGGGGCTCAACCTATGCATCGGCTACACCGGCCTCGTCTCGTTCGGCCACAGCGCATGGTTCGGCATCGGCGCCTATGCCGCCGGGTTGATCCAGCTTCGCGTCTTCCCCGACGAGATCTGGTTGCCGTTGTTGGGATCGATGGTCGTCGTTGCAATCGCATCGAGCGTCATCGGCATGCTGATCCTGCGCCGGCGCGGCGTCTATTTCTCGCTGCTGACCCTGGCGCTGGCCGCGCTCGTCTACACCACCGCCTTCCGCTGGACCAACCTCACCGGCGGCGAGGACGGGCTCGGCGGGCTGAAACGCGGCGCCATCGGCCCGATCAGCTTCGACGGCGCCCTGAACTACTACATGGTGGTCGCGGCGGTCGGGCTCGTCGTGCTCTATGTGCTGATGCGCCTGGTGCGCTCGCCGTTCGGGCATGTGCTGGTCGCGATCCGCGAGAACCAGCTGCGCGCTGGCTTTCAGGGCTATCCGGTCGAGCGCTACAAGCTCGCGGTGTTCGTGATCTCGGCCGTTGTCACCGGCCTTGCCGGCGGGCTGATCGGCTTCCTGAACTATCTCGTCTCGGCAGAAGCCGTCTCGGTGCCCTTTGCCGGCGAGCTCCTGGCGATGGTCGTGATCGGCGGCATGCGCAGCCTGCTCGGACCCGCGCTCGGGGCGCTGTTCTTCATCCTGTTCCGCGAGCTGTTCTCGATCTGGACGTCGGACTGGCTGTTCTGGTTCGGCCTCACCTTCGTGGCCTTCGTGATGTATTCGCCAGGCGGCCTCGTCGGCATCGGCGCGCTGATCATGCGGCGACTGCGTCCGCCGGCGGAGGAGACCGCGGCGATGAGCCGCCGCAAGATCTATGACAGTCTGCCGCTCCCCGACTTCCTGCGGCCGGAGGCGTTGAAGGGTACCGTGCTGGAGGTCAGCGGCGTCTTTCGAAAGTTCGGCGGCATCCGCGCGGTCGAGAATGCGAGCCTCAAGGTCGCCGCCGGCGAGATCCATGCGCTGATCGGTCCGAACGGCGCCGGCAAGACCACGCTGTTCAACCTGGTCTCCGGCCTCTACGCACCCGACCAGGGCACGATTCGCCTGAACGGCCGCGACATTGCCGGCGTCCCGGCCAACCTGATCTGTCACCAGGGATTGGCACGCTCGTTCCAGATCACCAATCTGTTTCGCGGGCTGACCATCTACGAGAACCTGCGCCTGTCGCTGCAGGCGCAGCGGCCGATGCGCTTCGACATCTGGAACGACGTCGACACATACGACGACGTCCATGCCGAGACCGCCGCGCTCGTGAAATTCCTCGGGCTCGAAGGCATCGAGACGATCGAGGGCGGCGAGCTGTCCTACGGCGGGCAGCGGCTGGTCGATCTCGGCATCGCGCTGGGCTCCAAGCCGCAAGTGCTGCTGCTCGACGAGCCCCTCGCGGGGCTCGCCGCAGCCGAGCGCGAACGCGTGTCGAACCTCGTCAAGAACATCGCAGCCAACATTCCCGTGTTGATCGTCGAGCACGACATCGATCGCGTGCTCGGCTTCTCCCAAGTCGTGACCGTGATGAACCAGGGCGAGGTGCTGATGTCGGACTGTCCGGGAGCCGTGCGGGCCGATCTGCGCGTGCAGGAGATCTATACCGGCAAGGGCATTCCCGCCGTGGAGCACCGGCGCGCCGATGCGGCGGGCAACGAGCGGGAGACAGTGCTGCGTCTCGACGGCGTCAATACGTTCTACGGCAAGAGCCACATCCTCAATGACGCCGCGCTCGACGTGCGCGAGGGCGAGATCGTCGCGCTGCTGGGCCGCAATGGCGCCGGCAAGTCGACGCTGCTGAAGACCGTCGCCGGCCTCGTGCCGGCGGCATCAGGGACCATCGACTACCTCGGCACGGATCTCGCACGCCTGCCCGCCCCCGACATCGCGCGGCGGGGCGTCGGCTATGTGCCGCAGGGCCGCGGGCTGTTTGCCGGCATGACCGTGCGCGAGAACCTCGCGCTCGGGCGCCTTGCGCGCAAGACCGACGGCAGCGACGGCGTGGTCTGGGACGAGGAGCAGATCCTGCACACTTTCCCGCGCCTGAAGGAGCGCATGAACGTCGCCGCCGACTATCTCTCCGGCGGCGAGCAGCAGATGGTCGCGGTGGCCCGCGCCATGTCGGGCAATGTGCGCCTGCTGCTGCTCGACGAGCCTTTCGAGGGCCTGTCGCCGGCGGTGACGCTGGAGTTGTTCAAGGTGTTCGATCAGCTTCGCCGGCACATGTCGATCGTGATCGTCGAGCACAATCTCGACCTCGTGCTGACACTCGCCGACCGCGTCTTCGCGCTGGAGCGCGGCGCCGTGTTCCATCAGGGACCGGCGGCGCCGCTGCGCGACGACCTCGGTTATCGCAAGCAGATCCTGTGGCTCTAGCCGCCCTACTCCGCCTTGATGTTCGCGGCGGCGACGACCTCGGCGAGGTCCTTGGTCTCCTTCGCGATCTTGGCGGCGTAGTCGGCGGGGCTGAGCACGCTGACCACGCCCTGCGAGCCGAGCTTCTCCGCGACCGCCGGATCCTTGGCCGCCGCGACGATCTCCCGATGCAAGGTCTCCAGGATCGGCGCCGGCGTCGACTTCGGCATGAAGAAGCCGACCCAGAACGAGATGTCGAAGCCGGGATAGCCGGCTTCCGCAACGGTCGGCACATCGGGCAGTGACGGCAGCCGCTCGGCCGAGGACACCGCGAGCGCGCGCAGCTTGCCGGCCTTGACCAGCGGCACGGCGGAGAGCGGATCGAACACCGCCAGCACCTCCTGCGCGAGGAGGCCGACCTCGGAGGCCGAACCGCCGCGATAGGGCACGTGGATCAGCTTGATGCCGGCCTTCTGGCTGAGCAGCTCCATGGCGAGATGGGCGAGATTGCCGTTGCCGCCCGAGCCGTAGGCCAGCGCACCGGGCGCGGCCTTTGCGGCTGCGACGAGGTCGGCGACGGTCTTGATGTCGGCCGTCTTGGGATTCTCCGGATTGACCACCAGCACCAGCGGCGCCGAGACGACGGTGGTGAGCGGCGCAAAATCCTTCTCCGGATCGTAGCGGATCTCCCGGAACAGCGTCTTGTTGAGCGTGATGGTGGAGGAGTTGCAGGCGAGCATGGTGTAGCCGTCGCCATCCGCACGCGCGACGCCTTCGGCCGCGATCATGCCGTTGGCGCCGGCGCGGTTCTCGACCACGAAGGGTTGCCCGAGCTTGTTGCTGAGGCGATCGCCGATGATGCGCGCGACGACGTCGACCGGACCGCCCGCGCTGAAGCCGACCATGACCTTGACCGGCCGCACCGGATATTTCTGCGCCATGGTCGCCGTCGGCAGCACGGACGCGCACAATCCGGCGATGACGGCCAGCAGGCGGGCGGTTCGTTGCATGGTTCTCTCCCCAGACCTCACGGCGCC
>RXJC01000145.1 GCA_003963435.1 Bradyrhizobiaceae bacterium | reverse complement strand
GCATGCGCGGTCAGCGTCGTGTCCCAGACCGGCGACACGCAGGGCTGGCAATAGGCCTCGTCGTCGCCGATCACCAGCAGCTTGTCGATGCCGCGGCGCGTGATCGCGCGCGGCGGGAAATTCTCGTCCTTGCCGAGCGCGTCGTACATCATGACGATGTTGGCCATGGGCGGATAGATCGCGCCCATGCCGTCCTCGCCGTTGAGCCGCTCCTCGGTGAAGGCGAGCGCGGCGTCGATCGCACGCTTGCGCAGGCTCTTGGGAAACATCGGCTCGACCACGCGCAGGATCGCATCGAGCGAGCGGAACAGCAGGAACCAGGCCATGCTCTGATGCGGCGCCTTGGCCGTCATGCCGATCGAGCGCGGATCCTGCAGGAACAATTCGTCGATGCCGACGCCTTTCGGATTCCTCGCGCGCGGCTTCAGCGCCGCGATCACCATCAGCGGCACCATGGTGGTGCGCGCCCAGTAGGAAATCTTGTTGAGGTGAAACGGCGACCAGAACGGCAGCAGCACGATCTCGATCGGCAGCACCGGCACCGCGCGCCAGGTCACGACGCCGAAGGTCGCGAGTAGGAAGCGGGTGAAGACGTTGCTGTTGATCGCGCCGCCGCGCGCATGAATGGCCTCGCGCGCACGCACCATGTGCGGCGCGTCGACGGAATCGCCGATCATCTTCAGCGCGAAATAGGCCTTCACGCTGGCGCTCATGTCGAACTCGCCGTCATGCACCAGCGGCCAGCCGCCATGGGCGCCCTGGATGCGGCGCAGATAATTGGCGATCTTGGCTTCGAGCGCGGCATCGACCGGCTCGGCGAGATAGTGGCGCAGGAGGACGTATTCGGCCGGGATCGTGCAGTCGGCCTCCAGCTCGAACACCCAATGGCCGTCGGATTGCTGGAAACCGAGGACGCCTTGCGTCGCCGATGCAATGCTCGATTCCAAAGCTTCGCGGCTGGTCGCGGTCACGGAATCCATGTCGCTCGATTGCTCCGATAGTCGATTGAAAGTTGACCGGGACATTTGCCCGTCAGGCCGCTCCTCAGGATCCCTTGGCGGCCAGAACCAGATCGGCGGCGCGATCGCCGGACCGCACCGATCCCTCGATGGTTGCTGGCAATCCCGTAGCAGTCCAGTCGCCGGCAAGAAACAGGTTTTTCAGCGCAGTGACAGGCCCTGGACGCAGGGCATTCTGGGCGGGCGTCGCCGCAAATGTGGCTCGGCGCTCGCGCACGATCTGCCAGGGCGGCAGCTCGCCGGATACGCCGCCGGCCTTGCAGACGTCGTTCCAGACCGCCTGCGCAAGCTCCTCGCGCGGCATGTCGACCAGTCGGTCGCCATTGCTGATGGTCACGGACAGCCGGTTCGGGAACGCGAACAGCCACTCCACCACGCCGCCGATCACGCCGAGGATCGGGGCCGAGCCCGGCGGCGGCTCAAAGCGGAAATGCGCATTCACGATGGCGCGGAATTCGGTCGGCGTCTTCAGGCCCGGCAGCAGGCTGGCGGCCGCGCGCGGCGGCACCGCCATCACCACGACGTCGCCGTCGGCGAGCTGAATCACGTCCTCGCCGCCGAAATTCAGCGCGACCGCCCTGCCGTCGCTGGTCTCAAACGCGCGCAGCTCGTGGCCGAGCTGAACGGTGTGGCCACGTTCAGCCAAAAACTTCACGGCAGGCTCGATCAGCACGGCGCTGAGGCCGTCGCGCGCGATCAGGGGACGGCACGCCTGCCCGCCCGCAAGCAGCGTCTCGCGCACGATCGCACCGGCCAGCCCCGCCGAGCCCTCGGGCGGATCGACGTTGAGGGCTGCGAGCAGCAGCGGCTGCACCAGGCGCTGATACAGAACGCCTTCGGTCGGAATGGACTTGCCGACCAGCGTCCCTTCCGACGCCCAGATCAGCGGAGCCAACTTCAGGTAATCGACAAGGCCGGTGTCGGGCACACGGCGGCTCTCGTCGAGCACCCAGGTCGGCAACCGGCCCGCGCCGAGATCGATCTGCCAGCGCTGTCCGGTCTTGATGTCGACGAAGGGAAACTGCGCGCTCTCCGGACCGACCAGGCCGGCCTCGGTGCCGATCGAACGCGCATAGGCGCGCGCGTGGCTGTTGCCCGACAGCAGCAGATGATTGCCGTTGTCGATGGTGAGATTGGTGGCGCCGTCGAAATAGGAACGGCAGCGGCCGCCGGCCTGGTGCGTCGCCTCGTGCACGGCGACCTTGAAGCCGGCATTGGCGAGCCGCACGGCGGCGGAGAGGCCGGAAATTCCGGCACCGATGATGTGAGCTGTCTTTTGCATCAGATGAAAGCGTAGCGGAGCAGGATCAGGATGCGTGTGATCTTCGACACACGCACCGGCTGGCGCGGCGCGTTGAAACCGCGTGCGATCAGCAGATCCAGAATGGAATGATAGTATTTCGACATGATCCGCGGCGCGCGCACGACCCGGCGCTTGTTGCGGTTCATGATCTCGTCCGACTTCTCGAAATGCGCTTTCGCGCGCTGCGTCAGCGGCATGCAGACCTTCGGCAGCGCGCGCTCGGCGATGACGCGGTTCGGATCATCAGAGGTGATGCCGGCATGCAGCAGCGCCTCGCGCGGCAAATAGAGCCGGCCGAGACCTGCGTCCTCGTCGATGTCGCGCAGGATGTTGGTGAGCTGCAGCGCGCGGCCGAGGTGATAGGCAAGCTGGATGCCGTCCTCTTCCGGCAGGCCGAACACCCGCACCGACAGCCGACCCACGGCGCTGGCGACGCGATCGCAATACAGGTCCAGCGTCGCCATGTCGGGCGCGCGGATGTCCTGCGGCACGTCCATCTCCATGCCGTCGACGATCGCGAGGAAATCCTCGCGCTTGAGGCCAAAGGTCTTCACCGAGGCGACGTAGTCCTTCAGTCGCGGCGGCGGATTGCCCTGATAGAGCGCGTCGATGTCGTTGCGCCACGCTTGGAGCGCGGCGAGCCGCTCCTCGCGCGGGCCGTCGGAATCGGCGATGTCGTCGACCTGGCGGCAGAAGCTGTAGATCTGGAACATCGCTTCGCGCTGGTCATGCGGCAGGATGCGCATCGCGGCGTAAAACGAGCTGCCGGATGCGGTCGAGCCGTAATCGGCGCCGGGCGCTGTCGCCTCAAGCGTCATGGGCAGCCCCTGGTCTGGAAATGGCCTTGCGTCCCATCGCGCGGCGGCCGGCCTCACCGAGCATTCCGGCGAGGCTGAAGACGAGCAGCTCGAACTTGTTCAGATGCACCCGCTCGCGCAGGGGATCGCGCACCTTCAACAGGCGCACGATGCGGTCGGCATAGGCCTGGATCACCGCGACGTCGATGCCGAGACGGAAATCCCGGATCTCCGCAGCCAGCGACCTGCCCTCGTCGAGCAGCGCTTCGTTGCGCGCGGCGAGCGACTGCAGGCAGGCCAGCATCGCCGGCGGCGACTGCGCAAGCCCGAGCTGCTCGACCGAGGCGCCGTGTGCCGCCATCGCATCGCGCGGGAGATAGACGCGGTTGAGGTCGCGGAAATCCTTGCCGCAATCCTGCAGATGGTTGTTGATCTGCAGGCCGGCGCAGAGCGCATCCGATGCGGCCCAGGTCGAGGTGCTCTCGCCGTGGACGTCGAGCATGAAGCGGCCGACCGGCATCGCCGAATAGCGGCAATAGTGAATGACCTCGTCCCAATTCTCGTAGCGCAGCTTGGTCACGTCCATGCGGAACGCGATGAGCACGTCGAGCGCATGGCGGGGCGCCATGCCGCGCTCGGCGAGCGCGCGCCGCAGAGCGACGGCTTCGGCCTGGGTGTCGCCCTTGCCGAGCAGTTCGGCCTCGAGCAGGTCGAGATAGCTGAGCTTCTGCTCGGGCGCGAGCGTCGCGTGGTCGGCGATGTCGTCGGCGGTGCGGACGAAATTGTAATAAGCCAGGATCAGGGCGCGATGACGCGGATGAATGATCCAGGACGCGACGGGAAAATTCTCGTCGCGGTCACCCTTGCCGGATCGCAATTCGCTCGCAGAGGTCATCGAGGGCTGGTTTACAATCGTATGGACAGAAAGGGCTTGTTCGCTCGCGGGCTGATGCCGGCGATCCGCCGCGGCCCCCATATAGGGGAATACGGCCGCAAAACCAATCCTGTCTGGCGATGGCTGCCCTTCCGCGGATCGGCCCCGAAAAGGCGGCCCGGAAGGCCGCCTTTGTGGGCCTACGGCCTACTGATTGTGGTTCTTCAGGACCTGGTCGCAGGCCTGCGAGATCTTGGGCCGATTCTCCTTGAGGCAGGCCAAAATCGTGAAATCGCCCTGGTCGATGACCGGACGGCAGAACTTCTGCACGTCGCGCGTGCAGGCCTTCTGCTCGGCATCCGTGCCACGCCCCTGCTGGGCGAACGCCACCGTCGAAACAGATGCCGACAGCAGGGTGAGAGCGACGAGAAGCTTACGCATTGTATTCCTTCATTCTGGCGGCAGAATCGCACCGCACGCGGCGGAGGACCGCAACGGATTGTTCTGATGGCAAGTCGCCGCGGGGTAGCGGCCTCGGAGAAGGCACAAGCACTGGCAAATGCGGCCAAATTGGCGCCGCGCCCACCAAATCAGGGCTTCTCTCAACCTTCATTGGCAGATGTAAGCGCTTGATACTACGTCATAATCCAGACGCAATGCGTTTTACTGCAGACCTGTTGCAGGCTTGCATCTGTCGGCCCCGCTTTTCCCGCCAGAAACATGCCGAAACAGAGCAAATCAGCGGATCGAGGTCTGGCGTGGGGCAGCGTGAACCACCATCTCTGGCGGCCTGGCTTTGAACCTGACAGTGACTGGGAGCACTAAACTTTCGATGTGGCGAGACGTTCTCAAGCGTATGTGAGCGTCGTTCCAAAACGGGATATTCGAGATGACATTTTTTGGGCAATCTGGACTGGCAATCAAGGCAGCCGGCATCGGGGCGGCGCTGCTCTTCTCGGTTTCGGCAAGCCAGGCTCAGTCCTCCGGCCCGTTTGCCGGTTTTGACGGCGCGTGGACCGGCACCGGCACGGTGTCGCTGTCCGACGGCTCCACCGAGCGCATTCGCTGCAAGGCCGACTACAAGGTCGCCGGCAGCGGCCTCAATCTGAAGCAGGCCCTGCACTGCGCTTCCGACAGCTACAAGTTCGACCTCACCAGCGACGTGACGAGCCAGGGCGAGCGCATCTCCGGCAATTGGAGCGAGTCCAGCCGCAACATCTTCGGCAATCTGCAGGGCACCGCCGGCGGCGGCCAGATCGACGTGTTCGTCGAGGCCAACGGATTTGCCGCCAACCTCTCGCTGCGCACCAACGGCAGCAAGCAGACGGTGCAGATTTCTTCCAAGGGCGAGATCCGCGGCGTCAACATCACCATGACGAAGAGCTGAAGCCGAGCGCTACGGCAAAACGATCAAGCCCCCGGTTTTCGCAAACCGGGGGCTTTTTCCTGATCGTTCCGCGCTTGCGGAATAAGCCGCTCAAATCGCCGGCTTGTCCGTCCCCTGCAGCTTGGCGTGCAGGTTGATCAGCCACATCGCCGTCGGCCTGAGGATGAAGAGGTCGGCGACCAGCGCCATGACCATCGAGAAGGCACTGAGCCAGCCGAATAGCCTGAGCGACGGCAGGTCGGAGAACACGGTGACGACGAGGCCGCAGGCCAGCACCACCGTGGTCAGGATCAGCGCAGGCCCCACCAGCACGGTCGCCCGCTCCACCGCGAGCGCGGAGCCGACGCCCGGCTTGCTCTCCAGGCGGAGGCGGTTGAGGAAGTGGATGGTGGCGCTGAGGCCGAGGCCGAACGAGACGGTGAGCGCGACGACGCTGGCGAATTGCAGGCCCTCGCCCATCGCCCACAGCACCGTTCCCGACATCACCACCGGGAAGATGCCGGGCAGGATGCAGGCGAACATCACCACCCAGGAGCGGAAGGCGAGGCCGATGAAGATCGCGACCAGCGCGAATTCCACGGTGAGCCCGCGGTTCAGCTTCTCGATCATGCTGGCCGAGTTGCGCGCCGCGATCGCGGCGAGACCCGTCACCGCGATCTCGTAGCCCGGATGCTTCTTGCGGATCGCGTCGAGCTCGGTATCGAGCTTGTCGACGATCGGCAGGAGCTGGCTGGAATCCTTGTCCGGCACGCGGCCTGCGACCACGACCGCATCCTGGTCGGCATCGATGAACCGCCGCACCAGATGCTCCGGGATGACGTTGACGTATTCCTTCAGCGTGGCGACGTCGGCGCTGCCGGCCTTTTCCGCGAGCCAGCGGCGCAACGTCTCAAGCGACCAGACGTTGCCGACGCCGGCAGACTTCTCCACGGTCGCATGCACGTCCGCGATGGTCTGGAGCGTCTCCGGCGAATAGAGCGTCTGGCCCTTGGGGAATGCAATCAGCACGTTGACCGGATTGGCGCCGGTGAGCTTGGCATCGAGCCGGTCGCTGGCGGCGACCGCCTGGCGCTTGTCGGGCACCTGGTCGGCGAGCCGGTAGCGCGGCTCCAGATTGGCGTAGATGACGCCAAGGCCGCCGACGAACAGCACCGCGATCAGGCTGAACAGGCCGGGCCGGCCCACCATGCGCACCGCGATCCAGTAGCAGAAATTGCGCAGCGCCTGGACGCCGGCATCGGCACCCTGGAACTTGACCGCAAAGACCTTCTCGTTGCGCACGAACAGCACGCCGAACACCGGCACCAGCGACAGCACCGCGACCAGCGCGATGATGGTGGCGGCAAGGCCGGCCTCGCCGAACTTGCGGATCAGGTCGGAGTCGGAGAACTGCAGCGCAATGAAGGAAATGCCGGCGGTGCCGTGCGTCAGCACGCAGGCCGGGCCCACCACCAGCACCGCGTTCTTGAACGCGGTAAACTTGTCCTGGCCTGCGATCAGCCGGTCACGTGCGGCGAATGTGAGCTGCATCGAGTCCGAGAAGCTGATCACCATGATGAGCGGCGTCATCACGTTGAGGAACATGTTGAGATTGAAATTGGCCCAGCCGAGCGCGCCGAGCGCCAGCAGGATCGCGATCATCGGCGGGAACGCCGCCGCGATCATGAACGAGACCTTGCGGAAGAAGATGATGGCGATGACGCAGCCGGCGAGAATGCCGAGGATGTTGTAGGTCAGCCCGTCGCGCTCGACGGCGTTGCGGATCTCGAGCTGCATCACCGGCACGCCGGAGAGCTGCACGTTGAGCCCGGTCTCGCCGAGATCCTCCTTCATCAGCGCGCGGATGTCGGCGACGGTCTTGGTCAGCTTGTTGGAGGCGACGACCTCCGGATCAAGCGACAGCACGATCAGCGCCAGCGTGCCGTCTTCCGACAACAGCTTGCCGCGGATGATCTCGTTGTTCTTCACGGTCTCGATGAACTTGTCGTAGGCGGCGCCCTCGGGCAGCTCGGCCGGGAACAGCGCTGCCGGCAGCTTGCCCGGCGCCGGAGCCTGACGCGCCGAGAACAGCGAGACCAGCCCGCGCGTGCCATCGACCAGCTGTATGTCCGTGATGAAGTCGCGCAGCTTCTCGAGATTGTCCCGCGCCAGCAGGTTCTTGCCCTCGACCACGACGAGGACGTCGAATTCCTCGGCGGGGAACTTCTTCGTCACCTCTTCGTACTGCTTGAATTCGCGGGTGTCGGAGCGGAACAGCTGCGACAGCGAATCGTCGATCTTGATTCGGTGGATGCCGAACACGGCGCCGACGATCAGCACGAGCAGGACGATGCAGGAGACGATCGGCGCCCGGACGGCGATCAACCCGAGACGCTCCAGCCCGAAGGCGATCGAGGACGCAGGTCCCTGCTCGACCTTGTCGACATGAACCTCATTCTCGCTGTGCTTTTCGAGCATGCCTTGATCCAGTTCCTAAATCGGCTTGAGAGCTTATTGCGCCCCGCGAACGGCTTGAAAACGCCATACCAATGGGAGGCTTGCCCCTTGAAAATGCGCGGAAAATCGCCGGCAGCGGTTTAGCAGGTCAATCACCCCTCTCGCAAGCAGGCGAAGCGTGGGCAATTCGATCAAGATGCAGCGATTTCGGGTCCGGCTCCCCGTCATTCGGGCGGGAATGTGCCAATTCGACGCGGCGCGCGGTCCGCGCTCTCGTCCTTCAGCGCCACGCCGCTGACTTGGCGGGCCAGCCCCTCGCGAACAAGCCAGGCGATCTTGAAGGCGGCCTCGTCATAGCCGAGCCCGGCGTGGTGGATGTTGGAGACGCAATTGCGCTCGGCATCGGTGCGGCCGGGCTGCGGCGCGAAGGTCAGGTAGGCGCCGAGACTGTCGGGCGCCGACAGGCCCGGCCGCTCGCCGATCAACATCACGACCATGCGCGCGCCGAGAATGGTGCCGATCTCGTCGCCGAGCGCAACGCGCGCGCCGGAGGCGACGACGGTATGGCCGAGCACGACAGTATCGCCTTCGGCGAGCAGCGGCAGCAGGCGCCGCACCAGGGGCGCCGCATGGGCGTGGACCGCCGCCGCGGACAGGCCGTCGCCGATCACGAGCGCGAGCTGGCACGGCGCCGATGCCGCTCGCGCCAAAACCTCGACCGAGCCGGGCTCGAGCCGCCGCCCCAGATCCGGCCGCCGCAGATAGTCGGCGCGGTCCACCGCCTGGCTCCTCACCTCGGTAACAGCCAATCCGAGCGCGCCGAGATCGGCGAGCAGACGCGGCGCGTCGAAGGCGGCGTGCACGGCATCGCGGGCGCGGGCATGGTCGAGCGTGAAATCGAGCAGCGCCTTGGTCGGCACGCTTGCGCCGCTGCGCCCGAGCGCGACGCGCGCAGGCGTGAACCCCCGCAGATCGAGAATCGGACGGCGCGGCAGGGCCGGATCAGTCATGTCGCGTCATTCGGCGGGAACGGCGGCCTCGCGCAGCCGGATCGAATAGTTCGAGGCGTTCTGCTCGCCGCTGGAGGCGGCGCGCGCGAAGGTGATGAGATGGTGCGCGATCAAGGTGCAGCCAATCAGGCCTTCGAGATCGCCGCGCTTGATGCGTCCCAGCGCGAATTTCCAGAACACGCGCTTGTAGTCACCGAGCACGCCGACCTTCCAGAAGATGTTGCGCAGCATGACGAGGCCGCGACGGATGTTGGGCCAAGTCTTCATCTCGTCCGGCACCGGCATCTTGATGCGGTTCACGTAGACCTCGTCGCATTGATGCTGATAGCGCGCGTAGACCCGCTCCGGCGCGTAAGCGACCGCCATGGCGTGTTTCCAGGACGCGATGACCTCGTCATAGGGCAACAGGAAGTCGACATTGGAATCGCGGCCCTCGTCGTGGACCAGGCGCCCTTCGCGCTCCAGCCGGTCCCACAGCGGGGTCTTCGGCAGCGCCTGGAGCAGGTTGATCGTGAGCAGCGGAATGCGCGATTCCTCGACGAAGTCGAGCAGCGCCTCCGACGTATTCGGCTTGTCGGTGTCGAGCCCCATGATGATGCCCGAGACGACCTCCATGCCGTAGGAGTTGATGGTGCGCACGCCCTCCAGGATCGGGACCATCATGTTGTGGTCCTTCTGCATCGCCTTCAGCGCGTCGGGATCGGGCGTCTCGATGCCGCAGAAGATGGTGATGAAATAGGCCTCGCGCATTTTCTCGAGGATCTCGGGCCGCTTGGCGATGTTGAGCGTCGCCTCGCAGGCGAGCCGTACCACGTAGCCGGTCCGCTTCTGCCATTCGATCAGATGCGGCAACAAATCCATCGCCGCCTTCCGGTTGCCGATGAAATTGTCGTCGACGAAATAGACCGTGTCGGTCATGCCGCATTCGCGCAGGCGATCGAGCTCGGCGATGATCTGCTGCGGCGTCTTGATGCGCGGGTTGCGGCCGTAGAGGCCGGGGATGTCGCAGAACTCGCACTGATAGGGACAGCCGCTGGAATACTGGATGCTGCCGAGGAAGTATTTCTTCACATCGGCGAGCTCGTAGGCCGGAATCGGAAACTCCGTCATCGGCACGCGGTCGTTGGTCGTGAGCACGACCTGCTGCTCCGGGCGAGAGGTGTCGCGCGACAGGATCTCGATCAGCTGGTTGGTGGCATCGCCGAGCTCGCCGACATGGAGATAGTCGAACGAGGGGTAATAGTCCGGGCAGGCGCTGACGGAGGGGCCGCCGAGCGCGACCGGCAGGTCGAACTCATGGGCGCGGCGGCAGATGTCGTTCATCTGCTGGCGCTGGATGTGCATGCCGCTGACGAAGACCACCTCGGCCCATTCGAACTCTTCCCTGGTGGCGCGGCGCAGGTTCTCGTCGACGAATTTGACCTGCCAGTCCTCAGGCAGGTAGGCCGAGATCAGCAGCAGCCCCTGCGGCGGCATGAACGCGCGAACGCCATCGGTCAGGGGATAGGAATACTCGAACGTGCCGAACGAGGAGGTGTAGCGCGGAAACACACAGAGAATCCGCCGGGACGTTCCGTTACTTGCAGCTCGCATCTAAGCTCCCCCGCCAAGCTCGACCTGGTTGCGGAAATTGCCAGCCAGACACATAGCGTAATGCTGCCGCCGGAATTTCTCAATATTGTGGCCTAAGCATAATTCCCGGAGGCCCCGATGGTTTCCTAAAGAGAGTTTGGCGCTTTGCGCCGCCTCATGCAATCAGCCGCGAGGCAAAGTCGGGCAGCAGGCCTGCATCACCGGCAATCCGGAAATCGGCGCCCGTGATGCCCGACTGCACCAGCCAGTCGTCGAATTCCGGCGCGCGGCGCAAACCGAAGACGTCGCGGACGTAGAGCGCGTCGTGAAAAGACGTCGACTGGTAATTCAGCATGACGTCGTCGGCGCCGGGGACCCCCATGATGAAGGTGACGCCGGCGGCGGCGAGCAGGGTCAGCAAATTGTCCATGTCGTCCTGGTCCGCTTCCGCATGGTTGGTGTAGCAGATGTCGATCCCGAGCGGCAGGCCGAGCAATTTGCCGCAGAAATGATCCTCCAGCCCGGCGCGGATGATTTCCTTGCCGTCATAGAGGTATTCCGGGCCGATGAAGCCGACAACGCTGTTGACCAATAGCGGGGCAAAGGCGCGGGCGACCGCATAGGCGCGCGCCTCGCAGGTCTGCTGGTCGACGCCATGATGGGCACCCGCCGACAGCGCCGAGCCCTGGCCGGTCTCGAAATACATCACGTTCTGCCCGACGCTGCCGCGCCGCAGCGACAGCCCGGCCTCCTGCGCCTCCTTCAGGAGCGCAAGGTCGATGCCGAAACTGCGGTTGGCGGCCTCGGTGCCGGCGACCGACTGGAAGACGAGGTCGACCGGCACGCCCTGCCCAATCAGCGACAGCGTCGTCGTGACATGGGTCAGCACGCAGCCTTGCGTCGGGATCTTCAGCCGCGCGATGATCTCGTCGAGCAGGCGCAGCAATTGCGCGATTGCGGCCGGATCGTCGCTCGCGGGATTGATGCCGATGCAGGCATCGCCCGCCCCGAGCAGGATGCCGTCGAGGATCGAGGCCGTAATGCCCCTGGCGTCGTCGAACGGATGGTTGGGCTGCAGCCGCGTGCTCATCCGTCCCTTCAGGCCGATGGTGTTGCGGAAGGCGGTGGTGACTTCGCACTTCCGCGCCGCCAGGATCAGGTCCTGGTTTCGCATCAGTTTTGAGACCGCGGCGGCCATCTCCGGGGTGATGCCGGGGGCAAGCGTCTTCAGCACCTCCGGCGTGGCGGCGTCCGACAGCAGCCAGTCGCGGAAAGCCCCCACCGTCAGGGATGCCACCGGCGCGAAGGCTTTTGCGTCGTGGCTGTCGATGACGAGACGGGTAACCTCGTCGGCCTCGTAGGGGATGACGGCTTCCTGCAGGAATCTTGCGAGCGGAACGTCGGCGAGCGCCATCCGCGCCGCGATCATCTGCTCGGCCGTGCCGGCGGCGATCCCGGCCAGCCGGTCGCCGGACCGCGGTGGGGTCGCCTTGGCGAGGAGATCGCGCAAATCCGGGAAAATGTGGGTCGTTGCGTCGATGGTGTGGCGGTAGACCAAGGGCCTCTCCGGGGGGTGGTCGGCCAACGGCCGACCTCAGGACTATCCCGAAACTCTACCCCGGGATCAAGACGCTGAAATAACTTGCATTTCCTTCGACCAAGGGCGGAGACGGCGCCGGGGCGGCGTTAACGCCGCGTCCATCTTCGTTCTGCATAGTTTTGCATCAATTTTGCACGATCCCGTTCACCGGCCGCTTCAGGCCATTCCGGGCCCCTGAGTACCATGACATCAGATCGATCTGGGAATGCCGCAAGGTTGGCAGGCCGCTTTACGCTTGCCGCCAAGCTTTATGCGATCTTCGCGCTGTTTGCGCTGCTCACGGCGGCGATCGCCATGCTGTCCGATTACAACAGCCGCCGCGGCGCCGAGCTGACCAGCGCGATCGAGACGGCGAACGCCGCGGCGCTGAACGTCGAGCGGGTCAACTCGCTCGTCTACGCGGTCGTGATGGAATCGCGCGGCGTCTACATGTCCACCGAGCCGAAGGTCGTGAAGAAATACGGCGACGGCCTGCTCAAGTTCAACGGGCAGATCCTCGACGTCGTGAAGCGCTGGGAGACCATCGTCAGGGCCGATGATGCCGAGCAGTTCGCGACCTTCAAGAAGCGCATCGAGCAGTTCGTCGAGTTCCGCAAGGAGCTGGTGCGCCGCGGCGTCGAGATCAACGCGGCCGCGGGCCGCGAATGGGGCGACAACGACGCCAATCGCGCCGTGCGCTCGGCGCTCAACAAGGATCTCGAGGCGCTGTCCAAGGTTTATGCCGAGCGCGCCAAGCAGATCGCGCGCGAGACCGAGACCAACCGCACCCTCTCCTTCGTCCTGACCTGCCTCGGCGGCGTGGCGCTGGCCCTGGTCGTGATCGGCATCGTCATCATCGCGCGCTCGGTCGCCCGGCCGCTCGCCGCGATCACCGCCACCATCAATCAGGTCGCCGACGGCGCCGAGAACGTGGTGGTGCCGCATTCCGACCGCGCCGACGAGATCGGCGCGCTGGCCCGCGCGATCCAGGTGTTCCAGGAGGCCATGGGCCGCAACCGCAACCTCGCCTCGCAGGTCTCGCAGGATTCCGCCGCCCGCGAGCAGCGCGCCCGCCACATCGAGCAATCCGTCGAGCAATTCCGCGAGGCGATCGGCGCCATCATGCGCGGCCTCAGCGACAACGCCTCCACCATGCGCGAGACCGCGCAGACCATCACCCGCGTCACCGCGGACGCCAATAGCCGCGCCGGCACGGCAGCGAATGCCACCGAGCAGGCCGCGCACAACGTCACGGCGGTGGCGGGCGCCGCCGAGGAGCTGTCGGCTTCCGTCGTCGAGATCGGCCGCCAGGTGCGTCAGAGCGCCGGCGCGGTCGAGCAGACCGGCCAGCGCACCGAGAAGTCGATCTCGGAGATCGAGAGCCTCGCCGCGGCCACGCAGCGCATCGACGGCGTGCTCAACCTGATCCAGGCGATCGCCGAGCAGACCAATCTGCTGGCGCTCAACGCCACCATCGAAGCCGCCCGCGCCGGCGATGCCGGCCGCGGCTTTGCCGTGGTCGCTCACGAGGTCAAGGCGCTCGCCGGCCAGACCGCCAAGGCCACCGCCGAGATCAGCGAGAACGTGGCGATGATCCAGGCCTCGACCCGCAACGCGGTCGACGCCGTGCGCGAGATCGGCGGCGCGGTCCGCGAGATCAACGAGGTCACCACCGCGATTGCCGGCGCCGTCGGCCAGCAGGACCAGGCTACGCGCGAGATCTCGTCCAACGCGCAAAGCGCCGCGCAGGGCAACGAGACGCTCGTCGCCAACATCACCTCGCTGCGCGATGCCATCGGCGAGACCGACACCGCGGCAGCCTCGGTGCTGACGGCCGCGAGCAGCCTGACGAAGACGGCGGACACGCTGTCGCGGGAGGTCGAGACGTTCTTCCAGAACCTGCGCGCGGGGGCTACAGACGGCCGCGTCGCCAAGGCCGGATGACGGCGCGCCCGCCGCAGCCAGGCGGCGGGTCCTCCAAACAAAAAACTGCAAAACAACCCCATGCACAGTAGGCGGGGGCAGGATTCTCAATGGCTTGGTCGCCGGCGCGAAATCTGCTGTCTTTGCGGAATTGATTTTGACTCGTCGGGCAAAACAGGGGCACGATGTCGTCGTGCCGACGCTGAACCCGTAACTGCGAAATGCTCTCTGTCCAGGTCCCGTCCCTCCTGCGCTCGATAAGCGTTCCCGTCGCCCCCTTCAATGTTCGCGAGCACCGTGACGTCATTCATTGCCGCCCCGGGGTTCTGCCTCATGCTGCGACTGATCCAGCGCAGCCAGCGGGAGACCGGCGCGTGTCGGCGCGGCTGACCTCGTCAGATTTCACAAAACAAAGCCACAAAGGAATTCCATGAGCCAGACGCGGCGCGTTCTCTCGGCGCAGATCGCCCACGAGACCAACACTTTCTCGATCATTCCGACGACAATTGACGACTATCGCAAACGGCTGTTCCTGCGTGACGGCGAAATCGCCGCGGCGCTGGCCGACACCCGAATGGAGATCGCCGCGCATCTGGCCGCAGCCAAACGCTACGGCTGGACCCTGGTGCAGCCGGTCGCCGCCGCGGCCACCCCGTCCGGCAAGGTGACGGCCGCGTGCTGGGCCGAGCTGCAGCGCCTGGTCTACGCGGCCTGCGAAGCCGGGCCGCTCGACGGCGTCATCCTGGCCTTGCACGGCGCCATGGTGACCGAGACCGACGACGACGCCGAAGGCGCGCTGCTCGAAGGCTTGCGCAAGCGTCTGGGCGAAACCATTCCGATCGCGGTGACGCTCGATCTGCATGCCAACGTCACCGAGCGTATGGGCCGGCTCGCCAACATCATGCTGCCCTACCGCACCTACCCGCATATCGACCAGTACGAGACGGCGTTCCGCGCCGCCGAGCTGCTGCAGGCGGCGATGGACGGCACGACCCGCCCGAAGGTCTTCCGCTCGCAGCCGGCTCTGCTCGACGGCTGCAATCACGGACGGACCCAGGGCGGCGTGATGAGCGACCTGCTGAAGCGGGCCGCGGACATGCAGGCGCAAACGCCCGGCCTGTTGTCCATCGATGTCTGCGCGGGCTTCAGCCGCTCCGACATCGCCGAGGTCGGCCCCAGCGTTCAGGTCACCTATGACGCCTCCCACAACGCCGCGGAAGCCGCAGCGCGGCAGGCCGCGGCGGCGCTCGAGGACGAGATGGTCCGCCGCCGCGCCGAAGTCACTGTCACGGCGCTCGACCTGCCGGCCGCAATGAGGCTTGCCGCCGAAGCCGCAGCCGATGTCGCCGACACCCGTCCCCTCGTGATCGCCGACTTCAGCGACAACCCGGGTTCGGGCGCCTACGGCGACGGGATTCGCCTGCTCGAGGCGCTGCTGCAGGCCGAAATCCGCGGCGTGCTGTTCGGCGTCCTCGGCGATCCCGAAGCCGCGGCCCGCTGCCATGCGGCGGGCCTTGGAGCCAGCCTCGATGTCGTTCTCGGCGCCAAGCGCCATCCCGAGAGCTATGGACCTCCGCTGATGCTGACCGGGCGGGTGACCGGCCTGTCGGACGGCGCCTTCGTCTGCGAGGGGCCGATGAATGCGGGTCAACCCATGACGCTGGGCGAGAGCGCCCTGCTCGAGGTCGACGGCATCTCCATCGCGATTTCGACCAACACGCTGCAGACCTACGACCAGGAAATGTTCCGAATTCTCGGAGCAGAACCGGCTCAATTCCGGGTCGTCGCAGTCAAGTCGGCGCATCACTTCCGGGCCGCCTTCGGGCCCATGGCCAAGGAGGTGGTCCTGGCCGATAGCGGCGGCCTTGCGACCTTCGATCACAGCAAGCTGTCGTACCGAAAAGTCCGCCGTCCGATCTGGCCGCTCGACGACATCATGCCGGGTTGAACCTATCGGCCGCGCTTCGATTGGTCGCTTCGATTGATCCCGCGAAGCCACGCGAAAAACCTCGGCACGAGGGCCGAGGTTTGCGACGGGACTTGCGTACATCCGGCAAGCCAATCGTTAAATGGCACCATAGCCATGGATTTTGAACGGATGATGACAGGGTGGCGTGATCATCGCGCAACGACGCCGTCACGAGAGGCAAAGACGGCGCGGCGAGGGCCATAGCTCTTCTCGTCATTTCCCGTCGAGGAAGGCGCGCACCTTGCTCACGGTCTGCGCCGGCTGCTCTTCCATGATCCAATGTCCGGAGCCGGTGATGATGCCGCCGTCGACCTTGGTGCCGACGTCCCGCATGATCGCGGCCTGCTGCTCGCCGAAGGACTTTTCAGCGCCAAGGGCGAGGATCGGCATGTTCCCGGGCCGGGCGTACAGTTTCGCATAATGGTTGCGCGTCGCCTCGTCGATGGCCTTGGGATCGGCCGACAGCTCGTTGTAGAAGCGGTCGAGATAGATGCGCTCGCGGCCCTTGACCAGGCGATCGACATCGGGACCGCGGAAATTGAAATGCCACAGCATGGGGCTCTTGAGGATTTCGTCCCAGGGCCCGATGCCGGGCAGCGGCGCGTCGATGACGACCCATTTGGTGATGCGGTCAGGGTATTGCGCCGCGAGCGCGTAGCCCACCATGTTGCCGATGTCGTGCGTCACCAGGTCGGCTTTCTGGACGTTGAGCTTGTCCATGAGCATGGCGATGTCGACGCCCTGGTTCTTCTTGTCGTAGCCGCCTGGGGCCTGGGACGACAGCCCCATCCCGCGCAGGTCCGGCACGATCACGGTGTGGTCCTTGTAGAGCGCCTTGGCGAGCGGCGCCCACATGTCGCCGGTGTCGGCGAAGCCGTGCAGAAGCACGACCGCCGGTCCCTGTCCGCCCACGCGGACATGCAGCGTGACGCCGTTGACCGCTATCCGCTCGATTTTGAAAGCCGCGGGAAAGGGTTCGACCGCTGCGAGAGCGGGTAGACCGCTGCAGATGATCAGGATCGCCAGGATGGAGGCCAGAATGGCCGCGACGGATCGCGCGCCGGAGGTCCGGCTGCTCGGGATGAAAC
This sequence comes from Bradyrhizobiaceae bacterium, assembly GCA_003963435.1. Lineage (GTDB taxonomy): Bacteria > Pseudomonadota > Alphaproteobacteria > Rhizobiales > Xanthobacteraceae > Bradyrhizobium. The sequence goes on along the minus strand of RXJC01000145.1, from coordinate 1,152 downwards.
TGCGCATTGTCGACCTGCTCGCTCATGTGCCGAGCGCAACAACGTCGGCAGTGCCCACATCAAATGGTTCGGTCCATCAAAGCATACCATGCTACCTTGTGACCAGAGCGTCCCCCGCAATTTCTGCGCCCGGTTTGCGAGCGGCTATCTGCCTACCCCATCACCCCGCCCCGCTTGATCAGCTCCTTGCCGATGGCCGCCAGATGCACCTGGTCCGGGCCGTCGCCGATGCGGATGAAGCGGGCGTAGACGTAGGCACGGGCGAGGAAGGTGTCCTGGGAGACGCCGGCAGCGCCGTGGATCTGGATGGCGCGGTCGATCACGCGGGCCGCCATGCTGGGCACCACGATCTTGGCCGCGGCGATCAGGTCGCGCGCGGCCTTGTTGCCTTCGCGGTCCATCTTGTCGGCGGCTTGCAGCGTCAGGAGGCGCGCCTGCGCGATCTCACAGAAGGAGTGCGCGATATCCTCGCGCACCGAGCCCTGCTCGGCCAGCGGCTTGCCGAAGGCGACCCGCGACACCGCGCGCTGGCACATCAATTCCAGCGCGCGCTGGGCGCAGCCGATCAGGCGCATGCAATGATGGATGCGGCCGGGGCCGAGCCGGCCTTGCGCGATCTCGAAGCCGCGGCCTTCGCCGAGCAGGATGTTCTCGGCGGGCACGCGGACGTTGTCGTAGACGATCTCGGGGTGACCGGCCGGGGCATCGTCATAGCCGTAGGTCAGCATGTCGCGCACGATGCGGACGCCGGGCGTGTTCCGGGGCACCAGGATCATGGATTGCTGGCGATGGCGGTCGGGGTCGTCAGGGGCGGTCTTGCCCATCACGATCAGGATCTCGCAATCCTCGTTCATCGCGCCCGAGGTGAACCACTTCCGCCCGTTGATGACGTAGTCGCTGCCGTCGCGCGTGATGGCGCACTGGATGTTGGTGGCATCGCTGGAGGCGACCTGCGGCTCCGTCATCGAGAAGCCGGAGCGGATGCGCCCTTCCAGCAGCGGCTTCAGCCAGCGCTCCTGCTGCGCCTTGGTGCCGTAGTTCGCCAGCACCTCCATGTTGCCGACATCGGGCGCCGAGCAGTTGAAGACCTCGGGCGCCCAGAGGATGCGGCCCATGATCTCCTTCACGGGCGCATATTCGAGGTTGGTGAGA
>RXJC01000273.1 GCA_003963435.1 Bradyrhizobiaceae bacterium | reverse complement strand
GATGGTCAAAACTGAGGTCTCCGCTCGCGTTTCTTATTGCCCCGTTTTTCTGAACCGAGGTGGCCTGATTGGCAAGCGCGGAAATATTCCGCCCCGCGAGAGGGCAGCGGGTCAGCGCAACTCTGCTGCTACCGCAGGCTTGCGATGCTACGGAAAGATCGCTCAGCCACCGCGTCGTCACCACGAAGCAAAGCAATTGAGACATCCAGCCGCCGAGAGAGCACTGGCAGATTTCGTTTTTGCGAAAACAACCCCATGCACAGTAGCCGATGGTAGCCATTCTGCCAGATGGCACAATGGATGGTAGCGCTCCGCTGGTCAGCGATGGGCGTACCTAGCAACGCGCGGTTCTCGACAGGCCCCCCGGGCGAATGTTAGCTTGCGGCATTGCGTTGGGGGGAAGCGATGCGTCGGCGGCTGGAAGGGATCATTCCAATCGTCCTGTTGGCGGTCTTGGTGCAGATCTTTGCGCCGGTCGCGGCGTTTCGCGTGGTTGCGTACGCGGTTTCAGACCCGCTCTATTTCAGCTCGATCTGTTCCGATGCTTCCTCGCCCGATCAGCAACATCCCGGCTCCGATCCTGCTCAGATGCACGGAAAATGCTGTGGCTTTTGCTCGATCAATCACGGCAGCGCTGCACTAGCCACACCGCCGGCACCGCTGTTTGTAAGTCTGCAGCGCGAATTCCAGCTCGTCTCCTGGCTCCAGGCCTCGGCCGCCGTAAGGACCAGTCGCCTCGGCTCGAATACCCAGGCGCGAGCCCCGCCTTCTTTTTCCTGACCCGCAAGCTTTCGCGATCGGCGCGGCCGTAGCCCGCCGATGGATTGATCATTCAGGCTGACCAATGTGCCTGCGTCAGGATAATGCTCCATGTCTCGTTCCGTCGCCCTTCTGGGCGCTAGCGCCGTTGCGCTTCAGATCGCTTTTCTAACTGCACCCAACCTTGCCCGCGCGCAATCAACCACAGCGCCCCTGCCTCCGGTGGTCGTCGAACCACCGGTCCAAGCCCGGCCTGCGGCCTCCAAGCCCACACGGAACGGCACGCGCACATCGCGCGCCCGACGTGCTCCGGCGCAACCGGCCGCGGCCGTTGCCGCGTCGTCACCGCCCGTCGGCGCCAGCGGTCTCCGCAACTCGTCGCCGACCGACTACAAGCTCGACAACGCGACGACCGCGACCAAGTCCAATACTCCGATACTCAATACGCCGATGGCGGTGCAGATCGTTCCGCGAGCGGCGCTCGACGACAAGCAGGTGATCGCAGCTCAGGAAGCGGTCAAGTTTGTCAGCGGCGTGCAGATGCCGACCACGCCATACTATGACAACTTCTTGATCCGCGGCTTCGATACCGGCGGCAACACGTATCGAAACGGCCTGCATCTTGCTGGCATTGTCGGCTTCGAAGACTTTGCCTTCGTCGATCACATCGAGATCGCGAAGGGGCCGACGGCGATGCTGTACGGCCGCGTGCAGCCCGGCGGTCTCGTCAACTACATCACCAAGAAGCCCGAAGACATCGCCGCCTACAGTGTCCAGCAGCAATTCGGCAGTTGGGGCCAGATCCGCACGACGGTCGATGCGACCGGTCCCTTGGACAAGGACAAGACCCTGCTATACCGGGTCATTGGCACATTCGACAAAGCCGACAGCTTCATCGACTACCAGCATCATCAGAACTGGGCAGGCCTCGGCGAACTGACATGGCGGCCGAACACCGAATTCGAAGCCAATCTTCAATTCGAGCACTACGACCAGAAGAACACCAATCCCGGCTATTCGGCGCAGCAGATCCCGACGATCGGCAAGCGGCCGGCGAATTTGCCGCGCAACTGGACCCAGAACGATCCAGCGATGTGGAGCAACTTTCCGGGGAAGGTGGACCGCTCGCTGATCTACTTCGACTGGACCTACAAATTCGCGGACGACTGGAAACTCACGCAGAAGTTTCACTACTACACCTCCGACGAGATCCAGTCCTATCTTCTGTATCAGGGATTCAGCGCGGCCACCGGTCTGATGAACCGGCGCATCAGCTACAATCCCTTCCAACGGGATGAGTTCAGCACCAATCTGGACCTGACCGGAGAATTCTACACCGGCCCTCTCAAGCACAAGGTCCTGCTCGGCGTCGACTGGTTCAGCCTCCGGTCGAATTCGTACGGGTACAACGAATCCGGTTCGACGCTCAATCGCGTCCCGGTTCTCAACGTCTACAATCCCGTCTACGGCAACATCGATGTTGCGGCGATGTGGGGTTTCATCAACGCAGCCGGCAACAACGTGCTCTACAACTCGACGTCCAGGGACACCGGCGTCTACCTCCAGGACGAGATCAGTCTGCACGACCGCCTGTTTCTGCTCGCCGGTGGGCGATACGATATCGCGCAGGACGCGGCATCGCAGATTTATGGGGCAGTCGGCTCCGCCTGCTACCCGAATTGCGACGGCCATCTTCTCTATCAACCGACGGCCGAGAAGTTCTCTCCGCGCATCGGATTGCTTTACAAGCTGAGCAACGAGGTTTCCGTCTACGGGAGCTATTCCGAATCGTTCGGAACATCGACCGCGGCAGTATCCTTCAACAACACGCCATTCCCGCCGCAAACGGGCGTGCAGTACGAGGTCGGCGTCAAGGCCTCGCTGCTCGGCGGCAAATTGACGACATCGCTGACGGTGTTCGACCTCTACCTGCGCAATCAGCTGACATCCGATCCAGCTCACACCGGATTCTTCGTCGCGGTCGGCGAAAGCCGCAGCAAGGGCGTCGAATTCGATGTCGCGGGACAGGTGACTGAAAACGTCAGCCTGATCGGCAGCTACACCTATGACGATGCCAGAGTCACCGTCGACAACACCGTCGGCACCGGTTCGACCCTGGGTAAGCAGTTGGCGGGCGTGCCCTACAATTCCGCCAGCCTCTGGGTCAAATACGACAATTCACCCGGTGAATTGACAGGATGGTTCACTGGAGCGGGTTTCGTTGCGGCCGGCGACCGCCAAGGCAACATCACCAATACAATGCAGTTGCCAGGCTATGTGCGGGTCGATGCGATGGTTGGCTATCGCATCGCGGTGAACGGCGTTCGCTGGACGGCGCAGATCAACGCGCAGAACCTGTTCGACGCCGTCTACTTCGAGAGCTCGAACGGCACTTATTCCCAGTATGGCGCCCCGCGATCGGTTCTCGGCTCGTTGAAGGCCCAGTTCTGACCGGCCACGGGACCGGGGCGGCGGTTCGTCAGCCCCGGTCGCCGTTGCGTTGAAGCCAATCGGACTTTGCACATGATCCGCCATATCTTCGTCCTCGTGCACCGCTATGCCAATCTTGCGATCGCGGCATTCCTGATCGTCACTGCACTGACCGGCTCGCTGCTCGCCTTCAACAGCGAGTTGGAGCGGACGTTCGCGTCTCAACTGTTCGCCAAGCCGAGGACGGACGCTACGCGCCTCGACCTGGCGACGCTGGCCCAGCGCGTCGAGAACCTGGTGCCGCATGCCCGACTTGTCGGCGTCCAGTTCACGGAAACCGATCAGGTCAGCGCCTCGTTCGTCGCCACCAAAAATCCCGCGACCGGCCGGCCCTTCGAACTCGACTTCACGCAGTTCTATGTCGATCCCTGGACCGGCGCGGAGCTCGGCCGGCGACGGCGCGGCGATCTATCGCAAGGCCCCGTCAACGTAATGCCGTTCCTGTACCTGCTGCACATCGCCCTCGTCTCGGGCAAGACTGGGGAATGGATCCTGGGTGTCGTCGCTCTGATCTGGACGATCGACTGCTTCATTGGTTTTTATCTCACCCTGCCCCGCTCGCATGCCGCCTTCTGGCGTCACTGGAGACCGGCATGGCTGCTGAAGAAGCAGGCCAGCTCCTACCGGCAGGTGGTCGACCTGCACCGGGCGGGCGGGTTGTGGCTGTGGCCGCTGCTATTCGTATTCGCGTGGTCGAGCGTGATGTTCGATCTCAGGCCGGTGTACGAGCTTGCGACGCAGGCGGTGTTCGACTACGAATCTCCGCGCAGCGTGTTCACCTCGCTGCCCCGACACTTCCGGGAAACGCCACAGCTTGATTGGCGCGCGGCGCAGACGACGGGTGAACGGCTCGTCGCCGAACAAGCAGCCAAGCACAATTTCCTCGTCCGCGAGCCGCTGGGACTTGGATATATTCCGCTCTTCGGAGCCTACCGTTACGAAGTCAGGAGCAGCGTCGACGTATTCGAGCGCGCGCCGAAGGGCGGCAGTACTTCAATCCTGTTCGATGGCGATAGCGGTGAGTTGATACGGCTTTTCCGTCCGACCGGCGAGCATGCCGGCAACACGGTCGAGAGCTGGCTCTATGCGCTGCATATGACGCGGGTATTTGGGCTGAAGTTCCAGGTGCTCGTTTCCGTCGTCGGGGTGCTGATAGCAATGCTGTCGGTGACCGGCGTGCTGATATGGCACCGAAAACGGCGCGCGCGCTTGCGCTCCAGGCGGAAGGCACCAAGGGCTCCAGAAACCGATGGCGCAATCGCGACGCCGCCGATTGCGACCTGAGGGTAGCGGCAACAGCGGCTGCTGGTTTCGCCCATCGCCATTTCCCTGAAGATCGAAGCAAAGCGAAGTGTGCCCACGTCTTTTTCGATCTTGGCGAGGTCGTGGGCATGGCGCTTTGCGCCTTTGCCCACCCTACGGCACCGCCCTACTCCGCCGCGATCTGCCTTGGCGCGGGCGGCGGGTTGGCGAGGTCAGCGGCGAGCTGGGCGTAGCGCGCTTTTGCATCGGCCACCGCCTTCTCCTTCACCGGGCCGTAGCCGCGGATGCGGTCGGGCAGTGAGAGCAACTCGACGGCAGTGTCGATCGTAATCGGCGACAACAGGCCGAGCACGGTGGCGACGTCCCTCTCGTAGCCGGCGATCAGGTCGCGCTCGAGCTTGCGGTCGGCGTTGCGGCCGAAGATGTCGAGCGGGGTCCCGCGCAGGAATTTGAACTTCGCCAGCACGCGGAAGACGCTCAGCATCCACGGGCCGAAGGCGCGCTTCTTCGGGCGGCCCAGCGCGTCGACGCCGCTCGCCAGGATCGGCGGCGCGAGGTTGAAGTTGAACTTGAAGTCGCCCTCGAACTGGTCGCGGAGCTGTTTTTCGAAGGCGCCATCGGTATAGAGGCGCGCAACCTCGTATTCGTCCTTGTAGGCCAGCAGCTTGGCGTAGTTCACCGCGACCGCGCGCGGCAGCGCATCGCCATAGCCGCCCTTCACCGCGGCATCGCGAACCTGGTCGACCAGCTTGCGGTAACGCTTGGCGAGGCGGCCGTTCTGATAGGCGGTCAGGTGCTTGGCGCGATGCTCGATGATCTCGTCGAGAGTCATCGCGTCCAGCGTCTTCGGCGCAACCACCTCATCGGTGCCCTTCAGCATGTCGGCAAGGCGCTGGGGGTCGGCGACCGCGAGACGGCCGAGCCGGAAGGCTTCCTTGTTCATCTTGATCGAGACCCCGTTGATCTCGATCGCCTGCTCGATCGCTTCCGCGGACAGCGGGAACAGGCCCTTCTGATAGGCGTAGCCCATCATCATCATGTTGGTGGCGATGGCATCGCCGAGGAGCTGCTCGCCCGGCTTGGTGAAATCAAAGAAGACGGAGTCCTTGTGCAGCGCCGTCTCCAATAACCCGTTCAGCTTGCGGGTCTGGAAGTTGAAGTCGCGGTTGAGGACGAAATCGGCAGTGGGAATGACGTGGCTGTTGATGATGCCGCGGGTGCGGCTGCTGTCACAGAGCGAGATGGTGTCCTTGGCGACGGCGACCACTTCATCCGCGGCGAGCACGAGATCGGCCGTTCCGGTGACGATGCGCGAACAGGTCACCTCGGCCGGATGATCCGACAAGCGAACGTGGCTGAGCACCGCGCCACCTTTCTGCGCAAGACCCGACATGTCCAAAATCATCGAGGCCTTGCCCTCGATATGGGCGGCCATGCCGAGCAGCGCGCCGATGGTGAGAACGCCGGTGCCGCCGACACCGCCGACGGCGATGTTGTAGGGCTTGTCGAGCGTGGGGCGCGAGGCCGGCTCGGGCAGCTCGCCGATGTCGCTGAGCTCGGCCGGCGCGCGGTGCCGCGGCTTGCCGCCGTCGACGGTGACGAAGGACGGGCAGAACCCCTTGAGGCAGGAATAGTCCTTGTTGCAGGAGGACTGGTTGATGGCGCGCTTGCGGCCGAACTCGGTCTCCAGCGGCTCGACCGAGATGCAGTTCGACTGCACCGAGCAGTCGCCGCAGCCTTCGCAGACGGCGGGGTTGATCATGACGCGGCGTGCCGGATCTTCCATCAGGCCGCGCTTGCGGCGGCGGCGCTTCTCGGCGGCGCAGGTCTGCACGAACACGATGGCCGAGGTGCCCTTGAACTCGCGGCACATCTTCATGACGTTGTCGAGCTCGTCGCGGTGATGCAGCTTCACGCCCGGCGCGATGGTGCTGGCCGGATATGAATCGGGGTTCTCCGAGACCAGGTAGATCTCGCGAATACCTTCGGCGTGGAGCTGGAAGGTGATCTGCTGCGGCGAGAGATCGCCGTCGTGGCGCTGGCCGCCGGTCATGGCGACGGCGTCGTTGTAGAGGATCTTGTAGGTGATGTTGGTCTTGGACGCGACGGCCTGCCGGATCGCCAGTAGACCGGAATGGAAATAAGTGCCATCCCCGAGGTTCGCAAAAATGTGGTTCTCGTTGGTGAACGGGGCGATGCCGACCCACGGCACGCCCTCGCCGCCCATATGCGTAAAGGTCTCGGTCGAACGATCCATCCACAGCGCCATGAAGTGGCAGCCGATGCCGGCGAGCGCGCGGCTGCCTTCGGGGACCTTCGTGGATGTGTTGTGGGGGCAGCCGGAGCAGAAATACGGGGTGCGGGAGACAGGGGCGACGGCCTGCATCTGGGTCGCCTGACGGCCGTTGAACCAGTCGGCCTTGGCGCGGAGCATCGAAGCGATCTCGGGATTGAGATCGAGCTTGAGAAGTCGTTCGGTGAGCGAGGTCGCGAGCGAGGCGACGCTGAGCTCGGCGGCGAAGGTCAGGAAGCGCTTGTCGTGCTCGTCCATCTTGCCGACGATGCGCGGGCGGACGTCGTCGCGCCAGTTGAACAGCACCTGCTTGACCTGGTTCTCGACGATCTCGCGGCGCTCCTCGACGATGAATATCTCTTCGAGGCCGACGGCGAATTCATGCACGCCTTCCGGCTCCAGCGGCCAGGGCATGCCGATCTTGTAGAGGCGCATGCCGATCTTGGCGGCGACCTCCTCGGTGATCCCGAGCTCGCGCAGCGCCTGGCGCACGTCCTCATAGCTCTTGCCCGAGGCCATGATGCCGAAGCGGGCATTCGGCGAGTCCATGGTGACGCGGTTCACCCTGTTGGCGCGGGCAAAGGCGATGGCGGCAAAGCCCTTGTAGTCCTGCAGGCGGCGGTCCTGCTCGAAACGATCGTCGGGCCAGCGCAAATTGAGGCCGCCGGGCGGCAGCTCGAAATCGGCGGGGATGATGAACGGCTTCATCTCGTCGGTGAGGTCGATCTCGGCGGTGGTCTCCACCGTCTCCGTGATCACCTTCATGCCGACCCAGCAGCCGGAGTAGCGCGACATCGCGATGCCGAGCAGGCCCATCTCGATCATCTCGTGGATGCTCGAGGGATAGAGATACGGCATCAAGGCCGACATGAAGGCATGGTCGGACTGATGCGGGACGGTCGAGGATTTGGCACCGTGATCGTCACCGGCGAGGCACAGCACGCCGCCGTTCTTGGCGGATCCGGCGGCATTACCGTGGCGAAACACGTCGCCGCAGCGGTCGACGCCGGGGCCCTTGCCGTACCAGATGCCGACCACGCCGTCGTATTTGGCACCGGGCGAGAGGTTGAGCTGCTGCGAGCCCCAGACGGCGGTGGCCGCCAGATCCTCGTTCACGCCGGGCTGGAACTTGATGTTGTACTGCTCGAGATGTTTTCGCGCGGCGAACAGCTGCTGGTCGTAGCCACCGAGCGGCGAGCCGCGATAGCCGGAGATGAAGCCCGCGGTGTTCAGTCCCGCGGCGCGGTCGCGCCGGATCTGGGCCATCGGCAGGCGGACCAAGGCCTGGATGCCCGTGGTAAAGACGTGCCCGGTTTCCTGGGTGTATTTCTGATCGAGATTGATCGGACCCTGGTTGATGCCCATGCTGTCCTCGTTTCGCCCTGTTCCGGTCTTGCTGACTTAAGCCGTTGCCGTCCCATTGTTTTTAGCTAGGGCGCGCCGACCAATTCCGCCACTCTATGTCGGATATTTCACGATCCGCATCACAAATCTGGAGCAAAGGAAGCGCCGGGCAAAAATCGCAATTTCGTGGCCTGAAACACGCAGGTGGTTTTCAATTTGTGTCACCATACCCCCGCCATCGCGAAATGAATGGATGCAGCGTCATGCGAAATGCGGGCGATTGGTCGCAGGAGTGGCTTTGATGCGGACGATTCTGGCTGGCTTGGCGCTTGCGGGCTTGGCGTTGTGCAGTGCGGTTGCG
>RXJC01000073.1 GCA_003963435.1 Bradyrhizobiaceae bacterium | reverse complement strand
TGTGACGAAGTCCAGCAGTTGAAGTCGGCCGCGATGCCGCTGCTGTTCCAGCTGCGTGACGACCAGAAGGAAGAGGTCCGCAAGCTCGCCCGCCTGATCGGGCTCGAGAAGGTCGCGCAGCAGATCTGACATCCAAGTTCCTTCGGGAACTGCTGCCGCACCAGGAACATCCGGCAATCGACGCGCGTTGCTCGCCCCAAAGAGGGAGTGGATCAATGCGCGCTTCGACAGCCTATTTCGTCGGTGCCGGAACGATCATCGCAGCCATCGCCATTGGTCTTGGCGGCGGCATCGTCGCCGGCAACATCATGAATCCGATCGCCCCCAAGCAGGGCCCGGACACAAGCAAGATGGCGCAGCGCGCCGAGTCTACAGGCACCGCGGCGCCGACAAACAGCCCCTCGGAACGCGTCAACTATATCACCGGCACGCAAGCCTTCGGCGCGATGATCGCCGCGCCGGCGCAGGCCAAAGCCAAATCTGAAGCTGGCAAGCCTGAAGTCGGAAAGCCCGACACGCAGCCGACGCGGGCCAATGCCGCACCGCCAGCCCCGCCGCCCTCACAAGCGGCCGCGGTCGAGCCGCCCAAGGAACAATCCAAGGAGCAGTCCAAGCCGGCAGTCGCATCGTCACCGAAAGCTGCAAAACCTGTCGAGCAGCAGGCCTCGGCTGATCCGACTTCGTCGCCTGACAACGCCTATGCCAAGGCGAAAGATTCCGACGTGAAGCGCGCCGCGTCAGAACGGCGCCGGATCGAGCGGCGCGAGCGCTGGGCCGAACGCCGTCATTCCTACGAGGCTCGCGAGCAGCGGAACGTGCGCGATCGCACCGACTGGGACGACGTCGCCCGCAACATCCGCGAGGATTCCGACGCGCGCGATTACGCCGGCCGGTCGCGCGGTGGCTTCCCGCAGATCAGGCTGTTCGGGCCCGACGACGACTAGCGCTTGATCCGCGATCGCGCTGCAATGGGCCAAGGTGCGCGCTCATTGCCGCGCCGTCTCACGTCATTCCTGCGCGGCGCAATCCTTCCAGGTAATGCGCGCGATCCTCATCCCGCAGCATCGGCAGCTCGCGCGTGATCCAGGCCAGCGAGACCTCGGGCTGCGTGCGGCGCAGGCCTTCCAGGGCGGAAGCTGCAAGCGCTGAATCCCCTGACATCCCGGCTGCCGCCGTCAGCACGCGATGCGCGCCGACGAAGTCCCCGCGCTGCCGCATCGACTCCCGCGCCATCTGCACGGCTCCCTCATAGTCGCGGCCGACGAAGCGGGCATAGGCGGCAACCCCGCAATAGATCGCCGCGAGCGGGTCGCGCGGGCTGAGCCGCAGCGCTCGGCACGCAGCGGCGTCGCCGTCCTGCCATCGTCCGGCGTAGCACAGCGTCACCCCGTAAAAGGCGTGCGCCATCGCGAAATTCGGATTGAGCTGCAGTGCCAGCTCGAACTCGGCCAGCGCGTCGTCGAAGCGGCGGCGGAACAGGTAAGTATAGGCAAGGCCGTGACGAGCCCAGGCGTCCTCGCGATCGGCCTCCACCGCGGCGAGCGCCGCGCGCTCGGCAACCGGCACGGTCACGGCCATGTCGGCCCAGCCCATATGCGCGCCGAAGATGTGGCTGGTTGCGAGCAGGCCCAGCGCCTTGCCATAGGCGGGATCGATCGCGACGGCCTGTTCCAGCAGCGCTTGCGCGGCTGCATTGTCCTCGCGGGTGATGCGCCAGTGATGCGATAGCGCGCGCATCACGAGGTCCCAGGCGTCGAGGCTTCCCGGCGGCTTCTGCTGGGCGCGAAAGCTTTCCGCGGCATAGAGCTGCGGCTCGATCGCGGCGACGATCGCCTCGGTGATCTCGTCCTGCACGGCGAAGATGTCGGCGAGCTCGCGATCGTAGCGCTCGGCCCAGAGATGGCTGCCGGTCGAGACGTCATTGAGCTGAGCCGAGATGCGCACCCGCCCGCCGCTCCGCCGCACGCTGCCCTCGACCACGTAGCGCACGCCGAGCTCGCGCGCGACCTCGCTGATGTGCACGGCGCGGCCCTTGTAGACGAAGGATGAGTTGCGCGCGATGACGAAGAACCAGCGTAGCTTCGACAGCGCGGTGATGATGTCCTCGCTGATGCCGTCGGAAAAATAGTCCTGCTCGGCCTCGCCGCTCATATTGGTGAAGGGCAGCACGGCAATGGCCGGCCGCTCGGACAGCGCGAGCGCAGCGCGCGGCACCGATGCGGGGCGGCCGTTTGCCGCCGCGGTCGGTTCACCCGCCGCGCCGTCCTTGGCCTCGACATCGCCGACGAAGCGAAACCCCTTCCGCGCGATGGTGCGGATCAGCGCCTGGCTGGCGCCGTTGTCGCCGACCGCCTTGCGTGCCGCGTTGATCCGGCTGGTCAGGGTGGATTCAGAGACGCTGCGTCCATGCCAGATCTTGTCGATCAACTCGTCCTTGCTGACCACCCGGTCGCGGTTCTGCATGAGGTGGACGACGAGATCGAACACCTGCGGCTCCACGGCAATTGGAACCTGCTCGCGGCTGAGCTCGCGCCGGTCGGTATCCAGAAGATGGTCCCGGAACAGAAACTGCACGTCGAAAACTCAGGCCTCACAACAAAATAGGCAACGATCAAATCGAAATGGATTTTCACTTGAAGTCTGTGAGTCCGCTGAAAGGTCTGTCAGGTTCACCACGATCGCGTGATGGCAGCCATGCTATTTGGAGATGGGAATAAAACCCGAGCGTATCGTCGACCGGCCGACCTATTGGGCCTCGTCATTCCGGGGCCCCACTTGGCGCGAGCCCGGAAATCCATTCCACCACACGCAATGCCGCCTGATGGCATTCCGGGCTCGCGCTCCGCGCGTCCCGGAATGACGGGTCTATCGGACTTTGTCCATTGCCGAACGGAGCGGCCCGCGTAAGGTGCTTTCACACGACCACCAGCCACGAAGAAACGCCCATGCCATCCCTCCCTGCATCCACCACCGTGCTCGATTCCATGCTGTTCCGGGACGCCTTCGGCACGCCCGAGATGCGGGAGGTGTTTTCGGACGTCGCGCTGGTGGCGCGCTATGCCGAGGTCGAGGTGGCGCTGGCGAAGGCGGAAGCGAAATGCGGCGTGATCCCGCGGGAGGCGGCCGATCAGATCGCGGCGCGGACCGATGTTGCCGCGCTCGATTTCGATCTGCTGAGGCAGGAGACCGACATCGTCGGCTATCCCATCCTCCCTTTGGTGCATCAGATGGTGAAGCAGTGCGGCGAGGCCGGCCGCTACGTGCATTGGGGCGCGACGACGCAGGACATCATGGACACCGCCGTGGTGCTGCAGCTCCGCGTCGCGCTGGGGATCGTCGAGCGCGACATCGCCGAGCTGCGCAAGATCCTCGCCGACCTCTCCAGGCGTCATCGCGACACGCCGATGGCGGGCCGTACCCACCTGCAGCAGGCGTTGCCGGTCACCTTCGGCTACAAGACCGCGATCTGGCTCGCGATGTTCGACCGTCACGCCGAGCGGCTGGCGCAGCTGAAGCCGCGGGTGCTGGTCGGCCAGTTCGCCGGCGCCGCCGGCACGCTGGCCTCGCTCGGTGACAAGGGATTCGAGGTTCAGGCGGCGCTCTGCGCCGAACTGAAGCTCGGCGTTCCCGCCTCGACCTGGCACGTCGCGCGCGACGGCTTTGCCGAGGCCGTGAACTTCCTCGCGCTCGTCACCGGCTCGCTCGGCAAGATCGCGCTCGACATCATGATCATGGCCTCGACCGAGTTCGCCGAGGTCTACGAGCCTTTCGTCAAGGGGCGCGGCGCCTCCTCGACCATGCCGCAGAAGCGCAACCCGATCTCGTCGGAACTGATGCTGGCGGCGTCCAAGGCGGTGCGCCAGCACGCCGGCCTGATGCTGGACGCCATGGTGCAGGACTTCGAGCGCGCCACCGGCCCCTGGCACGCCGAATGGATGGCGATCCCGGAGAGCTTCGTGCTGACGGCCGGCGCGCTGCATCAGGCGAAGTTCGCACTCGCGGGCCTGATCGTGGACGAGGCAAGGATGAACGACAATCTTGCCATCAGCCGCGGCCTGATCGTGGCCGAAGCGGTCATGATGGGGCTCGCGCCGCAGCTCGGCCGGCAGGAGGCGCATGACGTGGTTTATGATGCCTGCCGCCAGGCCAACGAGAAGGGCATCAGCCTGGCCGATGCGCTGTCGGCAGATGCCCGGATAGCGAGCCGCATCGACCGTGCCACAATCGAGGCGCTCACCTCACCGAAAAATTACCTCGGTCTTGCGCCGGCCATGGTCGACCGGGTGCTGAAATCGGCAACGCGCTGAAAACCAAAATGCGTGAAACCGCGTATCTTCGTCGTGTCGCAAGGTGCTCGCGCACTTGCGCCTCGCGGTGCTAGGCTTAGATTGAACGAGAGATTTTCGGCAGAGGGACCGGCATGACTGATCAACGCAATACCTCCACTCCCATCGATCCCGCGAAGCTCGACCGGCTGGCCGAAGTGGCGGTGAAAGTGGGCCTGGGCTTGCGGCCGGGACAGGATCTGCTGCTGACGGCGCCCGCGATCGCGCTGCCGTTGGTCAGGCGGATCGCCGTGCATGCCTACAAAGCCGGCGCCGGCATCGTGACGCCTATCCTTTCGGATGAAGAGATGACTCTGGCGCGCTATCGCCACGGCCATGACAACAGCTTCGATCGTGCCGCCGGTTGGCTCTACGAAGGCATGGCCAAGGCCTTCTCGGACAATACCGCGCGCCTCGCCATCGTCGGCGACAATCCGATGCTGCTGTCGGGCGAGGATCCGTCCAAGGTGGCGCGCGCCAGCAAGGCGAATTCGATGGCCTATCAGCCCGCGTTGGAGAAGATCGTCAATTTCGACACCAACTGGAACATCATCGCCTATCCGAGCCCGTCCTGGGCCAAGCTGGTTTTCCCTGGCGATCCCGAGGACGTCGCGGTCGGCAAGCTCGCGGATGCGATCTTCGCGGCCTCGCGCGTCGATCGCGACGACGCGATGGCCAATTGGGCAAGCCACAATGCGGTGCTGCGCGAGCGTACCAATTGGCTCAATGGCCAGCGTTTTCGCGCGTTGCAATATTCGGGACCGGGCACTGACCTCACCATCGGCCTTGCCGACGGCCACGAATGGGAGGGCGGCGCCTCGCTCTCCAAGAACGGCATCAGCTGCAATGCCAACATCCCGACCGAGGAAGTCTTCACCACGCCGCATTGCCGCCGCGTCTACGGCCATGTCGTGAGCTCGAAGCCGCTGTCCTACCAGGGCACGCTGATCGACAACATCGCGGTGCGGTTCGAGGACGGCAAGATCGTGGACGCAAAAGCCTCGCGCGGCGCGGAGGTGCTGAACAAGGTGCTCGACACCGACGAGGGCGCCCGCCGCCTCGGCGAAGTGGCGTTGGTGCCGCATTCGTCGCCGATCTCGCAGAGCGGGCTGCTGTTCTACAACACGCTGTTCGACGAGAACGCGGCCTCTCACATCGCGCTCGGTCAGTGCTATTCGAAATGCTTCGTCAACGGCGCGCAGCTCACGCCGCAGCAGATCGCGGCGCAAGGCGGCAACCAGAGCCTGATCCACATCGACTGGATGATCGGCTCGGCCGAGACCGATATCGACGGCATCTTGCCCGACGGCAGCAAGGTGCCGGTGTTCCGCAAGGGCGAGTGGGCGAAGTAGGACCACGATCGGCTTTGGCCGCATAGGCGCGCGATCGGGGGTTCGCATCACCTCTCCCGGAGGGAGAGGTGAACGTCATCGCGACGATCGCGTTACACTCAGGCCGCTGCGTTGCGCAGCATGGGATTGTTGTCGATGCTGAAACGGTTGAACAGCGTCGTGAACGGGCTGCCGTCGGTGGCCCGCACGATGGCGTCGGAGGCCGCGATCGCCTCGTAGAGCGCGCCGACGGGATCATCCGCCTCGCCCAGGCCGAGGCTCCTGCGGATCTCTTGGCGAGCGTCGTTGATGTCGTCCTCGTCGTCGAGTGTCGCCTCCAGCGCATCCGCAGCGCGCCGCATCTCCTGAAGGTCGCCGCCGGCGGAGAATTTGAGGATGTCGCGCCAATAGGGGCGGGCGACGACGAGCTGGACGAACGCCTCGAAAGTGCCGGCAATAAGTCCCGCGCGACCCTCCGATGAGACGTAAAGCACATTCTGCGACGGCAGCAGCACGAAGGCGCCGCCGGAGCCGTCGCTGCCGATCTGCCGGGGGGTGTCGATGCCGTCGATGGTGAACCAGGGCTCCTCGTCCGGCACGAAGGAGACGTCGAGGCTGGCGAGCCGGGCGACGACCGCGCGATCGGCTGTCACAACCTCGGGCGTGAGGGGCATCGGCGTGGCTCCGTTTTGCTGCTTCTGCGCACTTTGTCGCACCCCAAAAGGGTTCGGTTCATGTACGCGAATTTGCAGGGAAATCCCGACGTTAACCGCGTTCGGCCTGCAACTCCCGGCTGATTTTCCAGGCCTGCGTAAGAAAGAATTAAAAACCGATGACTAGCGTTCCCGACATCTTTCGAAACAATCCGGGCCGAGACCCGGCCATACTTATTATATCCCCTGGGGAAGAAGATGTCGCGTTCATTGATTGAAATCGGGAGTTGCAATGTCGAGCTCGAGCTGCGGCCGATCGAGCCGTCCTGGATCATCGAGGGCAACCCGGTGTCGCGCTCGCACATCTTGTCCACCAGCGCCGACGGCACGGCCTCGACCATCATCTGGCACTGCACCGAGGGGCGCTTCAACTGGTACTACGACATCGACGAGACGATCATGATCATGGAAGGATCGATCGTGCTCGAGAGCGACGGAATGCCGCCGAAGCGCTACGGCCCTGGCGACGTCATCTTCTTCCGCGACGGCGCGCATGCCAAATGGCATGTCGAAGGCTACGTCAAGAAGATCGCCTTCTGCCGCAAGACCAATCCGGTGATGATCGGTTTCCTGATCCGCGCCGTCAACAAGCTCAAGAAGATCTTCACCGCCACCGGTGAGCGCCGCCCGGCTTCGCTGATGGGCGCTGGCTAGACCTTACGATCGGGTTTCAGGGACGCTTCCCAGCGACCACGACGAAGAGGGGTCGGGATCACATCCCGGCCCCTCTTCTCGTCAGGACGGCAGCGCGAGCCGGTAGACGTCG
>RXJC01000178.1 GCA_003963435.1 Bradyrhizobiaceae bacterium | reverse complement strand
CGACCGCCTTCCAACCAACAGGCCGCTCGCGAGCGAGCTTCCAAATCGCGCCGTAGCGAGCGGGCGGCCGGCCCGTTACCCCATCTACGAAGATTTCGTAGGGTGGGCAAAGCGCAGCGTGCCCACCACCTGCCTCGATCACGACGAGATGGTGGGCACGGCGCAAGGGCGCCTTCGCCCACCCGACGAGAGCGGGGCGCGGCGTTGGCACCGCGCCCTCCTCACGCTCAGCTCTTGTTGCGCATCTTGCTGAGCAGATAGTTGTCGTAAAAATTCTCCGCGATCTGCGTATAGAACAGCAGCTCCTTCATATACGCGTCGTGGCTGTCCTTGGTCCGCTTGAACAGCTCGCTCTTGGCGGCGAGCTCGTTCAGATGGTCCTGGGTCGCGTTGTAGCAGGCCTCCAGCACCGGTTGCGGGAACGCCTTGAGCTCCGCGCCATTGGCGATCAGCCGCTTCAGCGCCGCCGGATTCACGCTGTCGTATTTCTCGAGCATCCAGGCGCCGGCCGCCGTGCCCGCCTGGTTGACGATGGCCTGATATTGCTTCGGCAGCGAGGCCCATTTCTCGTCGTTGACGATCATGTGCAGCATGGCGCCGCCTTCCCACCAGCCGGGAAAGTAATAATACTTGGCGACCTTCTGGAAGCCGAGCTTCTCGTCGTCATAGGGACCGACGAACTCGACCGCATCGATCGTGCCTTTCTCCAGCGCGGGATAGATGTCGCCGCCCGCGATCTGCTGCGGCACGACGCCGAGCCGGGCCAGCACATGCCCGCCCATGCCCGCGATACGGAATTTAAGGCCCTTGAGGTCGTCGACGGTCTTGATCTCCTTGCGGAACCAGCCGCCCATCTGGGTGCCGGAATTGCCGCAGAGGATCGCATGCGCCTTGAACGGCTTGAGCGCCTCGTTGGTGAGGTCGGCGCCGCCGCCGAAGTGCCACCAGGATTCCTGATGGCGATGGTTCATCCCGAACGGCGCGCCGGTGGCATAGGCCAGCGCGGGCTCCTTGCCGATGTAGAAATAGAGCGGGGTCTGGGCCATCTCCACCGAACCGGTGCTGACGGCGTCGAGCGCCTGCAGACCCGGAACGATCTCGCCGGCGCCGAAGGTCTGGATCTGGAATTTGTTGTCGGTGGCCTCGGCAACATATTTCGCGAAGGTCTGCGCGGTGCCGTAGATGGTGTCGAGCGACTTCGGAAAGCTCGAGGTCAGGCGCCATTTGATCTCGGGCGCGCTCTGCGCGATCGCAGGTGCAGCAACCAGCGTCGTCGCGCCGGCGACTGCGCCTCCCCCAAGGAATGTACGGCGTTTCATGATGGGCTCTCCTGAAAGTAAGTTTCAAACATATGGGCTTGCGGCGATGATCTTGGCGGATCGTTTGCCCGTTCCCGTCGCGGAGTTCAAGCGGCGACAGAACGGCCGGTAGCCTGTAGCCCGGATGAAGCGCAGCGCAATCCGGGACGGTGCCGCAGACGTAAGCGACCCGGATTACGCTTTCGCTCCATCCGGGCTACGAGCAATCGTCAGAGCAGCTTTGCGCTGACGAACAGCGCGCGCACCGCGTTGGTGGCCTGCACCGCCAGCATCGCATTACCAGCCGCACCTTCCAGAGCTGCGACAGCGTCCTCGTGCAGAGAGCGGAATTCCATCCACTCGACCGACTTGAAGTTGGTGAGGAATTGGTAGGCCTGGCCGACGGTCGCAATCGCCAGCGTGTCGCCGTTCAGCTTGATCTTGAAGGTCGTGCGCAACGGGGTCGCGGAACTTGAGGGATCACTCATGGGCTGCTTCTGGACGATGACGACTTAACGAAGGGGAAACGGCAGCCCCGCCGTGACAGGCAATCAGGAATCGGTGCTCACGCGCTGCGAAGCGGTGGCCGATCCGCTCAGGCTCGGCACGACGACCAGGCGGTTGAACTCGCCATTGTCGTAAGCCTTGAGGAAGCGATCATAGTCCTTGATCGAGACGCAGCCGTTGGAATCGCCGCGCGGCCCGAGCATGTAGCTGTGGGTGAGAAGGCCGACGCGGCCGAGCGCGCTGGTGCCCTCAGTGGGGGTCATGCGCAGCGCGCGGATGCCATGGAACAGCTTCTCGCGCGGCTTGAGGTCGTAGGTCGCAGGCGGAGTCGCACCGACCATGCGCTGATCGACATGGTCGGGGTCGTCCATCAGCGCACCCATGCCCGAATGCGCTTCCAGCGCGACACCGCTCGGCAGGTAAAGCGCCTTGGCCTTGATGTCGTAGACCGCCGTGCGCGAATCGTAGCCGAGCGCGGCGAGATCCGGTGCCCTGCCGAGCAGCCCGTCGCCAGGCGTCAGCGAGGCCAGCCTGATCTTGTCGGTGAACTTTTCGAAGAAGTTGCGGTTGTCGACCCTGGGATTGGTGTCGGCATAGGCTTGGCTGGAGGCGATCTGGGCGGCCAGATCCGCCTGAGCCGGGCGTGAGCGCGGCATCGGGACGGCGTCGGCGCGCTGCGTGGATCGCACCTCCTCGGTCACGAACCGGTCGTCGTCGGCCAGGGTCGAACGCCAGTCATCGCCACCCTGCAGCTTCTGGGCCAGCATCGCCTTGGCGTCGCGGAGCTTGTGCTGGACCGCGTTCAGGGCGGAGCGCTCCAGCGTCCGGAGGCCAAGGTCCCGGGCCGGCGGATTGCCGGACGCCGACGCGAAACGGTCCTCAAAGGAAGGAATATTGGCCGGCGGCAAAGCAGCGGTCGCCAATGGGGTCGAATCGCTGAGCCGTGCGCCCCCGATATCGGCAATCCAGGCGGCAGCGCCCAGCGCCAGCGCGACGGCAGCCAGAGACAGCAAAACGCGCTCGGCCCACCCATTACGGCGGCGCGGCAACAGCCTTTCGGCGCGTGCGCGGTCGGAAACCATCAGATCCCCAAATCGACCCCCGGGGAGACCCACCCCCACCCGGAGACTCTATACCAGCTACCACATTGGGAGCCAAAAGTTAGGCATAATCGCGGCCGGCAAGGGCCCGACCGGGCATTTCGAGGTATCCAATGACCGATCCTTTCGATCTAGACCGGTTTGTCCGGGCCCAAGACCCCGTCTATCGCGACGTTCTGGGGGAGCTCGCCCGAGGGCGGAAGCAGAGCCACTGGATGTGGTTCGTCTTCCCGCAAATCGCGGGTCTCGGCTTCAGCGCCATGTCGCAGCGCTACGCCATCGGCTCCCGGGCCGAGGCGCGCGCCTATCTCGCCCATCCCGTGCTCGGGGCGCGCCTGATCGAATGCACCGGGCTCGTGCTCGCAGTTCAGGGACGGAGCATCAACGCGATCCTCGGCGCGCCGGACGATGCCAAATTCCGCTCGTCGATGACGCTGTTCGGCGCGGTGTCCGATCAGCCCATTTTCGGCGCGGCGCTCGCCCGCTATTTCGCAGGCGAGCGCGACGCCGCGACGCTGGAGATCCTGGCGAAGCTGAATCGGCAGGCCTAGCCTATATCGACACCCCTGGGGAGCAGCGGCAGACAGCGTAAACTCCAGATTAACACGCACAAACTATCGTCCGAGCAAAATAATTCTCCATTCTTTGCCGGACAGATCATGAAAATCGGTACGCTCCTGACCACCGCCATCGTCTCGCTCTCGACCGTGGGCGGCGGCCTCGCCGTCTACGTCGCCGTGACCAAGTTTCAGACGATGGAGCGGATCGCCGAAGCGGAAGGCCGGCTTTCGATCGTCCGCGCCGTCAGCGACATACCGCGCTATCTCAACCCCGAACGCGGCTTTTCCACCAACATCCTCTATGGACCGGCGACGGTGGACCCGGCGCTGCTGGCCAAGCAGGACAAGCTGCGCAAGCAGACCGACGGCGCGCGCGACAGGATGAACCTTCTGCGCAAGGAACTACCCGGCTCGTTCGACGACGGCGCAACCATCGGCAGCGAGATCGACGGCATCAATTCCAAATTCACCGCGCTCCGCGAAGCCATCGACAAGGCGATCGCGGGACCTGCGGAGGCCCGCAAGGACGCGGCCCGGAAGGTCGTCGCCGACAACGCCGTGCTCAACAGCGGCGTGACGGCGCTGCTCAACGAGCAGGTCCGCCGCATGGCGATGCTCAACGGCGACGCCTACCGGCAGGCGAACAATGCCAACATCGCCATGACGCTCCGCGACATCGGAGGCCTCAATGCCAGCGTGCACAAGAACCTCGTGGGCGGCAAGAAGGTCGCAACCGACACCGAGAAAGCGGATGTTGCCCGCATGCAGGGCCGCAACGACCAGATCGTGATGTCGCTGATGGAGCTGCGCGGCAACCCGGCCACTCCCGCCAATGTCAGCACCGCGCTGGAGACGATGAATTCGCGCTACGTCGAGGAGTTTGGTCGCGAGCTCAAGCTGGTCAAGGACGGTGCCCTCAGCGGCAAGTATGAGCACGACGTCGACACCTACTACGCGGCGTCGCAAAAGGGCCTCGGCTCCATCATCGGAGTCCGCGACGCATTCTACGACAATGCCGAGCAGATCCTCGCCGGCGCCTCCGCCGCCGCGCGCACCAGCTTCATCATCGCGCTCGCAGGCCTTGCCGCCGTCCTGATCGCGAGCGTCGGCCTCATCGCGATGGTTCGTCGCCGCGTCTGCGCTCCGATCGTCAACCTGACGAGCCGGATGTCGCGGCTTGCCGAGGGCGAGGTCGCGGACGGCATCCCTGGCGCCGAGCGCTCCGACGAGATCGGGGCGATGGCGGCGGCGGTCCAGGTCTTCAAGGACAACATGATCCGGGCCGACCGGCTTGCGGCCGAGAAGCAGGCCGAGAACGACGGCAAGATGCGCCGCGCGCAGGCGCTCGACGAGCTCACCCGCGCGTTCGAGGCCAAGGTCACCGAGCTCGTCGGCGGCCTGTCCCGGGCGTCCTCGACCATGGAAACCACCGCGCAGTCGATGACCTCGACAGCGGCCCAGACCAACAGCCAGGCCGCAGTCGTCGCTGCTGCGTCGCAGCAGACCTCGGCCAACGTGCAGACGGTCGCCAGCGCCACCGAGGAGCTGACCTCATCGATCACGGAGATCGGCCGCCAGGTCGCGCAGAGCACCGAGATCGCGGCCCGCGCCGTCGACAACGCCCGCCGCACCGGTGACACCGCACGCGCGCTCGCCGAGGGTGCGCAGAAGATCGGCGACGTCGTCACGCTGATCCAGAGCATCGCCGAACAGACCAATCTTCTCGCTCTCAATGCCACGATCGAGGCCGCCCGCGCCGGCGAAGCCGGCCGCGGCTTTGCCGTGGTCGCCTCCGAGGTGAAGTCGCTGGCGGGCCAGACCGCCAAGGCCACGACCGAAATTTCCGAGCAGATCACGGCGATCCAGACCGCGAGCGACGAGACGGTGGCCGCGATCCGCAACGTCGCCGACGTCATCGGCGAGATCGACCAGATCGGCACCGCGATTGCCGCGGCGATCGAGGAACAGGGCTCGGCGACCAAGGAGATCGCCCGCAGCGTCCAGGAAGCCGCCCGCGGCACCCAGGAGGTCAACACCAACATTTCCGGCGTGCAGCGCGCTGCCGACGACACGGGAGCTGCCGCCCGGGAAGTGCTCGGCGCCGCCGAGCAGCTCTCGACCCAGTCGCGCGATCTCGCCGGCCAGTTCGACCGCTTCCTCGGCGAGGTCAGGGCGGCTTAAGAGCAGCTTCAAGGCCCGGATTACGCTTTCGCTCCATCCGGGCTACGGGACGTCAATATGGCGGCGCCTTGCGCGCCCGCTGGGCCTTCGCCGCCTCGATCCACCACGTCAGATCGTCGGCAAAACGCGGGAACGAGCGTTCCAACGCCTTGCCGCCCTCTCCGATCGGCTCGCCGTCCTCGGACAATGTCTGCGCGATCGGGCCGACGCCGATGGTGCTCGACACCACCACCATGCCCATCTCCGACAGCGTGCCGTGCCAGGCGGTCGCGGCGCGCGCGCCGGAGAGGCGGCCGGCCGAGTAGCTCACGATCGCGGCCGGGCGCCAGAACCACTCCTCGAGGAAGTGGTCGGTGAGATTCTTCAGGCCGGGCTGGATGCCCCAATTGTATTCGCCGGTGACGAAGACGAAACCGTCGGCGCCGCGGATCTGCCCGGCCAGCGTCTCCAGCGCTTCAGGCGCCGAGCCCTTCGGATACTCCTTGTACATGCGATCGAGCATCGGCAGGCCGATCGCCTTGGCGTCGATGAAGGTGACGTCGTCGCCGCGGCCGCGCAGCCGGTCGATGACGAAATTCGCAAGGCGGATGCCCATGCGGTCGGAACGGTAGGATCCGTAGAGGACGAGAATGCGGTTGCTCATGGCCGGGACGGTAGCACGAAACCGGCGGCCGGCTCTATGCGATTTGTCAGACTATCGCCCGCGCCCGCGCTCCAGCGTTTGCGACGGCGTCTCACCGAACTGGTCGCGGTAACTTCGGGCGAAATCGCTGAGATGCCAGAAGCCGAAGGCGAGCGCCACGGCCTTGACGCTGTCGGCGCCGGCGAGCAGCCGCCGGCGCACCAGCCACAACCGGCGCAGGCGCAAGTAACGGTGCAAGCTCATGCCGCGATAGCGGCGGATGACGTCGTGCATGGTGCGGACGGACAGCCCGAGCTTGCGCGCAATCTCCTCGCTGTAGATCGGCTGCGAGAGATCATCGGACAAGAGCGCACTGATCTCCCGGAATATCTTGAAGTTTCGCTCGTCATTGGGACGCAGGGTCCAGCGCGCGGAGACAACGTCTTCAAGTGCGTGGTCGACAGCTGCGAGCAAAGACTCCTTCATTGCCCTTGCCTTGAGCGGAATATCTGAAGCCTGCACGGGGTCTGAAGCCGCGGCCAGCACCTCACGCACCATCACGCGCAGACGATCCAGGCACGCGGCGCTCGTCTCAAAAATCTTGAAGCTCTGCGCCGCTCTTGGCCAGCCGCGGTCCACCACCTCCGGCCTGAAAACCACCGAGGCGATTTGCCGCTGCACCTCCTCGATGATGGAGTAGCCCGCGCCGCCGCTGCCGATGACGATGGCGGGACGCGCACGCTGGGAGCCATTGAAGCGGATGGGGACGTCGAGGTCGTCCATGGTGAAGCCGACCGCCGTGCAATTCTCGATGAGCTGCGCGTCGACCACGCGCGGAAATGCCGTCGTCAGATTCACGTCGCAGCCGGGCAACGACAGAATGATCTGCTCGGCCGAAATCCTCCGCAC
>RXJC01000084.1 GCA_003963435.1 Bradyrhizobiaceae bacterium | reverse complement strand
CTCAATGTCGGCTACACCATCAGCGCGATCCCGCTCTACGACAAATCCGAGGTGGTGAGCTGGATCGCGACCTCCTGGTACATGGCAGTGACCGTGGTGTTCTTCGCCATGGTCATGTCCGAGGACACCGCGGCCCGGCTCGACATGCTCCGCCGCGGCCTCGTGGTCGGCGCGATGGTGGCCTCGCTGCTGGCGGTCGCCGGCTACTTCCACCTCGTGCCCGGTGGCAACGACCTCCTGACGCTCTACGGACGCGCGCGCGGCACGTTCAAGGACCCCAACGTGCTCGGCGCCTTCCTGATCCTGCCGGCGCTGTTCGCGCTGCAGAGCGTGGTTTCTGACAAGCTCGGCAAGGCGTTCCGCAACGTCATCGCCTTCGGCATCATGTCGCTGGCGATCCTGCTCGCTTTCTCGCGCGCCGCCTGGGGCGGCCTGGTGCTGACCTCGGCCTTCATGCTGGCGCTGATGGTGCTGACCAGCCGCACCAACGCGCAGCGCTCGCGCATCATCATCATGGCGATCGTGGCCGCGGTGCTGGGGCTGGCACTGGTCGCAGTGCTGCTGTCGTTCGACTCCACCGCCGAGATGTTCAAGCAGCGCGCCAGCTTCGACCAGAGCTACGACGAGGGCCGCTTCGGCCGGTTCGGCCGCCACATCCTCGGCGCGGAGATGGCGCTCGACCTGCCGTTCGGCATCGGTCCCCTGCAATTCCACCGCTTCTTCCCCGAGGACACCCACAACTCCTACCTCAACGCCTTCATGTCCGGCGGCTGGCTGTCCGGCGTGTGCTATCCCGCGCTGGTCTTCACCACCGTGATCACAGGCTTCAGGCACATCTTCGTTCCCGTGCCCTGGCAGCGCGCGTATCTCGCCATGTTCTCCGCCTTCGTCGGCACCGTCGGCGAGAGCTTCGTGATCGACACCGACCACTGGCGGCACTTCTGGATGATGCTGGGCGCGATGTGGGGCATGATCGCGGCCGCGCAGATCTACAAGATCACCGCTGGCGAGAACGCGTCTTCAGCTTGAGCTCGGGCCGCTTTTCCGGCGGCGTATCGAGCAGGCTCTTGAGGGCCTCGGTCGCCGCGAGTACCCCCTTGTAGCCCTCGTTGGCGAAACGCAGCAGCAGCCGCAATTCCTCGTCGGAATAGCCGTTGCAAACCTTCTCCATCGCCTGCTGCATCGGCACGTAGAACTGGCCGATCTTCATCGCGGCCTCCGGCACGACAGCGATGAAGACCTTGCGGCGATCTTTGTCGTCGCGCTCGCGGCGCACCAGGCCCGCCTTCTCGAGCCGGTCGACCACGCCGGTGATGGCACCGGTCGTCAGCCCCGTGACCTCGGCGAGCCTGCCTGCGGTGACGCGGCCTTCGAGATAGAGGATGTCCATGCATTCGAGGTCGGAATTGGCAATTCCGGCAACGTTGGCAACGGTCTGCCCGTAGAGCACGCCCTGGGCGGACGAGCGGCGCATCGCCTCCTCGAGCTCCTGCAACAGCGCCGCGCGCGCCTTCGTCCTTGACAAGGTCGGCCTCATATCTTAGGCGACATATCTCTTAGTCACTAAGAGATTTAGTGACCGTAATTTCTCCTAGCACCACGGAAACGTCGGGAGCAAGCCATGTCCTATCGTCCCCGCAAGGCGCTGATCATCGGCGCCGGCATTGCCGGGCCCGTGGCCGCGATCCTGCTGCGCCGCGCCGGCATCGAATCCGCGATCTACGAGGCCTGGCCCTATTCGAAGGGCATCGGCGGCGGCCTTCAGATCGCGCCGAACGGCATGCAGGTGATGGACGAGATCGGGCTGGCGAACGAGCTAACCAGCCGCGGCTCGGTCGCGGAGGCCTTCGACTTCTATTCGCAGGGCGGCCAGAAGCTCGGCTCGATCAACCGCGACATGGCGCGGCGCTTCGGCCAGCCGGCCGTCAACATCTCCCGCGCGACATTGAACGAGATCCTGATCGACAAGGCCTGGTGCGCCTGCGTCTCGCTCTTTTTCGAGAAGCGCCTGATCAAGATCGAGGATCGCGGCGACCAGCCGATCATCGCCTATTTCGCCGACGGCACCACCGCCGAAGGCGACTTCCTGATCGGCGCCGACGGCGTCCATTCCGTCACGCGCCGCCAGGTGGTGCCTGATGGCCCGCAGCCGTTCGACACCGGACTGATCGGCTTCGGCGGCTTCGTGCCGCACGCCGTCCTCGACGGCCGGTCGATCGGCCGCCACGTCGAGACCACCTTCGGCCAGAGCGGCTTCTTCGGCTACGGCTATTGCAGCCCGGATCCGAACGACGGCGTGATGTGGTGGAGCACCCAGCCCGCGCACGGCATGGACGCGGCGATGTTCCGCGCGCTCGACCACGCGACGCTGAAGCAGCATCTGCGCGGCTTCCATCGCGGCTGGCACGATCCGATCCCCGCCATCATCGAGGCCGCCGAGAATATCGTCGTCACCGACACGCTCGACGTCGCGACCTTGCCGGCCTGGTCGCGCAAGCGCTCGCTGCTGATTGGGGACGCCGCGCACGCGACCAGTCCCCATGCCGGCCAGGGCGCCTCGCTGGCGCTGGAAGATGCGATGCGGCTCGCCCGCCTGATGCAGGAGCGCCAGGAGCTCGGTGCCACCTTCCAGGCCTTCGAAGCCGAGCGCCGCCCGCGCACCGAAAAGATCGTCGCCCTCGCCCGCCGCAACGGCAACAACAAGCGCGAGTTCAGCGCCACCGGCGCGTGGGTCAGAAATCAGATGCTGAAATGGCTGCTACCGCTCGGCGCCAAGGGCATGGATTTCATGTACGCGTATGATGCGCGGGCGGTGTAACGCCGCGAACGGTGCCGCAGGGTGAGCAAAGCGACTTGTCCGCCGTAGCTCGAAGAGTGAAGGCGGAAGCGTGCCCACCACCGAGAGATGGTGGGCGCGGCGCGTTGCGCCTTTGCCCACCCTACGAGAGCCGATCTAGCTCTCCACCGTAAACGTCAGCCCGGCATGATCGACCAGCCGCTTGATCAGCTTGTGCTGCATGGCCGCGCCCGGCGTCCAGATTCCACCCGGCACGTCCGCGGCGTCGCGCAGCAGGCAGACGGCGCATTCGGCCATCATCTTCGAGGTCGAACCGTAGCCGGGATCGCGGTCCCCCTTCACCGATGCGCGGACCTGGCGTCCGTCCGGCGCGATCGCGACGAACAGCAGATCGTACATGCCGTTCTCGCGCTCTTCCTTCGACGGGCCCTCGCCCGGCTTCGGCTGGGCCTGCGTGGCCAAGCGGTTGTTGGCGGCGACGATCTGCTTCGCCAGCGCCTCGCCCTCTTCGCCCGGCCCGGCGATCTGCATCTCGTCGTAGACGAAGTCGCGGCCGTAAGGGAAACCCAGCAGCATGTTGGAGCGATGGACGTTGCGGGTGTTGATGTTGGCCATGAAGAACGGCGTCAGCCAGGTCTTGAGATCCTCGTCGTAGATCGGCTTGTTGCCGGGCGGCTGCTTCGGCCCCTGGAAGTCCGGCGTCAGGGCGAAGGGATCGCGCAGCAGCGCCAGCAGGCTCGCGTCCTTCGACGCCGCCTCGAAGATCGCCTTGCTGCTCGCCGCCGTGCCGCCGGAGAACGTGCCGCGCATGTCGCGGACCCGCCCCTTGACGCGCGTGGCGGGCGCGCCGAACACGCGCTTGGCCTCTTCCTGGACGAAGAACGTGCCGAGCTCGAACGGAATCGAATCGTAGCCGCAGGAAAACACGATGCGCGCGCCCGTTTTCTGGGCCGTGGCGAGATGGGCGTCGATCATGCGGCGCATCCACGGCACCTCGCCGCACAGGTCGAAATAGTCCGTGCCGGTGGCGACGCATTCGGCGATCAGTTCGTTGCCATAGAGCAGATAGGGCCCGACCGTCGTGATCACCGACTTCGCCTGCGCCACCATCGCCTTCAACGAGGCGGCATCGGATGCGTCCGCCACGATCAGCGGTGTATCGGCCGGGGCACCGATCGCATCGCGCACCGATTTCAGCTTGTCCAGGCTGCGGCCCGCCATCGCCCATCTCAGGGACCTGTCGCCCTTGTAGTGCGCCGCCAGATATTCGGCGACGAGCTGACCGGTGAAACCGGTCGCGCCGTAGACGACGATGTCGAAATCTTGAGAGCTCATGGTCGTCCCTTACTTTTTCGCGTAGCTCACGCCCATGCCGGCACGGACGTCGCTTTGAATGCCATAGGGCGGGATCGGATAGCGCAGGCCGTTCTTGGCCAGCGCCTTCATGCCCTCAATTGCCTTGGCGAGATGCGCGGGCTTCAGCGCCATCAGCATCTCCTCGTCCGGCACGCCGCCATAGCGCCGTTCGGCATAGCATGGCAAGGACAGGCTGGGCTCCCCGGTCTTCAGCGCCCGCCCCCAGGAATCCGCGCAGGCGGTTTCGCCCACCACGCCCCATTCGAACTTCTTGTAGCCGGTATATTGCAGCCCGTTGATCAGGATGATCATCTGCCCCGGCGTTGCATAGACCAGGCAGATGTCGGGCGGATCGAGCCTTCCGCTCGCGAGCGGACTGACGGCAAGCGCCTGATAATGTCCGAACGGAACCACGTCCAGCGCCTCCTGGCGCTTGCGCGCGTCCTCCGCGGTGCCGTGCCAGACCCCGACGTAGTTCTCGCCGGCGAGCCATTTATCGTCCTGGGGGCTGAGACCAATCACCGCGCGGCATTGCGCGCCGACGAGATCATCGCCGGTAATGCCGACAGTCCAGCCCAGCCGCGAGGCCATGCTGACGATCTGGTCGGTGGTGTGGATCGCATTCGGCCGCCGGATCTTTGGGATCGCTTCCATCTCTGCGGCCGTTGCAAACAGCTTCATGCCGATCACGGTCGTCTTCAGCCGCAGCAGGCTGTTGAGATCGGCGACGAGGCCGGCAAGATCGATGCTGTCTGTGCTGTGGTGTGGCATGGCTTCCTCCGGACCGGCGATCGCGCCTGCGTGTTCTTGTTGTGCGGTCCTCGTTCTAGTCCTTCGCAGGTCCGGGAAGCAACTCGCCGGTCCGGCCCATCAGGCGGTAGGCCACGAGGCCGATCCACTCGCGCACCGCGACTTCGGTTCGGCGGAGGCCGTCCGCACCCATGTTGGTGAAGGAAAACAGATCGTCACGGCCGCCCATCCGCCAGTCCACCGGATAGGCCTCGACGTCAAATCCGGCCTTGCGGAAGATTCCCATCGAGCGCGGCATGTGGAAGGCCGACGTCACCAGCAGCCAGCGCTCGCCCGGCTTCGGCATCACCAGCTCCTTGGTGAAGATCGCATTCTCCCAGGTGTTGCGCGAATTGCGCTCGAGGATCAGGCGCTGCTTCGGGATGCCGAGATTCTCCAGGATCGGCGCGGAGTAATCGGCTTCCCTGGAGTCGGTCGAGACCAGGTTCGCGGTGCCCCCGGTGAACACGATGCGCGCATTCGGATAGCGACGCGCGAGCTCGGCCGGCGCGAACAGACGATCGGCGGCGTGCGCGACCACCGGCGTGTGGTGCGCCGCCGACAGATCGGTGTCGACCGAGCCGCCGAGCACGATGATGCCGTCGGGCGCACCGCGCGCGGCGTCCCACGCCGGAAAGCGCGATTCAAGCGGATAGATCAAGAGATTGCCGAGCGGCGAGAACGCCGCCAGCGCCAGCAGCACCAGCGTGGTCACGGCCAGCCTGCGGCCGAGTGCGGCAAAGCGCGTCGTCATCAGCAGCAGCGAGACGATGCCGAGCTCGACCAGAAAGTTGATCGGCAGCAGCGCGGTGCCGATGGTCTTGGACAGAACGAAAAACAGGGGAGCCTCGCCGGGATGAACGTGCCAAGTCCGCGCGGGGCTTGACCTGCCCGGCGATCTTCAGAAGTCTTCTTGAAAGAGGATCGATCGCCGGGTCAAGCCCGGCCTGCGCAAAGCGAGGGACACGGCACATGAGCCACCACCACCTGCATTCCAGCCCCAAAACCTGCCATTGGGGCTTCTTCGAAGCCGCGCTGAAGCCCGTCCTCACCATCGCCAGCGGCGACGAGGTGACGGTCGACACCATCAGCGGCGGCCCGGACATGCTGCCCGACCGCAACAAGTTTCATATTCCGCCCGAGATGTTCGAGGTTCATGCCAAGAGCGAGCGCATGCTGCCCGGCCACATCCTCACTGGCCCGATCGCGGTCGAAGGCGCCGAGCCCGGCGACGTGCTCGCGGTCGAGATCCTCGACGTTCAGCTCCGGCAGGACTGGGGCTGGAACATGATCAAGCCGCTGTCCGGCACCCTGCCCGACGATTTCCACGAGACCCGCATCCTGAACATCCCGCTCGACCGGACGCGGATGACCGGCCGCATGCCGTGGGGCCTCGACCTGCCGCTGAAGCCGTTCTTCGGCGTGATGGGCGTGTCGCCGCCCCCGAGCTGGGGCCGGATCTCCTCGCTGGTCCCGCGCGCCATGGGCGGCAATCTCGACAACAAGGAGCTGGGTGCGGGCGCGACGCTGTATCTGCCGGTGTTCGTGCCGGGCGCGATGTTCTCCTGCGGCGACGGCCACGGCGTGCAAGGCGATGGCGAGGTCTGCGTCACCGCGATCGAGACCGCGCTGCAGGGCCGCTTCCGCCTGACGCTGCGCAAGGACCTCAAGTTCGACTATCCCCGCGCCGAGACGGCGACCCACTACATGACCATGGCGATGGACCCCGACCTCGACCAGTGCGTGGTGCGCGCGCTCCGGGACATGATCGCGCTGCTCGGCGAGCGGCGAAACCTGTCGCGCGAGGATGCCTACACGCTGTGCAGCCTGGCTGCAGATCTGCGCGTCACTCAGACCGTCAACGGGTCCAAGGGCGTCCATTGCATGATCGAGAAGGCCATCGTGCACGGCTGAGCTCGGCCGCTCCTCCCGCCCCTGTTGATGGCCCCCCGCCGCCCGGCCTGCCGCGCGGCGCGCCGAGTCACGACTGATTTCCTGTGCGATTCCAATACGCTGGGCGGCAAGCTCAGCCTGCATTTGACTTCCACCCCTGAACCTAAATAGAGTCTTAATCGTTACTTTTATGTACCTGAGTAAGAGGCTAGCGTTCGGGCCATGGCCACCGAAAAAGCCGAGACTGACCGTATTCCCGTAACCTTGGCGCTCTCGACCATCACCTATCTGGAGAAGCTGGTGAGACAGGGCACCCACGGCACCAGCGTTCCCGGCGTCGCACGGACTCTGATCGAGGAAGGCATCCGTCTCGCCATCAAGGACGGGCTTCTGTCGATTCGCGACAATGGCAGGACGTGAGCGCGCGCCGGACGTGAACGGACGGATCTCGGAAGGCGGATGGCCACATCTGCAACCTGGGACCGTGACACATGCCTGTTCTTTCGCCCACCTGGACCGACGAACGAATTGAACTTCTGAAGCAGCACTTCGAGGCCGGCCTCTCCTGCCGCGAGATCGCCGCCGACATCGGCGTCAGCCGCAATGCCGTGATCGGCAAGCTGTCCCGCCTCAATCTCACGCGCGGCCGCACCAACGACGATCGCAAGGTTCAGGACCGGCCGGCGCGGGCGCCGAGGACCGTGCCGCGGCTGCAATACGAGATGCTCGCCACGATCTATGGCGGCACCGACGCACCCGTGGTGAAAGGACCGATCGATGAGGCCAATCGCTGCTCGCTGCTGGAGCTCTCCGAGAACCGCTGCCGCTGGCCGATCTCGACGCCGGGCGCCGAGGATTTCTGCTTCTGCGGCAATTCCGCGCCCGACGGTCAACCCTATTGCGCCGGCCACAGCCGTCTCGCCTACCGGCCGAACGGACGGGCCCGCGTGATGCGCGGTTGAAGGCCGCGCTCGCACAAAACGAAAAACCTCCGGCGGGGCATCGCCGGAGGTTTCTGGAGGCTTAGCGTGAAGCTAAGAGCCGCAACTTTCGTAATCGGCTGAGCGATATATACCTGATTAACTCAGGTAAGTAAATAAGTCTGCAGGTGATCGAACTGCATGGCTCGTCTTCGCCGCCCGCAACCGCCACCCGATTTTCCGAAAGGCACATTTGAAGAAGGCCCCGGCGGTGTCCCGCCGGGGCCTGATCGTCGTCAGATCACATCACCAGTTGCGCTGGGCGCGCAGCAGCAGGGTGAAGCTGTCCTGATCCTTCAACTGGTAGACGGCTGCAGGCTTGGCAGTGGTCGCGCTTCCACCGTAAGCAACCGTGCCGGAATACTTCTGGTCGATCCTGGTCCAGTTGAAGTCACCCGAGAACGTCAGGTTCTTGACCGGAGTCCAGCGGGTGATGAAGCCCACCTGAGCGATGTCGAAGTCCGGATTGCAAGTACCGGTCAGAGCCAGAGCGGCCATGCCTGCGCTGCCGCAGATCAGACCCTTCGCAGCGCCGCTGTAACGGACGGCACCGTACGCACCGTAGAGAGCCGAGTTCCAGTACGCATTCCAGTTGTGGGTGAACGCACCGCGCATACCGTAAGTCTTGGTGAGTTCGAGGCCCGTGCCGGCCCCGAACACGGCGTCGGACACACCAGCGAAGCCGACGCTCTGGTAAGCGCCAGTGCCGCTGCCACTGAACATGGAGTAGCTCGTCGTCGCCAGGCTCTGGAAGTTGTAGCGGCTCGCACCCTCGGTGTAGACGCCCTGGATGTTGAGCACGTCACCCGCGCCGGTCGGGATGTTCTTGACCGACAACGCCAGTGCAGCGGCCCAGCCCCACTTGTCCGACGGTGCGCCGGTGGTTTCGCTGGCACCATAATAACCGGCATGGTTGTCGTGCGCCGCCACCGAGGCCTGGAACAGACCCCAAGCCTGGTCGACGCGCACCATACCGACGATGTCGGGCGAGCGCGATCCACCGATATCATTCGTACCATAGGCACCACCGACGATGCCGGCAGCCGTCGCGCCCGCGGTGTTCCAGATGTTCGTCTGGCCGTAGGCAACCTGGTCCTGCGCCGAGATAGCCGCCGTGATACCCTGACCGAAGTCAGCGGTATAGGTGAACTGGTTGACACCCGTAACCGTGCCGCCGCCACCGACGAGACCGTCGAAGTTGTTGCCGGGATAGTTGGTCCAAGGTGCGTCGAACTGCGACACCGCCTTACCCATCGTGAATCCGGCGAACTGGATGAAAGCGAAGTAGACGCCAAGCGCACCGCCGGAGACCGAGCCCGAGCCGCTCGTTCCTGCCGGGGCCGAATCATAGGCGGTGGCGCCTCCGGTGGCACCCGCGCCTGCTCCGGCATAGCTTCCCGACGTCCAGGTGAATGTCGCATCGAAGAAGGTGCGGACCACGCCGTACTCGGTCGCGGTGCGCGTATCGATGTTGAGATCTTCACGAGAACGCATGCTGTAGTAGTTGCTCAGACGGTTGTGCGCACCTGCGACACCGCTGAACTGGCCATTGTAGTGACCGCCCGAGTTGAGCGCGACTTCGGCACGCAGATAACCGCCCAGCTTGATGCAGGTGTCGGTGCCCGGGATGTAGTAGAAACCCGCTCCGTACAGCGAGCAGATCTTCACGTACTCGACCGCCTTGGCCTTGACCGGAAGATCGGCCGCCTGGGCTCCACCGACGGCGATCAGACCCGCCGCAGTGCCGAGCAAAAGGCTCTTCACCACTTTCATATAAAACCTCCAAGTTGTCCATTTTGCGGAGACTGGACCGTGAGGCCCCCCAGATCCCCGTCTCTTCAAATCCGCTCGGCCGCTTTGCGCTTTCGGACACTCCCGCTTGAACGCGAGGGACGTGAGCGAACCACCTGCAACGGGACGATCGAGTACCCCCCACCGTCAGAAGCAATATGCCTGCGCCGTTCCGCCGATCAAAATACTTTATTTAGTCAGCTTTCTGTTTCACCTAACCCTGTGCCCCACGGGCAACACCCAGGGTGAGCCAATCTGTTGAGCCGATCATCTTTGTAATCCTGCTGACACAATTAGCCTGCTCTGCACTTGCGTCAGAGCAGGCTTGCGTGGACTATGGTCGTCGATAAACAACCGGCCTAACGATCGGTTCACGGGAGTGACGCTGTGTCCGCGACGAGGAAAGAAGGAGCGCGCCTGCGCTCAATCGGCAACCTGGATATCATCAGGCGCTTCACCTGGGAGATCTCGTCGATCAACATGTATCTGGAAGAGCTGCGTCAGTTCTGGGCGAAGACGCTCGGCATCAGCGGCCCGCAATGGCTGATCCTGATGGCCATCTCCGACCTCGATAAGGACGACGGCATTCCGGTCAACGTGGTCTCCAAGCTGCTCCACGTCGATCCGTCCTTCGTCACCACCCAGTCCAAGCTGCTCGAGAAGAAGGGCCTGCTCCGCCGTCGTCCCTCCCCGACCGACGCCCGCGTGGTGCGGTTGTCGCTGACGGACAAGACCCAGAAGCACATCGCGAGCCTGAACGAGCAGTACAAGACGATTCGCGAGTTCGTCTTCCAGGGGTTCGATGAGGACGAACTGACGGAATTCACCGGCAAGCTCGCGACGCTGAAGAATCGCTTGCAGAAAGCCTGCGTCCGGATCTCGATCGACTTCTAGGGCTTGGAGGCGCTGCTCAGATTCGCCGGGCGGCGGCGCCGAGCCGCGATTCGAGCCAGTCGAAGATGTATTCGTTGGCAAGGCTCGGATTGTCCGCATGGGACTGCGCCGCGCCGGTCTCGGCGGCCGTGAACACCTTCAACATGACGTCCGAACTGCCGAGCCGGGAGCTCTCGACGATCTGGCGCGCCCGGTCGGCCTTGAGCCAGCCGTCTTCACCGAGCGTGATCAGCACTGGACAGTCGGCGCTGGAGGCCATTAGCGGCGCGTGCGGCACCGGTACGATGGTGACGTCGCTCATCGTGAAACGGTTGGTAAAAAAGGCCCGCTCGTGCAGGTCCCACAGGCCACCGTCGCAGACGGCGGCGGCAAGCCGCGGCTCCTGCAACACCGCGCGCGCCACGAACGACGAGCCCCAGCCGTCGGCGATGATCCCGACCCGGGCGAAATCGATGTCGCCGCGTGTCTCCAGATAGTCCATGACACAGGGAATCGCGCTTTCGAGATTCCCCCGCCGCAACAGCTCGTCGATGATGTCGTCGCGCTGGTCGCCGAACAGGTCGAGCGCCAGCATCGAGAATCCGCGCTCGCGCGCATGCGGCACGAGCTTGTAGAGAAACTCCTCCTTGCGGTGGCCGGGCTCTCCGATGCAGATCACGGTCGGAGCCCGCCCAATTCCCGACGGCGACGGCAGGAAGTAGCCCTGCAACGCATGTCCGCCGAGCCAGGGGATCGTCACGACCTCGCCGGAGGGATTGCGGGCCGAAAGATAGCGGCGTGCACATTCCTGCATCGCAAGCACGGCAACCCAGCGGCGCTCGTCGTCCGGCTCGAGCGGCATCGCCGCCGCAGCATAGTAGTTCATGGCGCGCAGCCAGTTGCGCTGTGCGCTCGCCAGATGGCCGTCCCCGAAGGCGGCCTCGGCGCGCTGCCGATTGGCCTGCGCCAGCCGCTTCCACTCGCGATGCCAGGACCGGTCATCGCCGCGCTTGAGCTGCCGCGCGATCATCAGGCATTCGGCGATCGTGGCGCCGCCCTCCTGCGCCGCGGTGAGCAGCCGCGTGAATTCAGCGGAGATGTCCTCTCGCTCCGGGCAAAGGATCAGATCGTCGGAGAGGCATGCGGGTATCATAGGAAGCTACGCTCTATGTCGCGTTACCCCCAATTGACTAAACCATTTCCGTCGCCCGACCAAGGCGCCGCGCGCGGCGTGACCGGCGTTCGAGATCAACATCGCTTGAACGACGATCGATGACGCATGCATGACATTCCAATCCGGCATAGGGAGCCGGGGAATGGCAAGAAGTGGCACGCGATATCACACGTGCACCTCTTGACATGACGATAATCATACCTAGATGCGCGCGGCGTTAGACGGCACGCATGGGCCGGCCATCTCAACCGAGTCGCCAGCCGACCTCCTGGGTAAAACTCTCGTAGAAGGCGCGGTCATAGGCCTGCTCGGGCGTCGCGCGCACGCGCTCGTCCAATCGCTTGGCGTCCTCGCCGACGAGGATGCGCCAGCGCTCCGCCTTGACCCCGTCGAGAATGATCTTCGCCGCTTGCGCGGCCGTCGTCGGCGCATCCTCGAGAAAACTGCGGGCGCGCTCGGCGAACACCGCCTGGATGTCGTCGTCCGACATCTTGTCCGCATCCGGCACGCCGGCCGCGACCATGCGCTTGCGCGTCAGCGCGACCTCGTCGGCATTGAGCCGCTCCGAGCCGTCGGCGCTCTGCACCTTGCGCGAGTTGGAGACGATCGAGGTGCCGATATGGCCCGGCATCACCACCGAGCATTTGACGTGCGGGGCGTGCAGGCGCAGGTCGTTGATCAGCGCTTCGGTAAACCCCTTCACCGCGAACTTGGCCGAGCTGTAGGCGGTGTGGGCCTGGCCCATGCCGATCGAGGCCCAGAAGCCGTTGACGCTCGCGGTGTTGACGATGTGCGCCTCGTCGGCGGCGACCAGCATCGGCAGGAAGGTGCGCACGCCGAAATAGACGCCGCCCCAGCAGATGTTGAAGGTGCGCTCCCACTGCTCGCGCGTGTTGGTGAACAGGCTGCCGCCGCCGCCGATGCCGGCATTGTTGAACAACAGGTGGATCCTGTCCGTCTTCTGCTGCTCGGCGAGCTCGTCGCGAAAGCGCTTGAGGTGATCCTCGATCGAAACGTCGGCGACATGGGTCGTGACGCGCAGCCCCTGCGGCAGCTTCTCGACCTCGCACAGCCGCTTGGTCTCCGCCATCGCGGCCTCCGAGACGTCGCACATCGCGACGTTGCAGCCCTCGGCCACCAATTGCCGCGCGAGCTCGCGCCCCATTCCCGTGCCGCCGCCGGTGATGACCGCGATCTTTCCTGCGAAATCCTTCATGGGACTTTCGGTCCCTCCCCTTGTCGGTATGTTTCTTCGTCACGGCGCTGCGCGCCGCGCGCACGAAATGTAGCAGCGCCGCACGCGCAAATGAAAGCGGCGCGCTGCGATTGTTCGACATCGATTATTTCGGCGCGCGGACTAATGGCAGCGCGCTTCGCATTGTGAGGCAGCTCTCTGCTCGCGGCGCATCCTTCGAGACGCCCGCAGATGGCGGGCCCTCAGGATAAGGGCGGCGGATGCGGCGGCAGCTTCAACGGGCACCGGTGCCGATTAGCCTCATCCCGAGGAGACCGCGAAGCGGTCGTCTCGAAGGACGAGGCGCTTGCTCCGTCACTGCCGGCGGCGCGCAGCTGGCCAACAGCCGGGCATAAGTTGTCCGGCTCCCGTATTTGTCCGGCTTCGGTTTATGGGCACATTTTTTACAATCCGAATCGTCAAATGGACCTCGGACGCTGGGTCGAGTCGGCCAGGCCAGCGTGTTGTTTGCGTGTCACAGGCTCTGGCACTCCGCTTGCATCCTCTTCGTGGTCTGAAACTACCGATGAGGTGACAGGAATGTTCGTGACCGTCGTTGCCGTGCTCTGCCGGCTTAGCGCAGCCAGCTCAGGCAGTTGCGTCGAGGAAATCGTGACCGACAGCAACATGACGCCCGAGATTTCGATGATGCAGTGTGCGGTCGGCGCACAGGCGCCGTTAGCGAAATGGATGGGCGAGCATCCGATCTATCACGCCAATTGGCGCCTGGATCGATACAAATGCGTGCCCGGCCATTACGAGATCAAGGGCCACGCCTAAGGCCCCGCAAAACTACTGATCCGAACACACGGATCGAGGAAACGCCCCGGAGGCCGCCTCCGACGGGCCGCACCGCGCCAGTCCGATGACACGGCGCTTGTGACAACGGTCACACACCCCTCCCGTCACGCCACCGTCCGCAAGATGATCGCCCGCGCGCGCCGCCCCTCCGGCGTCGGCATCAGCGCATAATTGTGCGGCTGGTCCCGCATCAGATGCAGCTCGACCGGCACGCCCTCCGCCCTCGCCCGCGCCGCGAGGTCGACGCTGTCGGGATAGAGCAGATCGCGCGTCCCTGCGAAGATCGTCATCGGCGCCAGGGCGCGGAAGGCGCCGTTGAGCGGGCTGACGAAGGGATGGCCGACATCGAGCGCGCCGGCATAGAGCCGCCCGGCCTCGACGATGCCCGGAATGTCCTGGATCGGATCGCGCCTGGCGATCTCGATCTGCTCCGGACGGCGGACCGAAGCGTCCGCGGCGGGCGAGATCAGCACCATCCGGTTCGGCTGCCGATGGCCGCGATCGCGCAGCCATTGACACGCGGCGAGCGCGAGCCCCGCGCCGGCGGAATTCCCGACCACTGTGACTCCAGCGGAGCCGGCGTCCTCCAGCAGCATCTGGAGCAACTCGGCGGTCTTCGGCACGACATCCTTCGCGGTGGCGCGCGGCGCCAGCGGATAGATCGGCACGACGCAGACGACGTTCGCCTTGCGCGTCATCTCGCCGACGAAGCGCCAATGCGCCGGCACGATCTCGTTGATGTAGCCGCCGCCATGCAGGAACATCACGAAGTTGCAGCCTTCATGGCCCGAGGACGGCGCGGTGTAATAGACCGGCCAGCCGCCCATCTTGGTCAGCGTCGCCTCGACGCCGCGGCCGAGCCCCGTCGGCTCGAACGAGGCCGGCTGCAGGGCAAGCTTCTGCACATGCGCCTGCACGGCTTCGGCGGAGGCGAGCCGCTGCTTGTGGGGCAGCAGGGAGAGCAGCATGTTGAAGACGCGGCTTTGCAGACTCGGGGCGGGATCGCGCCGGGCCGGCGCACCGAACCCGCAACCGCTCGGGCAAAACTGCAAGGCCGACACTAGTCTGGCAACGCTCATGGCCACATCCCCACCTGGCACTTTCGAAACGGCGACAAGGGGCTTGCCGACCCGCCGCCATCCGCCGATATAATGCGAGCATTAGCTCGCTTTTCCTACTCGCATTCGGATCACAAGATCGTGGCTCGCCAACCGCCGACAAAACCTCGGAAAAATGCCTCCCAGGAGCGCTCGCGCGCCACCGTCGACGCGCTGGTCGAGGCGACCGCTCGCATTCTGGTCCGCGACGGTTTTGAGAAGGCCAGCACCAACCGCATCGCGGAAGTGGCCGGCGTCAGCGTCGGCTCGCTCTACCAGTACTTTCCGAGCAAGGAAGCCCTCGTCGCCGCCGTGATCGAGCGTCACAACGAGGAGATCATGGGCAACGTCCGGGCAGCGCTTGCGGAGGTCGCCGACCTTCCGCTCGACAAGGCCGTGCGAAAGCTCGTCACCGTCGCGATCGAAGCCCACCGCATCAACCCGAAACTGCATCGGGTGCTCGCCGAGCAGATCCCTCGCACCGGCCAGCTCAAAGACGTCGAAGCCTTCAACCGCGAGGTCCACACGCTCGTGCGCACCTATCTCGAAAGCCGCCGTAAGGAGATGCGGAAAGTCGATCTCGACGTCGCGACCTTCATCTGCGTCAGCGCGATCGAGGCGGTAGCGCACAACACGGTGCTGAACGGGGCGGAGATGCTGTCGGAGAAGATGGTGAAGGTGCTGGTG
This sequence comes from Bradyrhizobiaceae bacterium, assembly GCA_003963435.1. Classification (GTDB taxonomy): domain Bacteria; phylum Pseudomonadota; class Alphaproteobacteria; order Rhizobiales; family Xanthobacteraceae; genus Bradyrhizobium. The sequence continues at coordinate 4,674 of RXJC01000084.1, read as the reverse complement.
GACGAGACGACAAGGCTGGTGGTGGGGTATTTGAGGTAGATGGCATTTATGCTTGGCAGGCGAGCCTCTAGGGAACCCCGCGCCCTCTAAGCTCACGTATCTGCCGGCCGATCGCAATCGCCCTCTCCTGTGCCCAGAGTTGGTCATATTGCGCGACTTCATGCCTGACGAGATCTTCCGTCGTGGCCCCTTGGACGATCCGTTCTCTATTCTTCTGGCTGCAAAAATAGGCGACCAGTCCAGAAATCTTCTGCTGCTCGTCCAACGTCTGATTAGACAATCGCGTCAGGCTCTCGCGCCACAGACAATCCTCGCGCGCGATCTCATCGCGAAGTACCTGCATGAGCCGATCAGTTTCTGGGTCTTTGGGTTGATCGCCAGCCAATGTAGGCGAGGCTGTCAGCGCAAACATACAGAGCAGAGCGATCCGAAACATTCCCCGATCCCGCAGGCCGGCATGACGACATCATGCCCCTGCTTTGCCCGACGCGCCAAATCGCTTCGGAAAAACGTCACTCTGCCAATGGCTTCGCTACAGTGCATGGGGTTGTTTTCGACATTTTTGGTACCAGCCGGCCAAGCCGCACCCGCCACCGACGTCGCGCATGCGTCACCCGAGGTAGCAGACGCTCCCCGCGGACGTTCAATCCACCCGACAGATGACTTCAGAAAAATGGTCGGAGCGAGAGGATTTGAACCTCCGACCCCTAGTCTCCCAGACTAGTGCGCTAACCGGGCTGCGCCACGCTCCGAACGTCGTTCCATTAGCTAGGATCGGCGCGATGCGCAAGGCGAGCGACAGCATTTTGGTGTCGCCGTCCAAACCCGGAACTGGCCGCAAAACCGGCGGAAGCCGCCCTAGCCGTCCTTCAGGGCCTGATCCAGCATCTCCCGGCAAGCCACGAGGTCGGCGAGCGCCCGGCCCAGGCGTTCCCGGTCCAGCGCGCTGGGGCCGGCGGAGGCCGCGGCGGCGCCGCCTTTGCGGAAGGTGGTGAGGATGTCCTCGTCGTCGATCTCGGAGAAGCGGAAGTCGATGCCTTCCTCTTCGTCGCCCTGGTAGTCGTCATCGTCGGCATCAGTGACGCCCTTGATCGGCGCCTCCTCGTCCTCGGGCTCGATCAGGCTGGCGCCGATGGCGTCCTCGATGGCGCCGAACGAGACGGCGGCCGCGCTGTCGGCGAGGCCCTGCACCGATTTGACGCCGTGCTCCTTCAGGATCCGCTGCACGCCGCGGATGGTGTAGCCCTCCCCGTACAGGAGCCGGCGGATGCCCTTGAGCAGGTCGACGTCGTCGGGGCGGTAATAGCGGCGGCCGCCGCTGCGCTTCATGGGCTTGATCTGGGAGAAGCGGGTCTCCCAGAACCGCAGCACGTGCTGCGGGATGTCGAGCTCCTGCGCTACTTCGCTGATGGTTCGGAACGCATCCGGCGCCTTGTCCAAATGCCAAATCCTTCGCGGCAGGCGTTACGCCTCAGGTTGAGCCTTGCTGGTGGCATCGCCATTGGAGCGATGCTGGGCGTTGATCCGCTGCTTCAGGATCGCCGACGGCTTGAACACCATGACGCGGCGCGGCGAGATCGGCACCTCGGTGCCGGTCTTCGGGTTGCGTCCGATACGCTGCCCCTTCTTGCGCACCATGAAGGACCCGAACGAGGATAGCTTCACCGTCTCGCCCTTCTCCAGGCAGTCGGTGATCTCCTTCAGCACGAGTTCCACGAACGCAGAGGACTCCGTCCGCGACAGGCCCACCTTCTGGTAGACGGCCTCGCAGAGATCAACACGCGTTACGGTTTTACTTTGATCGGTCATCGCCCTGCCCCACATCACGGCGAACAATTGTTGTCTGAAATTATGAGCTTACGATACGGCGGTCAACAGCGCTCATCAATGCAGACGCATCGATAATCGCCGCTGATTCCGGCAAAATTTTATCGACTGTGGCTCTACCAGCGCACCAACGCGGAGCCCCAGGTGAAGCCGCCGCCCATGGCTTCCAGCAGAACCATGTCGCCCTTCTTGATGCGGCCGTCCTTGCGGGCCACCGACAGCGCCAGCGGGATCGAGGCCGCCGAGGTGTTGCCGTGACGGTCCACGGTCAGCACCACCTTCTCCGGCGCGATATGGAGCTTGTGGGCGGAGGCGTCGATGATTCGCTTGTTGGCCTGGTGCGGCACGAACCAGTCGATGGTCTCGGCATTGAGCCCGGTCGCCTGGAAGGCGTCGACGATGACGTCGGTGATCATGCCGACCGCGTGCTTGAAGACCTCGCGGCCCTCCATGCGCAAATGGCCGACGGTCTGGGTCGAGGACGGCCCGCCGTCGACGAACAGCTTGGCCTTGTGGCGGCCGTCGGAGCGCAGATGCGTGGTGACGACGCCGCGGTCGGTCGCGGCATTGCCGGGCTGCGCCTGCGCCTCCAGCACCACCGCGCCGGCACCGTCGCCGAACAGCACGCAGGTGCCGCGGTCGTTCCAGTCGAGGATGCGCGAGAAGGTCTCCGCGCCAATGACCAGCGCGCGCTTGAAGGCGCCGGTGCGCAGGAAATTGTCGGCGGTGGCGAGCGCGAACACGAAGCCCGAGCACACCGCCTGCAGGTCGAAGGCCGCGCCGTGGTTGATGCCGAGCGCGTTCTGCACAGCGACCGCCGTCGCGGGGAAGGTGTTGTCCGGCGTCGAGGTCGCCAGGACGATCAGGTCGATCGACTGCGCGTCGAGGCCGGCATCGCTGAGCGCGGCCTGCGCCGCCTTGACCGCCAGGTGCGAGGTGAACTCGCCCTCGGCCGCGATGTGGCGCTCGCGAATGCCGGTGCGCTGCACGATCCACTCGTCGGAAGTGTCGATACGCGCCGCCAGTTGGGCGTTGGTCACCACCTGCTCCGGCAGATAGGAGCCGCAGCCGAGCACGACCGAACGAATTTGAGTCACGAAACAGCCTCCTGCGCGGCCTGCACGGAATTGAGTGCACCGCCCTCGCGGTTGAGCATCTGATTGATCTTGTTCAGGAGATCGTAGTGAGCCATCTCATAGCCAACATCGATCGCATAGGCAAAGCCTTCGGCGCTGATTCCGCCATGGCTCTTGACCACGATCCCGTTCAGCCCGAGCAGCACGCCGCCGTTGGACTTGTTGGGATCCATCTTGTCGCGCAGGGCCTGGAAGGCGCGGCGGGCAAACAGATAGCCGAGCTTGGACAGCCAACTCTTCTGCAATTCCTCGCGAAGCAACTCGGCCATCTGCCGTGCGGTTCCCTCGGCGGTCTTGAGCGCGATGTTGCCGCTGAATCCTTCGGTGACGATGACGTCCGCGACGCCCTTGCCGATGCCGTCGCCCTCGACGAAGCCGATATAATCGAGCTCCGGCAGGTTCCTGGCGCGCAGGATCTCGCTGGCCTCGCGGATCTCCTCGTGGCCCTTGACCTCTTCGGTGCCGATATTGAGCAGGCCGACGGTGGGCCGCTTCTTGTTGAACAGCACGCTGGCCTTGGCCGCGCCCATGACCGCCATCGACACCAGATGGTGGGCATCGCCGCCGAGCGTGGCCCCTAAGTCGAGCACCACGGATTCGCCGCGCTTGGTCGGCCAGATCGCGGAGATGGCGGGGCGGTCGATCCCCTTCAGCGTGCGCAGGTGGAAGCGCGCCATCGCCATCAGCGCCCCGGTATTGCCGGCCGAAACCGCGACATCGGCCTCGCCCCGCTTGACCGCGTCGATCGCCATCCACATCGAGGAGGTCTTGCGGCCGCGCCGCAGGGCCTGGCTTGGCTTGTCGTCCATGCCGACCGCGACGTCGGTATGGATGATCTTCGAGGCGGCCTTGAGCGCGGGGTGCTTGTCGAGCTCTGGTTCGATTTTGGCGCGGTCCCCGACCAGAAGGAACTCGGTATCGCGATGCCTGCCCAGCGAGATGGCGGCGCCCGGAATGACCACGGCGGGGCCGACATCGCCCCCCATGGCGTCCAGCGCGATGCGAACCTTGCTTGGCATAGAAGTCCTGGAAACCTGGTCTGGTGCGGTCTTGGATCAGCGGGGCCGCGGATGGGTTCGCCACGGACATGGCGACCGGCCAAGCGCCACGCCGCGCCCGGACCGGGGCGCGACAATAGCGTTTTGTTACCCCGAAACAACCTCTTGCCCCCAGCCTTTTGCTTTCAGGGCAATCTGGCCGCGAACCCCGTAATTTGCGGGAAACACATTGAAATCAGAGAGATAAAGACCTCTTTGAAACCTTCCCGGCAAATACATCGCGCGCCCTTGCAGGGCGATCCGACCGGGGCACGGCCGGCTACTTGCCTTTCTTGCCGTCCTGGAGCGCCTTCAGCGCGGCGAAGGGATGGTCTTCCGGATCCGGGGCGGCGACCTCCGCCTCGAACACGGCCCCCTCCTTGCGCGGGTAGGGGTCAACGGCCAGGAACAACGCGTCGGTGGCAATCCGGCCGAGGTCGATGATGCCATTGACGATCGGCTCCGGCGGGTCAATCACCTGCGGCGGCTCCGCATCGTCCTGCCCCTCCTCGATCAGGTCGGCCAGTTTCCGGACCTCGGCTTCGGGAGCGAACATCAGGTCCACCTCCTCCTCGATCTCGTTCTCGATGGGATCGAGGGTGACCACGCAGGTCTGGCCGATCCGGGCGCGGATGTACCCCGTGACCTGAACCCGGCTGCCGCTCTTGGGCACG
>RXJC01000655.1 GCA_003963435.1 Bradyrhizobiaceae bacterium | reverse complement strand
GCCGGCCGCCTGATGACCGCGCTTGCGATCGCGCTGCCGCTGCTGTGCCTTCTGGTCTACGCCGCGCTGGCGCGCGCGCTGCGCCCGACCCGACTGATCTGCACCGGCCTCGAGCGAATCGCGGCCAACGACCTCTCGGCGCGGCTGCCGCCATTCGACCTCGCCGAGCTCTCCGCGATCCGCGACGGCTTCAACCATCTTGCCGAAAACCTCGACACCGCGCTGGCCGAACGCAGCGAGCTGACACGCAAGCTGATCGCCCTGCAGGACGACGAGCGCCGTCATCTCGCGCGCGAGCTGCATGATGAGTTCGGCCAGTCGCTGGCCGCGATCCGCGCGCTCGCCTCCTCCGCCCGCCAGACGGCCGTGCAGGACTGCCCCGCTTTGCTGTCCGAATGCGACGGCATCGCGCGGACCGCGACCGGCATGATGGAAACGCTGCGCGGCACGCTGTTCCGGCTGCGCCCGCCCGACGTCGAGGAGCTCGGCCTCGTTGCGAGCCTGGAGGGCCTGGTCGCGGGCTGGAACGGGCGCAGCCGCGGCCAGACGCGCTTCATGATCCAGTTCGATGGCGCCTTCGAGACCCTGCCCGCCGCGATCAGCGCCAATCTCTACCGCATCGTGCAGGAGGCGCTGACCAACGCCGCCAAGCACGCCGGCGCCACCAAGGTCGGCGTCCATCTGACGATGGCGGCAAGCGAGATCGCGCTGGCCATCGACGACGACGGCCGGCACGGCGATGCCTCCGGCAAAGCCGGCATGGGCCTGCTCGGCATGCGCGAGCGCGTTGCGGCGTTGCGCGGCCGGATGAGCTTCGAGGTCGGCCCCAACGGCGGCTCGGCGCTCCGCGTCGTGATTCCACTCGCCGCCGCCGAGCGGCAGGTGCTGGAGCACGCGGCATGAGCGATGCCGATGCGTCCATCCTGCTGGTCGACGACCATTCCGTGGTCCGCGAGGGCTATCGCTCCGTGCTGCAGAAGCAGCCGGGCCTGCGCGTCGTCGCGGAAGCCGCCGACGGCGCCGAAGCCTATCGGCTGTACAAATCCGAGGCGCCCGACCTCGTCATCATGGATTTGAGCATGCCCGGCATCGGCGGCATCGAGGCCATCAGGCGGATCCGGCAATGGGACAAGGGCGCAAGGATCCTCATCTTCACCATGCACCAGAACGCGGGCTTCGCCGTGCAGGCGATCCGCGCCGGCGCCAGGGGCTACGTCACCAAGACCAGCCCGCCCGAGACGCTGGTGCGCGCGGTGATGGACGTGCTCGCCGGCAAGATCGCGATCAGCCCGGACATCGACCACGAGTTGGCGCTGAGCCGGCTCGGCGGCGAAAGCTCGGCCGCCGACGTCCTGACCGCGCGCGAGTTCGAGGTGCTGCGGCTGCTGCTCGCCGAGAAGACCACGGACGAGATCGCCGAGACGCTGCATGTCAGCCCGAAGACGGTGGCGAACCTGCATTCCCTGATCAAGGACAAGCTCGGCGTCGGCTCCGACATCGAGCTGGTCCGACTCGCCTTGCGCCAGGGCCTGTTGACCGAGCCCGATCTCGGCGAGGCCTGAGCGGTCACCTGCCTAAGGCACCAGCCGCGTTCCATCGGGTGCAAATGCCTCGACCGTGTCGCCGATCGCAAACGACATCATGTCGCGCCCGACAAGCAGAGGTCCCTTGTAGCTCGTACGGGTGCGCAGGATCAGCGGCTCCTCCGGAATGTCGGCGACGGGCTTCACCGTGCCGAACACAATGTGGGAGTATACGGCGAGCTTTGGCCGGGCGGACGCAAAGATCTGGCCCGCTTCCTCGGGCGAGGTGTGGTGCGCCTGAATGTCCTTGTAGACCGGACTCTTGACCAGCAGCTCCGGCTCGATCACGGCGACCTCGTGGATCAGCAGATCGGCGCCCTCCGCCGCCTTCGCGATCCGCTGATCGTACTTGGTGTCGCCTGACAAAACCACTTTGTGGCCGCCATACTCGACCACGTAGCCGAACGACGGCTTGATCTTCTCGCCGTGATTGACCTCGATCGCCGAGACCCTGACACCGTTGCTGTCGTAAACGGGCCCGGCCTCTATATCCTTTGCGGCAAATCTGATTGCCTCGGGATCGAGGTGCTCGTCATCGATACGAATGCGGATGTCGTCGGCAAAGGCCTTTGTCAGGTTCTCCGCCATCGCGACGGAGCCCTTGGGCCCATAGAGCTTCATCGGTCCCTTGCGGGACGCCCAGGGCGTGGCGAGCCAGCCGGTCAGCCACATATCGGGAAGGCCGACGAGGTGGTCGGAATGCAGATGGGTGATGAAACTCGCCGTGATCGCGCCGAGCGGGATCTTCAGCTTGTAGAGCTGCATGGTCGAGCCGCGGCCGAGATCGAACAGCAGCTTGTCGTTGCCCGCCTCCACCAGCGTCGAAGCACTGAAGCTGGTCGGACGCGGCGTCGGCACGCCAGTGCCGAGCAGCGTCACCTTGATCGGTTCGGCCGAGACGGCCGTCGTCAGCGCGAGCAGCACGACGCCTGCCCGCAAAATAGTCTTGAGCATAGTCTTCTTTCCCGAGCGTCAGATTATTGCAGTGCCGCCACTGCTCATTCGCGCGCAACCACCTGGTCCAGCCACGCGCAGTTGAGCGGCGGCACGCGCGGATCGGCGACGCGGACGCCACGGGCCGCCGCGTCCAGCCGCATGTCGCGCAGGCGCTTGCGCTGCTCTTCCGGCATGTGGAGCCGCTCGTGGCCCCACAGCGACGGGCCGTCGAAGGTCTCGTGCGGCTGCCAGGTCTCGGGATCGATCACGCGCCCGCCCCAGCCATATTCGATGAAGAAGCCGGACGGGGTGTTCACATAGAACGAGGTCATGTGATCGTTGGTGTGCCGTCCCAGCGTGTAGGCGATACGGCCGTCGTCGAGCTGCGCGAGGTCGTAGCCCTGCCCGACATCGTCGAGACTGCCGAGTTCGACCATGAAATGGTGCATGGCCTTGCGCCCGGAGCCGACCATCGCGAACGAATGGTGGCGGCCGTTGACATGGAAGAAATAGAGACCGTAGGGCTTCAGCCCAAAATCCGAGACGTGAAAGCCGAGCACGTCGCGATAGAACGGCAGGAGCAGCTCGACATCCTCCACGTTGAGCACGACGTGCCCCATGCCGAGCGCGCCGGTGCGGAAGCCCGAGATCGGCCGGCCCGGCTTGAAGGGCTCGGTCGCAAGCTCGGGCTTGCAGAAGGCTTCCAGCCGATTGCCGGCGGGGTCGGCGAACACGATCAGTTCGGCGACATGCCGCTCGTCGGCAAGCGCGCGAGCGCCGCGCGTGACCTTGACGCCGTGGCTCTCCAGTCGTCCCGCCAATTTGTCCAGCGCGACCGTGGAGGGAACCTCCCATCCCATCACCGTGAGGCCGGCATCGCTGCTGCCGTCCACGATCAGCCGCTGCTTGCGATCGTCCATGCGGAAGGCGCGCATCTTGCCGCCGCGATCGACCTGCTGCATGCCGAGCAGTCCCGTCGCCATCCGGTCCCACTGGTCGAGCTGCGACGAGTTGATCCCGATATAACCGAGCGCGCTGATTTCCATCGTATTCCTCCCGAAGGCATCGCGTGCGCCGCAAGACGGCGAACTTGATACCGGCCGCGCGCGATCCTAACGTGGCGTTCCGCAATCGCTTCGCGTTCGCAACGATAATCGCCGGACCGTGCGCCACAAGGGAGGAAATGCGAAGTGTCCAAGGAGCGGACGGGGCCGGGAGCGCCGCGGCAGGCGGAAGGCGTCCGCGCCTTCAAGCGCGGGCTCGACGTGCTGCGGGAGGTCAACCGCTCCGGCGGCATCCGCGCCGGCGACGTCGCCCGCGCGCTCGACCTGCCCCGCCCCACCGTCTACCGCCTGCTCGAAACTCTGGAGGAACTCGGATATATCGCCCGCAGCGCCAGCGATGATCGCTTTCGGGTGACCCGGCGGGCGCTGAGCCTCGGCGACGGCTACGATCCCGGCGTCGTGATCTGCCAGGCGGCGGCGCCCTATCTCGCCGAACTCAGCAAGACCCTGGTCTGGCCGGTCGATCTCTCGACCTACGAGAATGCGGCGATGGTGGTGCAGGAGACCACCCATTCCCGCAGCCCCCTGTCGATCGACCGCGGCATGATCGGCAAGCGCCTGCCGATGCTGCGCACCTCCGCGGGCCGCGCTTATCTCGCCGCCTGCCCGGCGCGCGAGCGCGATCTGATCGTCAATCATCTGCGCCGCATCGACGAGGCCGACGACCGGCCGTTCCTCGATGCGGCACGCCTCGACCGCATGATTGCCGAGACACAGGCGCGCGGCTACGCAATCCGCAGCGCGGGCGAGTACAATCCGAAGACGGCTTCGATCGCGGTCCCCATCGTGCGGGACGGCGCCGTCTTCGGCTGCATCTCCATCATCTGGATTCGCTCGGCGCTGGGGATCGACGAGGCGATTGCGCAGTTTGCAGCGCCGCTTCAGGAGGCGGCCGCAGCCATTCCGGTCGAGATCTAGGCCTATCCGTCCGCAGGGCGGACACTTCGGCCGGCGGCGTTGATGCTGCGGCGCGGCTTGGGGAAGAGATACCCCATGCAAGATAAATCCATCCCTGAAGAATATGACGCCGTGATCGTCGGCCGTGGCCCGGTCGGCGCCACGCTCGCAAATTTGCTCGGCCTCTGCGGCGTTCGCACGCTGGTGCTGGAGCGCGAGGCGCGGACCTATCACTTGCCGCGCGCGGTGCATTTCGACGACGAATGCATGCGCGTGTTCCAGACCATCGGCCTCGCCGAGGCAATCCTGCCGCACGTGATCCTCAGCCCCGGCATGCTGTTTCTGGACGCGGACGGCAAGATGCTGCTGGACTGGTCGCGCCCGCAGACCCCGACGCCGATGGGCTGGAATCTCAGCTACCGCTTCCACCAGCCGGATCTGGAGGATGTCCTGATTGGCGGTCTCGGCCGCTATGCGGGCGTCGTCGTGCGCAACCGCTGCGACGTCTTCGCGCTCGACCAGGACCAGCATGGCGTGCGCGTCCGCTACGAAGACCTCTCGAACGGACAACTCACCGAGATCCGCGCCGGCTATGTGATTGGCTGCGACGGCGCCCGCTCGCTGGTCCGCCGCTTCATCGGCTCCGGCATGGACGATCTCGGCTTCCACGAGCGGTGGCTGGTGATCGACGTGCTGCTCAAGCGCGCGCGCGAGGACCTTGGCGACTACAGTATCCAGCATTGCAACCCCGCCCGGCCCGCGACTTACGTGCGCGGCACCGGAACGCGGCGGCGCTGGGAGATCACGGTTCTCCCGGACGAGGAGTCTCAGGAGATCGCGCAGCCGGCAAAAGTCTGGGACCTGCTGGCGCGCTGGGTCACGCCAGACGATGCCGAGCTCGAACGCGCCGCGGTCTACACCTTTCATTCCGCGATCGCACAGCAATGGCGCAACGGGCGATTGCTGCTCGCGGGCGATTCCGCGCATCAGACCCCACCCTTCCTCGGCCAGGGCATGTGCGCAGGCGTCCGTGATGCCGCCAACCTCGCCTGGAAGCTCGCCGCCATCATCCGCGACGGCGCTGCACCCGATCTGCTCGACACCTACCAGAGCGAACGCCTGCCGCATGTGCGCGAGTTCATCGAGCTCGCCATCCGTCTCGGCGGCGTGATCAACACCAAGGCGATCGAAGCCGGCCTTGCCGTGGGCGAAGCCCGTGCCAATGCACCGGTCAAACTGGAGGTGAAGAAGCCGCTGCTCGGCCCCGGGCTGGCGCTGGAAGGCGCGCCGCTGGCGCGCCAGCTCGCCCCGCAATTCAGCCTGCGCAACGGTGACCGCAGCGACGATCGAACTGGCTACGGGCACGTTCTGCTTGCCGAAAGCGCGGTCGAGCTGAAGTCGCGTCCTGCTTTTGCGCAGGCCGGGATCGAGATCCTCACCTCCGACGATGCCGATAGCATCGGCGACTGGCTGCGCCAGCACGGCATCATCGCCGCGCTGGTCGGTCCCGACCGCTACATCCGCGGCACCGCCCGCAACGAGGCCGAACTCGAGCGGCTCGCGGCCGCGATCATTTCCGCAACATCCGTGCCGTCCGCGGCCTGACCAACTTCCACTCAAGGACATCTCATGAAGCTGCTTTCTTTCATTGCCGACGGTCGCGCCTCTTTCGGCGCCGTCAAGGACAACGGAATCGTCGATCTTGGCACACGGATGGCGCCCTGCTCCACGCTGAGGCAGTTGCTCGAGACCAGTCGCCTCGCCGAGGCGGCAAAGCTGGTCGCATCCGCATCCCCTGATCACCCGCTCGATAAGATCGCCTACGCGCCCGTCATCCCCGATCCCGGCAAGATCATCTGCGTCGGCCTGAACTACCGCGATCACGTCGCGGAAACAGGACGCACCGTCACCGAGAAGCCGGCGCTGTTCGTGCGCTTTCCCTGCAGCCAGGTCGGCCATCTCCAGCCGATCGTGAAGCCCAGCGTCAGCGACGATTTCGATTATGAAGGCGAGCTCGCCCTCGTCATCGGCAAGCAGGGCCGGCATATCCCGGCGAGCCGCGCACTCGATCATATCGCCGGCTACTCCTGCTACAATGAAGGCAGCATTCGCGACTGGCAGCGTCACACCAGTCAGTTTCTGTCAGGCAAAACCTTTGCCGAAAGCGGCAGCTTCGGCCCGTGGTTGGTGACGGCGGATGAGATTCCCGATCCCTCCAAGCTCAGCTTGCAGACGCGCCTCAACGGCGCCGTGGTGCAGAACACCACCACCGATCTCCTGATCACCGCGATCCCCGAATTGATCGCCTACATCTCCACGATCTGCCCGCTCGTCCCCGGCGACGTCATCGTGACAGGCACACCCGGCGGCGTCGGCGCCAAGCGCACGCCGCCCCTCTGGATGCGCCCCGGCGACACTGTCGAGGTCGAGATCTCCGGCATCGGAACCTTGCGCAACACCGTCATCGCCGAACCAGGCTGAGCTTCGCGACCCATAGATCAACGATAAAATCAGGAAACGCCATGACCCGCACGCTATCTACCGCCATATTGCTGACAGCGCTGACGTTCGCATGTCCCGCCGCGCACGCCGAGATCAAGGGTGACGCGATTCGCATCGGTGTGCTCACCGACATGAACGGCATCTTCGCCACCGCCATGGGCCCGGGCTCGGTCGAGGCGGCGCGGATGGCGGCGGAGGAGTTCGGCGGCAAGATCAACGGCAAGCCGATCGAGATCCTGCAGGCCGATCACCAGAACAAGCCGGATCTCGCGGCATCGCTCGCCCGCAAATGGTTCAGCGACGGGGTTCAGGCGATCGCCGACGGCGGCAGCTCCGGTGCCGCCCTCGCCGTGCAAGAGCTCGTCCGCGGCAACGGCAAGATCTTCCTCGTCTCCGGCGCCGGCGCCAATCAGTTGACCGACGAGGCCTGTGCGCCGACCAGCGTGCAATGGACCCAGGACGCCTATTCGACGGCGACCGCCGTGGTCTCGGGCATCATGCAGACCAGCAAGGAGCCGTGGTTCTTCATCACCGGCGACTACGCCTTCGGCCATTCGATCGAAGCGACCGCGCGCGCGCGCATCGGCGAGCTCGGCGGCAAGGTCGCCGGCAGCGTCAAGGCGCAGCTCGGCACGCCCGATTTCAGCTCGTTCCTGCTGCAGGCGCAATCGTCCGGCGCCAGGATTCTCGCCATCAACGTCGCCGGCGACAACGCCACCGCGATCAAGCAGGCCGAGGAATTCGGCCTCGCCGATCAGGGCATCAAGATCGTGCCGATGTCGT
>RXJC01000083.1 GCA_003963435.1 Bradyrhizobiaceae bacterium | reverse complement strand
TGTATTCGAAGATGCAGGGGCGCGGCGCCATCGGCGGGAACGGCTTGTGGATGTCCTGGCCGTTCTCGTCGAACACGATGACTTCGCCGGGTTCGATGTCGCGAATGAAGCGCGCACCGATGATGTCGAGTGCGCAGGTCTCCGAGGTCAGGATCGGGCAGCCGTCGAGCTCGCCCAGCACCAGCGGACGAATGCCGCGCGGATCGCGCGCGCCGACCAGCTTCTTGTTGGTCAGCGAGACCAGCGCGTAGGCGCCTTCGATCTCGCGCAGCGCGTCGATGTAGCGCTCGATGAAGCGGGCGCGCCTGGAGCGCGCGACCAGGTGCAGAATCACCTCGGTGTCGGTGGTCGACTGCATCATCGCGCCGCTCTTCACGAGCTCGCGGCGCAGCGTCAGGCCGTTGGTGAGGTTGCCGTTGTGGGCGACCGCAAGGCCGCCGGCATTGAGCTCGGCGAACAGCGGCTGCACGTTGCGCAGGATGGTGGCGCCGGTGGTGGAATAGCGGACATGGCCGACGGCCATGTTGCCGGGCAGGCGGTCGATCACCTCGCGGCGGGAGAAGGTGTCGCCGACGAGGCCGAGGCGGCGTTCACTGTGAAAGCGGCTGCCGTCGTAGGAGACGATGCCGGCGGCTTCCTGGCCGCGGTGTTGAAGCGCGTGCAGGCCGAGCGCGGTGATGGCGGCGGCGTCGGGATGGCCGTAGATGCCGAAGACGCCGCACTCCTCGCGCAGCGTGTCCCCCTCCAGATCGTCCTGAACCTCTAGCGCGGCCGGGCCGGGACCGGCGTTCGGATCGAGATCAGATTGGGCGTCCTGGTCAGGGTGTCGCATCTCGTCCGCGCCTCTCTTTAAGGGCAATCAACGCGCCGCAGGTTTCTCGATCAGTTTCTTCAAACTGTCACGAGCAGGTTTACTGTATCCGTCGCCACTGCCCGAAGGCTGCTGCTCGGTATCAGCTTGATCATCATCTGGTTTGTTTTTCTTGAATCTCTTCAAGATGGTGTTCTCGGGGTCGTCAGGCAAGAGGGCCATCAGCCAATCCCCGGTTCCCTGCAGCACCACGCGGGACTTGGCCCCCGTGACCCAGTCCGGGCGCTGCTTGTCCGGCACCAGCCAGGTGAAGAACAGGAACGCGACCACGACGATCAAAAGCCCGCGAGCCAGGCCAAACAGGAAACCGAGCGTGCGGTCCAGCGCGCCGATGCGCGAATCCAGGATCATGTCGGAGATCCGGACCGTGATCACCGAGACCACGACCAGGGTGCCGATGAACACACCGGCCACCACGACCACGCTCGCGACGGTGTCGTTGTTGAAATAGGTCTTGGCGGTCGGCAGCAGCTTCGAGAACGAGTACAGCGTCACGATCGCCGCGGCGCCCCAGGCTGCGATCGAGAGGATTTCGCGCATGAAGCCGCGGACCATGGCGAGCAGGCCCGAAATCAGCATCACACCGAGCAGGATCAGGTCGAGGATGGTTACTGGCATCGGCTGGTCTGGTCCGCTCGTACTTCAAAGGTGCTCTAGCGAATCGGTGTTTGGCCGCTGCCCTAAAAGAGAGGCAGACGGCGTTCCCGGCAAGGCCGCAACCACGCAATCCCATGCTGCTTTTGTGACGGCTGTATAGCGGTGGGGGCCTCCGGCGTCACCTCCACCTAGCCCTCTCCGCGGCGGAATCTTGCCGGTGTGGCATTTTTCTCGGCCGGCGCGTTCGATTCGCCCCGGCGGGAGCCGCGGGCGGCGATCTCGGCCACCAATGTCGTCAGGCTGTTGACTGCATTCAGCGACAATCCGGCGTCGCCGCCGGCCTCGCCACGGGCCGATTCGGGCAGCACGGCGCGCTGAAAACCGAGTTTTGCCGCTTCCTTGAGCCGGGCCGGGGTCTGGGCCACCGGGCGCACCACGCCGGACAGCGAGATCTCGCCGAAATAAACCGCATCGGTCGGCAATTGCGCATTAACCAGGGACGACACCAAGGCCGCCGCGGCGGCGAGGTCGGCCGCCGGCTCGTGGATGCGCAGGCCGCCGGCGACGTTCAGATAGACGTCGTGGCCGGACAGCTTGACCCCGCAATGGGCCTCCAGCACCGCCAGCACCATCGAGAGCCGGCTCGGGTCCCAGCCGACCACCGCGCGCCTGGGCGTGCCGAGCGAGGTCGGCGCCACCAGCGCCTGCAATTCGACCAGAACGGGCCGCGTGCCCTCGATGCCCGCGAAGACTGCGGTGCCGGGCGTGCCGAGATCGCGCTCGGACAGGAACAGCTCGGACGGATTGGTGACTTCGCGCAGGCCGAGGCCCGTCATCTCGAACACGCCGATCTCGTCGGTCGGGCCGAAGCGGTTCTTGACGGCGCGCAGGATGCGGAATTGCTGCGAGCCTTCGCCCTCGAACGACATCACCGCGTCGACCATGTGCTCGACCACGCGGGGACCTGCGATCTGGCCGTCCTTGGTGACATGGCCGACCAGGATGATGGCCGCGCCGGTTTTCTTCGCAAAGCGGATCAGCGCCTGCGCCGAGGCGCGCACCTGGGTCACGGTGCCGGGCGCCGATTCCACCGTGTCGGTCCACATGGTCTGAATCGAGTCGATCACGATCAGCCGGGGCACAGCGCCCTCCGACAGCGTCGAGACGATGTCCTCGACCGAGGTCTCGGCGGCGAGCTGAACCGGCGCGTCCGACAGCCCGAGCCGCTCGGCGCGCAGCCGCACCTGCGCCACCGCCTCTTCGCCGGAGATGTAGACGACGCGGTGGCCGGCGCGCGCCAGCAGGCTGGTCGCCTGCGTCAGCAATGTCGACTTGCCGATGCCGGGATCGCCACCGACCAGCAGCACCGAGCCGCGGACGAAGCCGCCGCCGGTGACGCGGTCGAGCTCGGCCATGCCGGACGACAGCCGCGGCGCATCCGGGCTCTTTCCGGAGAGGCTCTCCAGCGCAAAGGTCCGGCCCTTGCGCTTGGAGCGGATCGAAACCGGCACGCTGCCGCTGGTGTCTTCTTCCGCGAGCGTATTCCACTCGCCGCAGGACTCGCACTTGCCCTGCCAGCGATTATAGGCCGCGCCGCAGTTCTGGCAGACGAAGGAAAGCGTGTTCTTGGCCATGGGGGACGGTTGAGTCGCGGTTGCAGCTTGCTGATAGCACGGAATGACGCGGTGATCGCCGGCGCTTCCATATCCCAATTCATCACGACAGCTAACCTTTCATTAGCTCTATGCCGGCGTAGCGGAACCGATTTTGCGAAGTGTTAGCGGACGGGGGTTCAATCTCGGAACCATCGGGGGCGGCGAAGAGAAATGACGGGATTTTGGCGAATATTGCTGGTTGCGGGCACGGCCTGCGGCCTTGTCGCGTCCGCCGGCCATGGCTTTGCCAAGCCCCTCGACGTGGTTTTCGTCAGTCCCGGCAAGACCGGCGAGGTGTTCTGGGACATGGTCGCGCAGAGCATGCAGGCCGCGGGCCGCAAGCTCGACATGCGTGTCGAAGTGCTGACCAGCGAGCGCAATTACCGCACCATGCAGGAGCTCGGCTTCGGCGTGGTGGCACGTGCCGACAAGCCCGATTTCCTCATCCTGTCGAACGAGGAATCCGCCGCCGTTCCGATCCTGGAGGCGGCCGAGGCTGCGGGCGTCAAGACGCTGCTGCTTTCGAACACGCTGATCGGCGAGGACGCGAAGCGTCTTGGGCCGCCGCGGCAAAAGCTCAAGACCTGGCTCGGCGACATCACGACCGACCTTCAGACCGCGGGCGCGCGGATGGCCAGCGCGCTGATCACGGCGGCGCGTGCCGAGAAATGGCAGAGCCCGGACGGCAAGATCCACCTCCTCGGCATCGGCGGCGACGAGATCACGCCCGCCTCGATCGCGCGCAACGCCGGTCTCAAGCTGGCAGTGGATGCCGCGCCTGACGTCGTGGTCGACCGGCTGTTGTTCGCCAACTGGACGCAGTCGGAGGCCGAGCAGGTCACCGCGAATTATCTGGGCTGGGCCTCGCGCAAGCAGATCCGCCCCGCCGGCATATGGGCTGGAAATGATCCGATGGCGCTCGGCGCGCTGCGCGCCGTGGTGGCCGCCGGCCTCGTGCCGGGCCGCGACATCCAGCTGGTCGGCCTCAACTGGTCCGAGGAAGCGCTGCGCGAGATCAGGGCAGGCCGCCTGCTGCTGACCGACGGCGGGCATTTCCTGCTCGGCGGCTGGTCGATCGTCCTGCTGCGCGATTATGCCGATGGTTGCGATTTTGCCGCGGTTTCGCCCCGAGTCGAGGTCAAGACGTCCGCGATTACCCGGCAGAATCTCGGCTCGGTCGGTGACCTCGTCAAGACGCGTGCGTTCGACCGGATCGACTTTACTAAGTTTAGAGCGAAGCCGGGACGCTGCGGTCACTATGACTTCTCCCTCGATGCGCTGATTTCGGCCCTGCCGCTTCCCGAAGGCGCCGCCGACTGATGCGCCAGGATGAATCGATGAGTGACCCTGCGAGCAACGAGCCGGCCGCGCCGCGCTTGCGCCCGGTCGTTCGCGCCATGATCTGGGCCACGGTGCCCGTTCTGCTGCTGGTGCAATTGCTTGCCTCCGCCGGCGTCGAGGCTTCGAGCTTCTGGTCGCAGGTCAAGCAGCTCGACGCCCGCATGGCCCGCGTCGCCGAGAGCCGGGCCGAGCTGATCGCCGAGCCGCTCTGGAAGATGCGCTACGACCAGGTCACGGGCGTGCTCAACGAGATCATGCACGACGAGACCATCGCGGCGGCGGCCGTCTACGACGATACGGGCGCCGTGATTGCCCGCGTCGTGGCGCGCTCCGAGAGCCCGTCGATCGCGGAGGTCTCGCGTCCGATCCACTACAGCAACGGCAACATCTCCGTGCAGGCCGGCCGCATCGCCATCGCCTATTCCCATGCGGCGCTTTACGCGGATGCGGGCAGCCGCCTGGTGCTGCTGCTGGTTGTCGGCCTGCTTGCAACCTTTGCGACGCTGATCGCCATGCGGATCTCCGCCAACATCTTCATCGGCCGGCCGCTGGCGGTCATGATGTCGGCGATCCAGCGCAGCAAGCAGGACGGCCGCGCTTATCCCGCGGACGTCACGTCCTCGAACGAGTTCGGCCAGCTCGCGCGCGCCTTCAACGCCATGCAGCACACGACGTCCGGCGCGCTCGACCGGCTCGGGCACATGGCCGCGCACGATCCGCTCACCGGGCTGCCCAACCGGCGCTCCCTGACCGAGCGCCTGGCAGTGGCGAGCCGCGACGGCGGCCGGTCGGACGCGCTGGTCGCGTTCTGCTTCATCGATCTCGACGATTTCAAGGGCATCAACGACACTTTCGGCCACGAGGCCGGCGACCAGTTCCTGATTCAGATTTCCCAACGCCTTCGCCGTGCGGTCGAAGCGGAGGATTGGGTCGCCCGGCTCGGCGGCGACGAGTTCGTCGTCATTCGTCCTGAGGTCAGCAACGAGGAGGCGGCGCACGCATTCGCACAGCAGGTGCTGGAGGCCATTTCCGAACCGATCCGGCTCCACGACAAGCAGGTGGTGCCGCGTGCCAGCATCGGCCTTGCCGTGCGCCGCGCCGACGATCCGGAACTGTCGCATCTGCCGACGCTGGCCGACATCGCGCTCTATCATGCCAAGAGCAAGGCGCCCGGCACGGTCGCCGTGCTGGACGAAGCGCTGCAGCGCGAGTACCGGCGCCGCAGGGATCTCGAGCTCGCCATTCCCGCGGGGTTTGCCGACGGACAGTTCGAGGTCTGGTACCAGAGCCAGGTCGACCTCGAAAGCCAGGAGGTCGTTGGCCTCGAAGCGCTGATCCGCTGGCGTCATCCCGACCATGGTGTGATCGGTCCGGCCGAGTTCCTGCCGCTGATCGAGCGCAGCGGCAACAACGCGCGGCTGACCCGTTACGTGCTGACCAATGCCTGCTGGGCGCTGCAACGCCTGGCCGCCGCCGGCAGTCCGCAGATCCGGATCGCGATCAATCTGCCGCCGTCCGAGCTCGCGGACCATTCGCTTGCCGCCGAGCTGGGCGCGACCTGCGCGCGCTTCGATGTCCCGGCATCATTGCTGGAGCTCGAGATTACCGAGGGCTCGCTGATCAACAACATCGCAAGCGCCTCCGAGACGCTGCATCGCCTGCGCCGCCTGGGTGCCACGATCGCGCTCGACGATTTCGGCACCGGTTACAGCTCGCTCGCCCATCTCCGGCGCTTCCCGCTCGACAAGGTCAAGATCGACAAGGCGTTCATCAGCGAGATTCCCCACAGTGCCGAAGACAAGGCGATCGTCGGCGTGATCGCATCGCTCGCCGGCACGCTGGGGCTCACTCTGGTCGCCGAAGGCATCGAGCGCGCCGAACAGGCCGAGGCCATGCGCGAGATGGGCGTGATGTTCGGGCAGGGCTATTTCTATCAGCGGCCGCAGCCGCTCGACGCCGTGCTGCAATGGCTCGAGAGCCGGCCGGTGGCCGGGAGACGCGTCCTCACCGACAGTCCCTCGATCGCGCCCGAATTCGCCTGAGCGCCATCAGGACTGCGTCGCGTTCCAGAGCATCGAGAGTCCGGCCGCGATCATGATCGCGTCCATCAGCAGGCGGAACATGTCCGGCTTCAGGTGCAGCACGAAACGCTTCGCGATGAACGCGCCCGACATCAGCGAGGCGCCCGCGATCAGGCCCTTCATGAAAACCTCGCCGGTCAACGCGCCGAAACGCTCGAAGGTCACGGACTTCGCGAAATAGAGGCCGAGCGAGCTTGCGGCCTCGGTCGCGAGGAAGGCGCCTCTGGAGAGGCCGTAGAACAGGAACAGCGGCACGCTGAGCGGGCCGGTCGAGACCACGATGCCGGTGAGATAGCCGATGACCGCGCCGCCGATGGCGAGATGCCAGAGACCGGCCTTGAGGTCGTGCCGCGCCAGCCAGTGCCGCACTGGCACCATCGCGATCAGGAAGATTCCGATGGCGAGATCGACGGCGTGCGAGGGCAGCGCCAGCAGCGTGCGCGCGCCCAGCACCGCGGCCGGAATGCCCGTGACCGAATAGGCCGCGCAGGCCCGCCAGTCGACCTCGCGCCACCAGGCCAGGATGCGCGAGAAGTTCGCCATCACGGACGCCACCGCCATGATCGGCACCGCTTCCTTCGGCCCATAGGCATAGACCAGCACCGGCATCAGCATGATCGACGAGCCGGTGCCGACAATGCCCGAGATGGTGCCGGCGACGAGGCCGACGGCGAGGACGAAGAGAAAGGCCAAGGAAGCGCTCCGGGAATCGGAGCAGTGTATCCTCAAGGTCCGAGAAGGGCGATGCCGGCCGCGCCTTCCGTGCTTACGGAGGCGGGCCTCTAGCTTGTCAGCGGCGCCTCCACGATATCCAGCAGGGCCCCGAGACCTTGCCGCAGGCGACGCGTGGCCGCGCTCTCCGTGGCGAGGCCGAAGACAACGAGCGATCGTCCCGTCACCGCGTAAGCGTGGCCGAACTCGAACGTCGGCATCTGGACATCCGGTTGATTGGTGTCGATCAGCCCTAACCACCGGCTTCCGTCGGTGACGGGCGGCAAGGCGAAATTCACGACGTCATAGTGGGCGTTGTAAACCAGCAGCATCGTCGCGTCCGAGCCGCGGCGCTTGATGCCGGTTTCCTGGGCGCGTCCGTCGAGCAGCATGCCGAAGCACTTGGCGTTGCCGTCCTGCCATTGCTCGCCCGTCATCTCGTCGCCGGAGGGCGACAGCCAGGTCACGTCCTTGACGTCGAGCTCTTCATTATGGGAGCCGACCAGAAACCGGCTGCGATAGAGGATCGGGAAGGCCTTGCGCGTGGCAATCAGCTTGCGCGTGAATTCACGAAGGTTGCGGCCATTGGCGGTGATCCCCATCCAATCGAGCCAAGTGGTCTCGTTGTCCTGGGCATAGGCGTTGTTGTTGCCGTTCTGGGTGTGCCCGAACTCGTCCCCCGCGAGCAGCATCGGCGTGCCGTGGGAGAGCAGCATCGTGGCGAGCAGGTTCCGTTTTTGGCGTTCGCGCAGCGCGGTGATCTCAGGATCGTCCGTCGGTCCTTCGGCCCCGCAATTCCAGGAATGGTTGTTGCTATGGCCGTCGCGATTATCCTCGCCGTTCGCCTCATTGTGCTTGTCGTTGTACGAGACGAGGTCGTTGAGGTTGAAGCCGTCATGCGCCGTGACGAAGTTGACGCTGGCCCATGGCCGCCGTCCGCGCTTGTTGAAGAGATCGCCGGAGCCCGACACCCGTTTGGCGAGATCTGCCAGCGTGCCGTCGTCACCTTTCCAAAAGGCGCGCACGGTGTCCCTGAACTTGTCGTTCCACTCGGCCCATCCGGGAGGAAACTGGCCAACCTGGTAACCCCCAGGACCGATGTCCCAAGGCTCTGCAATCAGCTTGACGCTGGACAGCACCGGATCCTGGCGGCACGCGTCGAGGAAGCCGCCGCCTTCGTCGAAGCCATAGGGCTCACGCGCGAGGATGGTGGCGAGGTCGAAGCGGAAGCCGTCGACCTGCATCTCCGTGGCCCAATAGCGCAAGGAGTCCGCGACCAGCTGCAGCACGCGCGGATGCGACAGGTTCACCGTGTTGCCGGTGCCGGTGTCGTTGATGTAGTAGCGCTTCTGGTCCGGCAGCAGGCGATAATAGCTGGCGTTGTCGATGCCCTTGAACGATAGCGTCGGGCCGAGCTCGTTGCCTTCGGCGGTGTGGTTGTAGACGACGTCCAGAATGACCTCGATACCGTGGGCGTGGAACTGATTGACCATTTCCTTGAATTCGTTCGCGAACGGCGTCTTCAGGTAACGCGGCTCCGGCGCGAAGAAGGCGATGGAGTTGTAGCCCCAGTAATTGCGCAAGCCCTTGTCGACCAGATAGCTGTCGTCGACGAAAGCATGGATCGGCAACAGTTCCGCGCTGGTGATCCCGAGCGAGCGCAGATAGACGGGGATTTCCGAGTGCGCGAGGCCCGAGAACGTTCCGCGGTCTGCCTCGGGCACCAGCGGATGCAGCCGGGTGTAACCTTTGACGTGCATCTCGTAGACGATTGTCCGCTCCCAGGGCACTTCGGGCTTGCGCGCCGCGCCCCAGGTGAACGCGGGGTCGATGACGCGGCACTTCTGCATGAGCGGCGCGCTGTCGCGCTCGTCAAAGGAGAGGTCCTTGTCGGCATGATCGAGCTGGTAGCCGAACAGCTCGGGTCCCCAGCGCAGCCGCCCCACCAGCTGCTTGGCATAGGGATCGAGCAGGAGCTTGTTGGGATTGAAGCGATGTCCGGCGTCAGGCTCATAGGGCCCATGGACGCGATAGCCGTAGACGGTGCCGGGGCGGGCCGAGGGCAGATAACCGTGCCAGACCTCGTCGGTATATTCCGGCAGCTCGATCCGTTCGAGTTCGGTTTCACCGTCGTCGTCGAACAGGCACAGTTCAACCTTGGTGGCATAGGCCGAGAACAGCGCGAAATTGACGCCGAGGCCATCCCAGGTGGCGCCGAGCGGAAACGGTTTGCCCTCGGTAATGCGGGTACGGCGCAGGCTCGACGCCGCCCGCGTCAGGGCGTCGTCCGATTGCGTTTTTTGGTCCATGTCTGCCCCACTATGTCTGCCCCCAGTGACGAGTCGTCAGGATATCGGCGCTGTTGCGGGTATCTCGGTCACGGCCTGCTCGGCGACTGTTGCCGAGGCGATCACTGCCGCGGGAGGCACATCGGCCGGCTTGGGCAGAACGTTGGCGCGATGCAAGGCTGCTTCCTTGCTGATCGCGGAGATCGAATTGCCGATCCGCCCGACGATGGCGGTGAGCTCGGCATCTGACAGGCCCAAGCGTTTTCTCACGAGGCGCATCTGCGCGCGGTCGGTCAGGTCGAGCTTGTTGCGGATGGGCTTTGGTGTCGAGCGGCGCATGGCGGCAACTCCTGTGTGTGGTGGTAACCGTCGCCTGATCATTCTGTTCCGACGGCGAGCCAGGCTCCGACGATCTGCGCGCCGCCGAGGTCAAGTGGCTCCGTTCGCCCGAACCGGCGAGCGAGGCGGCTTCGTCAAGGCACCCGCTAAGGCATTGAATCGACTAAGGGCGGCTACTGTGCATGGGGTTGTTTTCCGGATTCTCGCTGGCCCGCCCCCCTGCCAGCGGTCCCCAGCACGCCCCGACGTGGGACCGAACCTCGCTGCTGACAGCATGTTGGCAGCAGCAACCGGCTACGACCATCTCCTGACAAAACGGGGAGCGGGTCATGCCGATCGAGGCAAGCTGTCATTGCGGAGAGACGGTGTTCGAGGTGACGGAGGCGCCTTTGAGCGTCACGCGCTGCACCTGCTCGCTCTGTGCCAAGCGCGGCGTGTTGTGGGCCTATTACACGCCGGCGCAGTTTCGCCTGTTGTCACCGCCGGACAACGTCGCGACCTATCTCTGGGGCAGCCGCACGGTGAAGCATCATTTCTGCGCAGCTTGCGGCTGCGGCACCTATTCGGAGTCGCCGGACTGGTCGACCGGCAAGCCCGACTTCGACAATCCCAAGGTCGCGGTCAACGCGCGCCTGTTCGACGATTTCGATCTCGACTCCGTGCCGGTGAACCTGATCGACGGCAAGAACTTGTGGTG
>RXJC01000477.1 GCA_003963435.1 Bradyrhizobiaceae bacterium | reverse complement strand
GTAGAGGTACATCGCGCGGGAGCCCATCGGATTGTCCGGACCGGGCGCGACATAGGTCGGCACGCCCAGGCGCGAAATCTCG
Organism: Bradyrhizobiaceae bacterium; assembly: GCA_003963435.1. Classification (GTDB taxonomy): domain Bacteria; phylum Pseudomonadota; class Alphaproteobacteria; order Rhizobiales; family Xanthobacteraceae; genus Bradyrhizobium. Next base: position 7,158 of record RXJC01000477.1, on the reverse strand, counting down.
CCAGGGGTCGGATGCCAGGCCGGCCATTCGGTCATGCTGCCGACCTTGGCGATACCGGACCAGGCCATGGCCTCTTCGCCCACGGTGATGCCGTAACGGATCGCCTTGCCGCCTTCCAGCACGTAGTAGAGGTAGTGATTGTCGGAATCGACCACGATCGAGCCCGGGGACTCCTTGCGGTGATATTCGACGATGGCGCGGCGGAACGGCTCTGCGACCGGGGTGTTCTCGTACCGGACCTTGGCGAGCAGTTCCTTATCCTTCGGCTTGAAGGCCTTGGTGTCAGTCGCCTCGAAATGCGTGGCCTGCATGCAGCCCGACAGCATCAGGCCGGCGGCCAGAATTCCCAACTTAACTTTCAGCGACGACATGGTTTGGTTCCAATCAAAACAATACCGTGCGGAAGGCCTGAGCTTACCGCCCAAGTTCCTCGACTCCGTTAATCCCATTATCGTTGAAATCTGCCACAATTCCAGCGCTGAAGCCCTTTTCCCGCGCTGCGAGAGCCTAGCTGTGGCTTTTCTGCCGCAAATGTTGCGGCCAAGTGAAGATTTTTGGGCTTGGAGGACCGCACTGTCGATTCCATGCCACAGTCGCGCCATGGCGCCGCCACAAATGCAAACGCCTCCTTAATGCGGTTGTCATCGTGAACTTGCCAGAATCGCGCTAAGGGCTGTCATTCTGTCGCAGGGTCCTTTCGGAGTTGTGCATGTTTTCGGTGTTTGTTCCCTCCGAGTCCGCCCTGAAGAGGGTCGTGATCGAGGATATGTCCGCGCTGCCCGAAAACGCGGTCTGGATCGATCTCGTCAATCCCAGCGCGGCCGAGGACAAGGCGGTGGAGCGACTTGCGGGGATCGCCATCCCGACCCGGGAAGACATGCAGGAGATCGAGATCTCCAGCCGCCTCTATATCGAGAACGGCGCGCGCTACATGACCGCGACGCTGATGTGCCACTCCGATACCGACATGCCCCGGACTACGGCGGTGACCTTCATCCTCGGCGACCACCGCCTGGTGACGGTGCGCTACGACCTGCCCAAACCCTTCGCCCTGGTCGAGGCCAAGCTCGGCCGCTCCTGCACGCCCTCCATCACCGGCGAGGCGGTGCTGATGGAATTGCTGGACGCCGTGATCGACCGCTGCGCCGACATCCTGGAGCGCTGCGGCGCCGAGATCGACCAGGTCAGCCACGACATCTTCGAGCCGGAGAGCGAGCGCCACGGGCAGGCAAAGAGGTATTCACAGATCTTGATCTCGATCGGCCGCAAGGGCGACCTGACCTCGAAGGTTCGCGAGAGCCTGGTCTCGATCGGCCGCGTCGTGACGTTCCTGTCCGCGGTGGTGGAGGGCGTGAAATGGTCGAAGGACATGCGCGAGCAGCTCAAGACCATGCAGCGCGACGTGGCGTCGCTGACCGACCACGCCTCCTATCTCTCCAACAAGATCACCTTCGTGCTCGACGCCATGCTCGGCGTCGTCAATCTCGAGCAGAACAACATCATCAAGCTGTTCTCGGTGATGGCCGTCGTCCTGATGCCGCCGACGCTGATCGCCTCGATCTACGGCATGAACTTCAAGGTGATGCCGGAGCTCGAATGGGTGCACGGCTACCCGATGGCGCTGGTGATGATGCTGATCGCGGCCATCGTCCCGTACTGGATCTTCAAGCTCAAGAAGTGGCTCTGATCTCGTCGCGCTCTCGGAAAATAGTGACCGAGACCTTACGCCGGTCGCACAGACGCGGCTCATCGTGTCGCAGAATAGATCGGGATTGAGGCGTCGCGGTGATGGGTGCACCGTGCCGCAATTCCTCCGGTAAAATTTGAGCGGTGGGCTGAACGTTTGCGCGAAACTTGTCTGCGATAAGCAGTGCGTAGCCGCGAGGAACAACCATGGTTGAAAAACACATAACGTCGCCCCGCAACGTCATCGATCTGGCGAACTACCGTCAGGTCCTGGCGAGCGGCAAGGCGTCGTCGATGTCGGCGCGCATGTGCCGGCACTGTGGTGCTCCGCTGCTCGACGGTGAGAATGACGACGACTGCTCGACCGCATTCAGCTCGGCCGCTCCGCGGCCGCGCGACAGGTCACGTCGGATTCGAATCGATTGAGGAACGGAAGGCGAGGGCGATCCAGGTCTTGCGGCGGCGTTGTCTGGATCGCCTTGCTTCCCTAAGCGCTATTTCCAATTCGCAATGACAGTGACGCCTACACGTGCTGGCCGCCGTTGATGTGGATCTCGGCGCCGTTGACGTAAGAGCTGGTGTCCGTGCACAGCACGTAGATGATCTTGGCGACCTCGTCGGGCGTGCCGAGGCGGTGCATCGGGATCTGCTGCTCGACGATTTTCTCGGTGCCCGGCGACAGGATCGAGGTGTCGATCTCGCCCGGCGCGATCGCGTTGACGCGGACGCCGACGCGACCGAAATCGGACGCCATCTCGCGCGTCAGCGAGGCAAGCGCTGCCTTCGAGGTGGCGTAGGCGGCGCCCGCGAACGGGTGCACGCGCGAGCCGGCGATCGAGGTGACGTTCACGACCGAGCCCTTGGCTGCCTTCAACTCCTCGATCAGCCCGCGCGCGATCATGATCGGCGCGAAGAAATTGACGTGGAAGACGTGCGTCCAGGTGTCGAGATCGGTGTCGACCGAGCCGAGCCGGGCGCCGCCGGGGCCCTTCGGCGAGATCGCGGCGTTGTTGACCAGCGCATGCAGCATGCCGCCTTCGAGACGGTTGCGGATATCGGAGATCGCCCGGGTCGTGTCCTTGGGATCGGCGAGGTCGACCTGGATGTGGTCCTCGGGGCCGGCATCCCAGGGGCAGTCCTCCGGGAAGGGATGCCGCGAGCAGGTGATGACGCGCCAGCCCGCCGAGGAGAATCGGATCACGGTGGCGTGGCCGATGCCGCGGCTTGCACCGGTCAGGAGCAGCGTGCGGCGCGGCGCATTGGACGAATGCGACATGGACATCTTTCAGGTCGGCCCAAAGCTCGAGACAAGGTTCAAGATGAGGCTCACGGATACATCCGCGTCTTGGACCACGGTTGGCCGGCCGCGTCACGGCGAAATTCGATGCGGTCGTGCAAGCGGAACGGGCGATCGTGCCAGAACTCGATCCGCGAGGGCGTGATGCGCCAGCCGCTCCAGCCCGGCGGCCGCGGCACGTCGCCGATGACGTATCTGGCCGCGACCTTCGCGATGGCTTGCTCGAAGGCGAAGCGGCTCTCCAGCGCCTCGGACTGCTTGCTTGCCCAGGCGCCGATCTGGGCCTGCTTGGGCCGGGTGGCGAAATAGGCGTCGGCTTCAGCGGCGGTCACCGGCGTCACGTTGCCGCGGATGCGGACCTGACGGCGCAGCGACTTCCAGTGAAAAAGTAAAGCGGCCTTAGGATTTGCGGCGAGTTCGCGGCCCTTCTGGCTCGCGATGTGGCTGTAGAAGACGAAACCCTCGGTATCGAAGCCCTTCATCAGCACCATGCGCACGTCAGGCAAGCCGTCGGGATCGACGGTTGCGAGCGCCATGGCGTTCGGATCGTTTGGCTCGCTCTTGATCGCTTCGTTCAGCCAGGCCTCGAACAGGGCAAATGGCTCGTCCGCGGCGGTGAAATCACCGGATGTTAAGGGTATCTGGTGTTTCATCGAGGTCGTGTCGGTCATGTCTGGAGTCCGAGTTGCGTCCCGCGGCCCAAAACGCGTTGCTGTCCGCTACCGCCCTATATAGGGCATGGGGACGCGTTGGCCTATCGGCGATCCGACCCACAGGCTTTGTCGTGACGATCATTCTCATCGGGCTCGGGACCGGGGGATGCAGCTTCTCCCGCAACGACCAGAGTGCCTACGCCAAGGCCGACGACGGCGACCTCACCGGCTCGATCGCGCGGCCGAAGGATGCCCCGCCGACCGAGACCGATCTCGCCTTCGCCCGCAACGCCGCCTCCGACGTCCTCAGCAAGGGCGACAAGGATTCCAGCCAGCATTGGGAGAATCCGGAGACCGGGGCGCGCGGCTCGGTGACGCCGATCGCGCAGTCCTATGCGGCCGAGGATGGCCGCAAATGCCGCGATTTCCTGGTGAGCTACGTCAACGGGACGACCGAAAGCTGGCTTCAGGGCGCCGGCTGCCAAAGCAGCCGTGGCCGTTGGGAGATTCATACGCTAAAGCCGTGGCGGAGCTGAGCATGATCCGGACCCGAAGGGCCGCGTTCGCGAAAAGTGGGAACCGGTTTTCCGATATGATCATGCTCCAAACTTAGAGATTCGGCCGGCAAGCCTAGTTGCAAAAATGCCACTCTCTCCCCACATGGATCGCAGGTGGGGCGGGGAGCCCTTTAAACAATTCGATTTCTTGAAGGAGACGTGACGGATGCGCGACCCCTATGAGGTCTTGGGGGTGCCGCGGAGCGCCAGCGCTGCCGCGATCAAGAGCGCCTATCGCAAGCTTGCCAAGAAGCATCATCCCGACAGCAACAAGGACGACCCGAAGGCCGCCGAGCGCTTCTCCGAGATCAACTCGGCGAACGAGATCCTCGGCGACGAGGACAAGCGCAAGCAGTTCGACCGCGGCGAGATTGACGCCGAGGGCAAGCCGCGCTTCCAGGGTTTTCCGGGCGGCGGCGGGCCGCGCGGCCGCGCCGGCCCCGGCGGGTTCGAAAGCTATACGTTCCGTTCAGGCGGCGGCCCCGGCGCGGGCGGCGGCGCGTTCGAGGACATCCTCAACAGCATGTTCGGCGGCGGGGTGCGCGGCGCGCGCCCCGGAGCTGGCGGCGGCGCCCAGTTCGACTTCGACACCGGCGGCATCGGGCTCGATCTCGACGTCAACGTTGCCATGTCCGTCTCGCTGGAAGAGTCGGTCAAGGGTGGTGAGAAGCGCGTCCGGCTGCCGACGGGCAAGGAGCTCAACGTCAAGATTCCCGCCGGCGTGACCGAAGGTCAGCAGATCCGGCTGCGGGGGCAGGGCGAGTCGGCACAGGGTCATCCGCCCGGCGATCTCCTGATCACCATCAACATCGCTCCGCATCCCTTCTTCAAGGTCGAGGGCGCGGACTTGCGGATCGACCTGCCGGTCGCGCTCTACGAGGCGGTGCTTGGCGGCAAGGTCCGCGTGCCCACCCTCGGCAATGCCGTGGAGCTTTCGGTCCCGAAAAACACCTCCAGCGGCCGGACCTTCCGTCTCAAGGGCAAAGGTCTGCCAAAATCTGGCGGAACCGGGGATCTCTTCGTCACCATCAGGATTATGCTACCGGACGGGAACGACGCCGAGCTTGAGGCATTGATGGAAAAGTGGCGGGACCAACACCCCTACAATCCACGTAGCGGGCTCGGTTAGGGCGAGATCTGAACTGAAGGGGTTCTCCGAACGTCTAGAGCATCCTCCCTGCAGATGATGCTCATCATAAACGTGAAGCGTGGTAGCGCTTCGACGCTCGACGTGTCGGCTGTCCGGCGGGGCAGCCGATAAAAAGGTGCGGCCTCGAGAGGGGGACCAGCGCGGTACCAAAAACCCCAATCGAGGCCGCCCGCGTCGATCGGCGGATCGAACGCTGCTCATTTTCGCGTGATCATCCGGTGCGATAATGAGACGCGCCGATGTCTTGATTCCAAATTTTCAATGACGGAATCTGGGCACTGCGCACTTTGTAGGACGCCCAAGCGAAGGTTGGGCTATCGCGCGGTGGCTTAGGTGCCGTTTTTCTCGGCCTGGTCGTAGACGGCCTGCGCCACCTTGGTCAGCCGGTCGCGATCACCGCCGCCGCTGACGACGTAGCCGACACCGCGCTCGGCCCAGAACAGCGCGCCGTCCTTGTCCGTTTTGGCGTAGCGCATTTGCGTTGCACCATTCTCGGTCTTGGCGGTGTAGATCGTGTAGCGCTCGCCAGAGGCACCCTCATACATCAGGAACGAGGCCGGGCCGCTCGGCCCCGGCAAGAGCCGGCCACCGACGAGCTTCAGCCCGCTAGCCTCGAGGTTCGGCGCGAACACGGTCCAGCCGCAACGCCGGGTCAGCCAGGCCTGGAGGTGGTCGCGCTCGTTGCCGCCGACCTCGACGGGATGCCGGACCTCGACGACATAGAGGCGGTGGGCGTCGAGCGCGTCCTCCGTAAAGCTCTGGAAAGTCGAGGGCGTGCTGGCGGCGCCATGCGCGACCCAGCCAGCCGTGCCGCCCGCGACGAAGGCAACCAGCACGGCCGCGGCGGCACCATAAAGCCATTGCCGCGGGCGACGCTCCAGCCGCTCGAGCTCCAGCCGCGCCGGCACCGGCTCCTGGGCGATGGAATCGTAGCGGGCGTGCAGCATCTCCGCCATGGCCCGCCAGGACTGCACGCGTTCGGCCTCTTCAGGATGGGCGGCCAGCCAGGCCTCGACGTCGGCGCGGCGCTCGGCCGGCAGCTCGCCGTCGACATAGGCGTGCAGTTCGTCCTCGGTCACTGGGATCTTGCGCTCGTTCATCTCGGTCGTCTCTGGCTCTGTGGCCCAAAATGTCGTTCAAAGTTCAACTTCGCTCGTCGTATCGGCACGCTGCCGGCGGACGACACGCAATGCATCAACCCTGTCATCATTTCACCCGCCTGAGCGTCGGGCGCTGGCCCTCCAGCGAGGCCTTGACGTGGGCGCGGGCGCGGGCAAGGCGCGACATCACGGTGCCGATCGGCACGCCCTGGATGTCGGCGACCTCGCGGTAGCTCATGCCTTCCAGCATGACCAGCAGCAGCACCGAGCGTTGCTCCTCGACGAGCGTCGACAGCGCCCTCTCGATGTCGCGCCCTTCGGCTTCGGTGCCGCTGGCATCCGGGTTGTTCTCCGTCAGCTGCATGAACTGCGGACGCCTTGCCAGCGAGCGCCGCCGGTTCTTGTTGAGGTTGGTCAGGATGGTGTAGAGCCAGCTCCTGACGTCGCCTCCGAGAAACAATCGCTCCGAACGCAGTGCCCGCACCAGCGTGTCCTGCACCAGATCGTCGGCCGAGTCCGCGTCGCGCGTCAGCGCGCGGGCGTAACGACGCAACGCCGGGATCATGGCTTCCACACTCTGGCGAAACGCATTCATGGCGGTCTTGACGTCCTGGGGTCAGGCGCGAACGCCTATAGCGATCATAACACCCGAATGGAACGGCTATTCCGGCGCTCGAAACAGCGTTAACGCGGCGTATTAGGACTGTACCGCAGG
>RXJC01000543.1:197-10237 GCA_003963435.1 Bradyrhizobiaceae bacterium | reverse complement strand
GTGGTGCGGACGAGTTTACCGAATGCCGTCACGGATCATGTATCCCGCGCCGCGGATCGTGTGCAGCAGCGGCCGCTCGAATCCCTTGTCGATCTTGGAGCGCAGCCGCGAAATGTGCACGTCGATCACGTTGGTCTGCGGATCGAAATGATAATCCCAGACGTTCTCGAGCAGCATGGTGCGCGTCACCACCTGGCCGGCATGCTTCATGAGATATTCGAGCAGGCGGAATTCGCGCGGTTGCAGCGTCAGCTCGTCCTTGCCGCGGGCGACGCGGTGGGAGAGCCGGTCCAGCTCGAGGTCGCCGACCCGGTAGAGCGTGTCCTCGGCGGGACCGCCGCGGCGGCGCGACAGCACCTCGACCCGGGCCAGCAGCTCGGCGAAGGAATAGGGCTTTGGCAAATAGTCGTCGCCGCCGGCGCGCAGGCCCTTGATGCGGTCGTCGACCTGCCCGAGCGCGGAGAGAATCAGCACCGGCGTGGTGTTACCCTTGTCGCGCAGCGCGCCGATAACAGACAGGCCGTCGCGCTTGGGCAGCATGCGGTCGACCACCAGCACGTCGTATTCGCCGCTCTCGGCCATGGCGAGGCCCTCCTCGCCGTCAGCGGCGTGGTCGGCAATGTGTCCCACTTCGCGAAACGCCTTCACGAGGTAGTCGGCGGATTCGCGGTCGTCTTCGATGATGAGGAGGCGCATCGTGCGTTCGGCGGCGGTCAAGGAGGTCAACCTTCTCTAAACATGGCGCGAGCGGCAATCGCATGCAAGCCGAGGGGGAGACGCTGGCATGGAGAAAAAGGGCGGGCGGTGAAGCTGGGGGGACTCCACCGCCCTAGGCCTTCCGACGGAGGGGGGCGTTTTTCCACCGGAAGGTAGCAAGGGGAAGCTGACGTTACGCTGCTTCCCCGAAGGGCGCCGTCGGCGGGGGCGACTGATGCCGGCGACACCCTCCATCGCAAAAGCCTCCTGAAGGCTTAGCCCTTGGCGAGGGGCACCGCGACGAAGCGCGACTGGCCGCCGCTCTTCACGCGCATCAGGACGCTGTTCTTGTTGTCGGACCGCGCCGCGGTGATGGCCTCGCGGACGTCGCCGGCCGTCGCCACGCTCTTGCCGCCGACTTCGAGAATCACGTCGCCTTCCTTGAAGCCGCGTTCGGCCGCGGCGCTCTTCGGATCGACTTCGGTGACCACGACGCCTTCCTTACCGGCACCGGCCACCGAATTGGCGGGCGCGACAGTCATGCCGAGCTTGGGCACGTCGGTGCCCTTGCTCGCACCCTTGCCGCCGTCATTGTCGTTGTCGGCCTTGGCCTCGACCGTGTTCGGCAACTGGCCGAGGGTGAGGTTGACGACCTTGTCCTGGCCCTTGTGCAGCACGTTGAGCTTCACGCTCGCGCCGGGCGCCATCCCGCCGATGGTGCGGGCAAGCTCGCGGGCGTCCTTGACGGTCTCGCCGTTGACCGAGGTGATGACGTCGCCGGATTCGATGCCGGCCTTCGCGGCCGGACCGTTGGCCTGCGGCTCCGCCACCAGCGCGCCTTCGGCCTTCTTCATGCCGAGGCTGTCGGCGATGTCGGAGGTGACGGGCTGAATCTGCACGCCGATCCAGCCGCGGCTGACCGAGCCCTTGTCCTTGAGCTGGGCGACCACGCTCTTGACGGTGCTCGCCGGAATCGAGAACGCGATGCCGACGCTGCCGCCGGAGGGCGAGTAGATCGCGGTGTTGACGCCCATGACTTCGCCGTTGGTGTCGAAGGCCGGACCGCCCGAATTGCCCTTGTTCACGGGCGCGTCGATCTGGATGAAATCGTCATAGGGACCGTTGCCGATGTCGCGGCCGCTCGCCGAAACGATGCCCGCGGTCACGGTGCCGCCGAGCCCGAAGGGATTGCCGACCGCGAGAACCCAGTCGCCGATCCGCGGCTTGGTGTCGGCGAGCTTGGCGAACGGGAAATTCGAGCCGCCCTCGACCTTGATCAAGGCAAGGTCGGTACGCTGGTCGGTGCCGATCACCTTGGCGCTGTAGGTCTTGCCGTCGTCGGTGGTGACCTCGACCTTGTCGGCGCCGTCGACCACGTGATTGTTGGTCACGGCAAAGCCGTCGGCCGAGATGAAGAAGCCGGAGCCCTGGCCCTGCACGACGCGGCCACGGCCGCCCTTCATGCCCGGGGGAAAACCATCAGGACCGCCGAAGCGGCGGAAGAAGCGCTCCATCGGCGAGCCCGGCTGGAACGGCGAGGAGGAATCGTCGCCGTCGTCGTTGCTCGCGGTCTTCTCCTTGATGTTGACCTTCACCGAGATCACCGACGGCTTCACGCGCTCGACGATGTCGGCGAAGCCGATCGGACGTTCGACCTTGCGGACCTCGGTGTTGACCTGCGCGTGCGCCGGGCTCGAGAACAGGTCGGCCGGCGAGCTCGACGGGCTGAAGCCATAGACGGCCGCGCCGAGACCGGCGACGACCGAGGCCATCAGCGCGAACTTGCGCACGGAGAACACCGACCGGCGCGGCTGCCGGTAGGACGGAAGGTTCGAGAGGTCGATACGGTCGGACATGCAGAGATCTCCAGGGCCTTGAAATCCATTTGGTGCCTGATAGGGGCACCTTACGGACCTGAAGATGGGGGCTGCCGCCTTACCGCGCGCTGGCGGCGGGGTTAAACTTTTGTAATGAAGGGACCCGGCGGATGCGGCCGTTCAGCGCAGGCAGAAAATTGCGCTTCCACAGGAACTTAAGCCGGTTCCCGCGGTGGCGCGCCAAGCGCGCTCAGCTGGCTCTGACGCTGACGATGAACTCGTCGACTTCGCACTTCAAGGTTTCGGCCTGCTGCGACAGGTCGACCGCGGAATCCCTGGCCTCAGCGGCCATGCGGCCGGTCTCCGCAGAGGTCGAGGTAATCTGGACGATGTGATTGGAGACGTCGAGGGTGCCGTGCGCGGCGTTCTGGGCGCTGCGCGTGATCTCCTGGGTGGCGTTGCGCTGCTGGGCGGTGTCGACCTCGATGCCGGACATGATCGACGAGATCTCCGACAGCGTCCTGGAAATGCCGTCGATCGCGCCGCGCGTCTCCGCGGTGATGCCCTGGATGCTGGCGACGTGGGAGGTGATCTCCTCCGTCGCCTTGCTGGTCTGATGCGCCAGATTCTTCACTTCAGAAGCGACCACGGCAAAGCCCTTGCCGGCCTCGCCGGCCCGTGCCGCCTCGATGGTGGCGTTCAGCGCCAGGAGATTGGTCTGCGATGCGATCGCCTGCACGAGCTGGACCACCTCGCCGATCTTGTCGGCGGCATCCGACAGGGTGTGGATGGTGTCGCGGCTCTTCTCGGCCTGCGATGCCGCGCCCTCGGCGCGCTGGGTCGCATCGGTGACGCGGCGGCTGATCGTGCCGATCGAGTTCGTCATCTCCTCCGCCGAGCCTGCGACCGTCTGCACGCTGGTGCTGGCCTGGTTGGCGGCGGTCGCCACCGCATTGGCCTTGGTGCTGGTGTCGTTGGCCGTCCGCGACAGCGTCTCGGCATTGCTCTTCAGATGCACCGCCGACGACGCCACGCTGTCGACGACGCTGGCCACGAGGTCGTTGAAGCGCTTGATCCGGTCGTCCAGGAATTTCGATCGCTCGGCCTGATGCTGCGCTTCGTGCAGTTGCTTTTCGGAGAGGTGGCGCCGCTCGATTCCGTTGGTCTTGAAGACCTCCAGCGCACCGGCGAGCAGCCCGATCTCGTTGGTGCGGCCGAGCCCCGGGACTGGCGTCTCGAACTTCTGGTCGGCGACCTCGCGCATGGCGTGCACGATCGCCGCCAGCGGGCTGAGAATGCCGTTGCGTACGGCGAACCAGGTGGTGACGCAGATTGCGGCGGCGACGATGGCGATCACGCCGCAGGCGGCCAGGAAGTAGGAGAACGCGGTCTGCGCCTGCTGATAGATCTGCATCGCATGGTCGCGCGCGGGGCCGCTCAGCGCGGCGAAGTCCGAGGACAGGCTGGTGATCTCGTTGTTGAGATAGAGCACCGCGATGAAGCCGGTGCCGCCGCCGATGCCCAGCAGAAACAATAATGCAGCGACGACGGCGCCGACCAGGAAGCGGATCGTCAGATTGCTGTTCGCGAACATCAGGGGGACTCGAGAGTCTGGGATCAAAGCTCGCGACAAGCTTCCAGACAAAGGTCAAAATACCATGAACCGCGCGGGCCCGGGCCGGCAGCCTCCGTAGCATTACGTAATCAGACGACGTGTCGTCGCTAGGAAGCTTTGCTCTCGTCGGACATCAGGGCCGCGAGCCGCGCCTGTTCATCGGGTGTCAGCGGCGGCGCCGGTACATCGACACCATCATGCGCGCGGCGCCGGATTTGCAGCCACAGTGCTGCGGCGCCTCCGATCAGCAGCAGCGGTCCGAGCAGCCACAGCAGCAGGGTCTGCCGCTCGAAGCGCGGCTTCAACAGCACGAACTCGCCGTAGCGCGCGACCAGGAAGTCGAGCACCTGCGCATTGCTGTCGCCGGCGCCGATGCGCTCGCGCACCAACAGCCTGAGGTCGCGGGCCAGCGGCGCATCGGAATCGTCGATCGACTGGTTCTGGCAGACCATGCAGCGCAGCTCGCGCGACAGCTCGCGCGCACGGGCTTCCTTGGCGGGGTCCGACATGATCTCGTCGGGCTGCACCGCGTGCGCCGCGGGCAACGCCAGCAGCATCAGCAGGGCAAACGCGGCCATCATCCGGCGCATCGGATCACTCCGCCGGCTGCAGGCGCTGCTTGGCCCGCGCCGGCTTCGGCGCGCCGACCCGCAGGCGCCGGTCGGACAGCGACAGCACGCCGCCGAACGCCATCAGCACCGGTCCCCACCAGATCAGGAGCACCATCGGCTTGTAATAGATGCGCACGGCGATGGCGCCCTCGGCATTGGCGTCGCCGAGCGAAATGTAGAGCTGGCTGGCGCCGCGCGTCAGCAGCGCGGCCTCCGTGGTCGACGAGCCACGGGTAGAGAAGCTGCGCTTGGACGGCGTCATGACGCTGACGGGCTGGCCATCGCGGCTGACATTGAACTGCGCGATCATCTCGCGGTAGTTCGGGCCCTGACGCTGCAGCAAGCCGTCGAGCTTGACGTCGAAGCCGGCGATCTGGGCGACGTCGTTCTGCTTCATCGTCGCGATGTGTTCGCTGTTCCAGGTGGTCTCGCACACGATCCCGATCAGCGCCACGCCGAGGCCGGCATGCGCGAACGCCGTGCCCCAGGCCGAGCGCGGCAGGCCGCGGGCCCGGTGCAGCACGGTCGCGAACGGCAGCCGCACGAGACCGGTGCGCTCGACGATGTCGGTAACGGCGCCGGCGATCACGAAGACACCGAGTCCGATCGCAAGTGGCGCCAGCGTGCTGCCGCCCGTCGCCCAGCCCCAGGTAATTGCGACGGCCACGAGCCCGGCAACGCCCGCAGCCAACAGGCGCTGCGTCACGCCGAGCAGATCGCCGCGCTTCCACGCCAGCATCGGCCCGAACGGCACGGCCAGCAGCAACAGGGCAAACAGCGGCGCGAAGGTGAGATTGTAGAACGGCGCGCCGACCGACATCTTGAAGTCGGCGAGCATCTCCATCGCCAGCGGATAGAGCGTGCCGAACAGCACGACCGCGCAGGCGACGGTGAGCAGCAGATTGTTCAGGACCAGCGCGCCCTCACGCGAGATCGGCGCGAACAGGCCGCCCTGCTTCAGCGAGGTGGCGCGGCCCGCGAACAGCGACAGGCTGCCGCCGATGAACAGGCAGAGGATCAGCAGAATGAACACGCCGCGGGTGGGATCGGTGGCGAAGGCGTGCACGGAGGTGATGACGCCCGAGCGCACCAGGAAGGTGCCGAGCAGCGACAGCGAGAAGGTCAGGATCGACAGCAGGATGGTCCAGACCTTCAGCGCGTTGCGCTTTTCCATCACCAGCGCCGAATGCAGCAGCGCGGTGCCGGAGAGCCACGGCATCAGCGAGGCGTTCTCGACCGGATCCCAGAACCACCAGCCGCCCCAGCCGAGCTCGTAATAGGCCCAGTACGAGCCCATGGCGATGCCGAGCGTCAGGAAGATCCAGGCCATCAGCGTCCACGGCCGCACCCAGCGCGCCCAGGCCGCATCGATCCGTCCTTCCATCAGCGCCGCGATCGCGAACGAGAACGAGATCGAGAAGCCGACATAGCCGAGATAGAGCATCGGCGGATGCACGGCGAGCCCGATGTCCTGCAGCACCGGGTTGAGATCGCGTCCCTCGATCGGCGGGTTCGCGATGCGCAGGAACGGGTTCGACGTCACCAGGATGAACAGATAGAAGGCGCTGGCGATCCAGGCCTGCACGGCGAGCACATGCGCGCACAGTGACAGCGGCAGATTGTTGCCGAAAGCCGCGACCAGCCCGCCGAACAGCGCGAGGATCGAGACCCACAACAGCATCGAGCCTTCATGGTTTCCCCACACGCCGGTGATCTTGTAGAGCAGCGGCTTCATCGAGTGGGAGTTCTCGTAGACGTTGGCGACCGAAAAGTCCGAGTTCACGTGCAGCATCACGAGAGCTATGAACGAGGCGACGACGAACAGGAGCTGGGCCAGCGCCGTGGAGCGCGCCACGTTCATGAGCGCGGCGTCGCGCAGGCGCACGCCGATCAGCGGCACGACGGATTGGATCAGTGCAAGGCCAAGGGCCAGCACCAGCGCGTAATGTCCGGATTCTGCGATCACCGCACTGCTCCCTGCGGATTGCCCTGCGCCGTTGTCGCCGGTTTGCCCGCATCAGACGTCTTGTCGCTACCGGAAGGCTTGCCGCCGTAATCGTCCTTCCAGTGCCCCTGCTTCTTCAGGGCATCGGCGACGTCCTTGGGCATGTAGGTCTCATCGTGCTTGGCAAGGACGGTATCGGCCTTGAACACGCCGTTGGCGTCGAGCGCGCCTTCGGCGACGACGCCCTGCCCTTCGCGGAACAGGTCGGGCAGGATGCCCTTGTAAGCGACCGGCAGCTTGGCGTTGCCGTCGGCGACCTCGAAGGTCACCGCAAGATTGTCTCCGCGCTGGAGCGAGCCGGGCTGTACCAGCCCGCCCAAGCGAAACCGCTTGCCGGGCGCGACGTGCTTCTCGGCGACCATGGTCGGGGTCGAGAAAAACACGATCGAGTCGCGAAGTGCGTTGAGCACCAGCGCTGCTGCAAGCGCGAGCACGGCGAGCGAGCCGCCGATGATGGTCATACGTCGCTGCTTGCGCGTCATGGCGTATCCGTTCTCCGCGTCTGTCGTCCCGAAATCGTCATCCGCCGAGCCCCAGGGTCTTGAGGCCTTCGTTGAGCTGGCGAAGCCGCTCGGCATCGCTGGCAATCGCCTGCCGGGCATCGACTGACGCCCCCATCGCCTTGTCGCGCTCGCCCATGACGAGGTAAGCACGCACCAGGCGGAGCCATCCATCGACGTCGTCGCCGTTCTGCTTCAACCGGGTGGCCAGACGTTCGACCATGCCGCGCACCATCGCGTTGCGGTCGCCTTCGGCCATGTCCTTGGAGGCCGCAATCGTCTGATCGGACAGCGCCGGCATCGTCCCGCCGCCGCCGACCCGCGCCAGCGAGGTCTGCACCAGCGCACGCCACGGCGCATCCGCCGGCGCTTTCGCAAGCAGCGCCCGCCAGATACTGGCGGCATCGTCCTTGCGGCCGTCCTGCTCGGCGGCGAGGCCGAGGAAGTAGTTCGCCTTGGGATCGTCGGCGTCCAGGGCGTGGGCGCGCTCGAATTCGGACTTGGCCTCGGCGGTCACCACGCCGCCGGCGGCAGCCGAGAGCGCTTCACCGAGATCGGCCCGGCGCTCCGCGCTTTCGCCATTGTAGGTGAGTGAGTTGCGATAGGCGCGCACCGCATCGTCGAAACGGCCGAGCCGCTGCAGCACCGGTGCGAGCACGTTCCAGCCGCGGCCGTCGGTCGGATTCTTCTCCAGATGCTGCTGGACCTGCTCGACGAGATTCTCGAGCGACTGCGCCTTGCCCGGCACGCGCTCCCGTTGTGCCAGCGGAAAGTCCTGAAGCTTGGGCGAGCCGAGCGGCATGTAGACACCGATCGCAACGAGCGGCAGGCCGGCAAGCGCGAGCACGGCCGCCGTGCGGCGCCATCTGAGATTCGACTGCGGCGCAATAGCAATTGCAGGCTCGCTGGCCGCCGCGGCGAGCAGCCTGCGGCTGATCTCGACGCGCGCAGCCTCGGCGTCCGGCGCGGGGATCAGGCCTGCGGCGAGATCACGCTCGATCTCGGCCAACTGGTCCTTGTAGACTGCGACCTCGCTGCCCTGGTTTTGCGCGCGTCCGTTGCGGCCAAGCGGCAATAGCACGGCGAAAATCGCCGCGACCGTCATCAGCGCGAACACGAACCATAGCGTCATCTGGCAAGCTTCCGGCAGCGCGCGAACCGCGCCCATAGGTGCCTTTACACCACGGCCGGACAATGCGGCAATTGTCAATTCGTCGCGACCTCGAAACGTTGGAAGACCAACGGCTTAGCCGATCTCGAAATCCGCACTTTGCGCGGCGGCGACGCCGTGGCCGTTGAAGGCCTTGAGGAAATATGTTCCCGGCTTGACCGCATCCGGCAATCTGATGCGGAGCGCGCCGACCGGAACCGGAGAGGCAACCCTGGTGATGGTCTCGGACAATTGCTGCCCGCTTGCCTTCTCAACCAGCACAACTTTGGCGCCGACCATCAGTCTTCGATACTTGGCAACGACGACGCGGTTCTCAATTTCGATCGAGCTGATGACGGGTTTCATGCGCCCACAAATAGAAGTTCCCCGGACTTGCACGGGAACCGTACGGCGCGCCACACACACCGTCAACCATAAATTGTGATCACGAAAATATGCGCTTGGATCAGCTTGCGCGCGACGATTTGCGCTCGCCCGTGGCCGCGTTCTGCGCGGCCCGGCTCATCAGCGAGGCGTAGTCGTCGCCAAACAGCACTTGGCAGAAGCGAATCGCGGCCTCCACCTGCTGCTGCCGATAGGTGCGAACCTTGTGGTCGGCGGCGCGCAGCGACTGCACCAGCTGCTCGGTCGAGCGTTCGACATATTGCTGCAGGTCGGAATAGGTGCGCAGCGTCACCTCGTTGATCGCAAGCTCGCTCGCATAGTTGCGGCAGGTGGCGACGAAATCGATCAGCGCCACGGTTTCTTCGACCTCGGTGCTGTCGATGCGCGCCCCCGGCGGAATGTCCTTCTCAGGGCGCTGGCGCAGGATGCGGCGGACGCGGCCGGGCACGCTGTCGATCTCGGATTGCAGCGCGTTGGAGATGTCGGCCCGGATCGAGGTCAGTTGCTTGCCCCAGGCAGAATCGTTGCGCAGGTCGAGCTCGGTGCGCAGGCCCCGCACACCGTCGTGCAGCGTCTTGAGGTTGCCGGCAACGTTGTCGAAATGGCCGCGCTTGATGTCCATGCGCAAGACGGCGGCGACGCAGGACAGATCGTGCAGCGCCATCGTGACCGCGACGCCATAGGGCGTCGCCGCAACGCGGATCTCGTCGTCGGAGGCGGCAATCTTGATGGCGAGGCGAATGATCTGCCACGGCGCCGTCATCCGCTGCACCACGATCGACAGCGCGAACGGCAGCAGCTGCGGCGTCTGGAGCACCGGAATGTTGAGCGCCGACGTCACCGAGGCGATCTGGGAATCGCCGAACGCGCGCAAGGTACGCGGCAGCTTCTCGTTCAGGCTGGCGATGGCCTCCCGGACCTGAAGCACCGCTCCGATCGAATAGAGGTCCTCGATCACGTTGGGCGGGCCGACCCGGGCCATCGCGCGCGATTTGTCGCCGCCGCCGGGACCCGTCAGCTCGAAAATGGCGGCCGCAGCCACCGCTTGGAGCTTTTGCGCCAAGGCCTCGACCTGCCCCGCACTGTCGGCCGGCATGCGCGCCAGCGCGGCCTCGAATTCGTTCACCTTGTCCGGCGCGCCGTCGCGGCCGAGCCATTGCCAGATCGGCTGCAGCGAGGAACGGCGGATCTGGCCGACGCGGATCGGGACGCCTGCTTCGACCAGGAATGGTTCCAGCACC
>RXJC01000543.1:0-147 GCA_003963435.1 Bradyrhizobiaceae bacterium | reverse complement strand
CCTCATCGGCTTCGGTCTTGCGGACGATCTTGCGCAATTGCTCGAGCACGAGCGTAGCCACCGCCGTGGCCTGGCCGCGCTCGAGCGCACGCTCGAACTCCCGCATCAGCAGCGCCTGCGACTGCGGCGGGAGCTGCGCGAGATATT
>RXJC01000693.1:8458-8828 GCA_003963435.1 Bradyrhizobiaceae bacterium | reverse complement strand
AACGCGGCGTGAATTCCTGTCGTCATTCCGGGGCGCCGCACAGCGGCGAACCCGGAATCCAGAGATGAGTCGATAACGTCGAGATTCCGGGTTCGATGCTTCGCATCGCCCCGGAATGACGGAAGAGAGATGAGACCATGAACTTCGACGACACCCCGCAGGAAGCGGAATTCCGCGCTACCGCCCGCGCCTGGATCAACGCCAACGCGCCCAAGCAGTACGAGGAGGAGCTGCGCAAATCCTCGCTTGGCCGCACCGTGCTCAAGAACGCCAACATTCTCGACGTGGCGAAGGCTTGGCAGAAGAAGAAAGCCGATGCCGGCTGGGCCTGCCTGCACTGGCCGAAGGAATATGGCGGCCGTGGCTCCTC
>RXJC01000693.1:0-8408 GCA_003963435.1 Bradyrhizobiaceae bacterium | reverse complement strand
CGCCGATCGAGCGCGTGATCTGGTCGCAGGAAGAAGGGCCGTTCGGCCAGCTCTCGCGCATGTTCATCATCGGCCACGGCATGTGCGGGCCGACCATGATGGCGTTCGCGCGCGAGGAGCATAAGCGGACCTACCTCCCGCCGCTCGCGTCCGGCGAGAAGGTCTGGTGCCAGCTGTTCTCCGAACCGGCCGGCGGCTCCGACGTTGCGGGCCTGCGCACGCGCGCCGAGAAGGACGGCAACGATTGGATCATCAACGGCCAGAAGATCTGGACCTCGGGCGCGCATTATTCCGACTACGGCATCCTGCTCACCCGCACCGATCCGACCGTACCCAAGCACAAGGGCCTCACCATGTTCTTCCTGGACATGAAGAGCCCGGGCGTCGAGGTGAGGCCGATCAAGCAGGCGAGCGGGGCCTCGGATTTCAACGAGGTCTATTTCACCAACGTCCGCATTCCCGACCATCAGCGCCTCGGCGAGGTCGGCGACGGCTGGAACGTCTCGCTGACCACGCTGATGAACGAGCGCAGCGCGATCGGCGCGGCGGTTTCGACCGGTTTCCCGGAGCTGTTCGAATATTGCTCCAGCCTGATGCTCGACGACGGCCCGGCGATCGAGGATCGCGCGGTGCGCTCCAAGCTCGCCAATTGGGCGGTGAAGGCGAGCGGGCTGAAATACACCAGCATGCGCGCGATCTCGGCGCTGTCGAAGGGCGAGCGGCCGGGGCCGGAGAACTCCATCGGCAAGCTGGTGGCGGGCTCGATGATCCAGGACGTCGCGACCTACGCGCTCGACTTGCAGGGCGCGAGCGGCGTCGTCAGCGGCGAGGACGGCGAGCTCGCCGGCCGTTTCCAGGCGATGTTGCTGCGTGCGCCCGGAACGCGCGTCGAAGGCGGCACCGACGAGATCATGCGCAACATCATCGCCGAGCGGGTGCTGGGCCTGCCCGGCGACATCCGTGTCGACAAGGACGTGCCGTTCAACAAGATCCCGACCAAGGGAAGAAATTAGCCGTCATTCCGGGGCGATGCGAAGCATCGAACCCGGAATCTCGAGATGAGTCACTAACCTCTAGATTCCGGGTTCGCCCTTCGGGCGCCCCGGAATGACAGAAAGAAAGAGGCCGCCATGAATTTCGACGACACGCCGCAGGAAGCCGCATTCCGCGAGACCGCGCGCAAATGGATCGACGCCAATGCGCCGAAGGAGCTGCAAGCCGAGCTGTCAAAATCCTCGCTCGGCCGCATCCGCCTCGCCAGCCACGACATCGTCGACGTCGGCAAGGCCTGGCAAAAGAAGAAGTTCGAAGGCAATTGGGCCTGCCTGCACTGGCCGAAGGAGTATGGCGGCCGCGGCGCGACGCCGATCGAGAAGGTGATCTGGCAGCAGGAAGAAGGCGTCTACGGCAAGCTGACACAGCCGTTCCAGATCGGCGAGGGCATGTGCGGTCCGACCGTGATGGCCTTCGGCAGCGAGGACGCCAAGCGGCGTTATCTGCCGAAGCTCGCTTCGGGCGAGGAGATCTGGTGCCAGCTGTTCTCCGAGCCGTCCGCCGGCTCCGACGTCGCGGGCCTGCGCACGCGCGCGGAGAAGAAGGGCGACAACTGGGTCGTCAATGGTCAGAAGATCTGGACCTCGGGCGCGCATTATTCCGACTATGGCCTGTTGATCGCGCGCACCGATCCGACCGTGCCCAAGCACAAGGGCCTCACCATGTTCTTCCTGGACATGAAGAGCCCGGGCGTCGAGGTGCGGCCGATCAAGCAGGCCAACGGCATGCAGGAATTCAACGAGGTCTATTTCACCGATGTGGTGATCCCCGACAGCCAGCGTCTCGGTGCCGTCGGCGACGGCTGGAGCGTGTCGCTGACGACGCTGATGAACGAGCGCATGTCGATCGGCGCGCGGCTTGCGACGGGCGTGCCTGAGATGTTCGAGTTCTGCTCCAACCTGATGCTGGAGGACGGCCTGGCGATCGACGATCCCGCCGTGCGCTCGAAGCTGGCGAGCTGGGCGGCGAAGTCGAACGGGCTCAAGTTCACCAGCTACCGCACCATCTCGGCGCTGTCGAAGGGCGAGCGGCCGGGTCCGGAGAACTCGATCGGCAAGCTCGTCTCCGGCATGATGCTGCAGGACATCGCGACCTACGCCATGGACCTGCAGGGCGCGGCCGGCGTTCTCACCGGCAGCGACGAGGAGACGGTACAGGGCCAGTTCCAGCAGATGCTGTTGTCCTCCCCCTCGATGCGTATCGCCGGCGGCACCGACGAGATCCTGCGCAACATCATCGCCGAGCGCGTGCTGGGCCTGCCCGGCGACATCCGCGTCGACAAGGACGTGCCGTATAACAGGATCCCGACCAAGGGGCGGTGATACCAGTCTTGTAGGGTGGGTTAGCCGAGCAGGTGGGCGAAGCCCATCTGCTCGGCGTAACCCACCATCTCCGCCGATGCGGAATCCAAAGAGGTGGGTTACGCCTTCGGCTAACCCACCCTACGAAGAGCGAGCTGATCCATGGACGCTACCGTCAAACAAACCGATCGCATCGGCGTGCTCGAAGAGCTGCTCAACGAGCGCTATTCCGTCCGCGCCTTCCTCCCGAAGGAAGTTGACCGCGCCACCATCGAGCATGTGCTGACCACGGCGCAGCGTACGGCCTCGTGGTGCAACAGCCAGCCCTGGCAGGTCGTCATCGCCAGCGGCGTGGCCAAGGAGCGCTTTCGCCAGGCGATTTACAAGGAGGCTTCGGGCGGTCTTGGCGACGACTACGATTTCACGCCGCCGCGCGAATATGTCGGCGTCTATCTCGAGCGTCGCCGCGAAAGCGGTTTCCAGCTCTACAACACGCTCGGCATCGCGCGCGGCGACAAAATGGCTTATGCCAAGCAGGCGCTGGAGAACTACAATTTCTTCGGTGCGCCGCATGTCGCGATCATCCACACCAACGAGCCGCTCGGCATCTACGGCGCGATCGATTGCGGCGCCTATGTCAGCAATTTCATGCTGGCCGCGCAGGCGCTCGGGCTAGGCACGATTCCGCAGGCCGCGCTCGCGCGGCATTCCGGCCTGATCCGCCGCCACTTCAACCTGCCCGAGGATCGCCGAATCGTCTGTGGCATTTCGTTCGGCTATGCCGACCACGCGCACAAGGTCAACAGCTACCGCACCTCGCGCGCCAGCGTGGCCGACACCGTGACCTTCGTGGACGAGTGATCGAACGGCGTCGTCCGTCTTGCAGATGCATGAAGGCGGCCGTGGAAGCGGCCGCCTTCATTTTCGTCTTGGGTCCTGACGACGCCGGCCGTCAGCCGCCGCTGCCGCCGATCACGGCCCGCACGGTCTCGTCCGGCCCAAAATCCTCGGCGCCGTCGACATAGAGCAGCGCGGCGAGCTTCGAGCGCGCGCGGTTGACGCGGCTCTTGATCGTGCCGACCGCGCAGCCGCAGATCGAAGCCGCGTCCTCGTAGGAGAAGCCGGAGGCGCCGACCAGGATCAAGGCTTCGCGCTGGTCCTGCGGAAGCTTGTCGAGCGCCGTGCGAAACTCCTCGAACTCGAGATGCGCGTTCTGCGACGGCTGGGTCTTCAGCGTCTTGGCGTAGTTGCCTTCGGCATCCTCGACCTCGCGCCGCCGCTTGCGATAGTCCGAGCGGAACAGGTTGCGCAGGATCGTGAACAGCCACGCCGGCAGGTTGGAGCCGGGCTGGAACGAGTCGATGTTGGCAAGCGCGCGGAGCAACGTCTCCTGCACCAGATCATCGGCGCGGTCCGCATTGCCGCTGAGCGAGATGGCGAACGCGCGCAGGCTGGGTACGGCCGCCAGGATGTCGTTACGCAGGGAGTCCGTGAGAGGCATTAATCCCTCCCATTGTTGTTGTCGTTAGATCCCCCGTCATTTTCCACTTGGGGTGTCGCTCCCTGGGCATCAAGCTTCTTGATCAGTTCGGCGAACCGATCCGGAACCCCCTGCCGCACCACGTCATCATACATGGCGCGCAGCTGGTGCCCGATCCGGGATTGAATCTCCGGAGTGAGCCCTCCCTTGCCGGGGGTCGTGCTTCTGGTTGCTTGAGACTTGAGATCTTTCATGACCTGTTCCACGTTTCCCCGAGTTAAGTGACTGTAAATTCGAGAAGTTTTCTCAACCGGGAGCCGTTCCCTGGATAGGCACAATTCCAGGTTCGACAAAAAGTTCCGCCTCCAGCGGAACTTTTCTCAGGTTGAGGCGTAATCAGCCGAGCAGGGGAACCCGGGCCCCCCGCGTAACGCCCTGGACCTTGAGGCCGGCCCGAAATGAATGGAGTGGGGATGTCCCGTTCACAGCTCGTTGCTGAACACTTGCCGTTGTTGCGCCGGTATGCGCGCGCCCTGACGGGCAGCCAGGCCTCCGGTGACGCCTATGTCGCAGCCATGTTGGAAGCCATGCTGGGAGATCCCAGCGTGCTCGACGAGAGCCATGGGCCGCGCGCCGGCCTGTTTCGGCTGTTCACCCAGATCTGGAATTCCGTCTCGGTCAACGACGACGCCGAGGTGGCCACCCTGCCGATGCCGCCGGAGCGGCGACTGTCGAACATCACGCCGCTGCCGCGGCAGGCCTTCCTGCTGCTCTCGCTTGAGGGCTTTTCCGAAGAGGAAGTCGCCTTCATCCTCGGCACCGACGTCGCGGAGACGCGGCGGCTGGCGGATACCGCCGGACGCGAGATGGCGGCCGAAATCGCCACCGACGTGCTGATCATCGAGGACGAGACCTTCATTGCCATGGACCTCGAGAGCCTGGTGAAGAATCTCGGCCATAATGTCGTCGGCGTCGCGCGCACCCATGCCGATGCGGTGGCGCTGGCCAAGAACAAGCGGCCCGGCCTGATCCTCGCCGACATCCAGCTCGCCGACGGCTCCTCGGGCCTCGACGCCGTCAACGAGCTGCTGCGCACCTTCGAGGTGCCGGTGGTGTTCATCACCGCCTATCCGGAGCGCTTCCTCACCGGCGAGCGCCCCGAGCCGGCGTTCCTGATCTCAAAGCCGTTCCAGCCCGCGATGGTGTCGGCGGTGGCGAGCCAGGCCCTGTTCTTCCAGCGCAACTCGCGCAACCGCGCGCCGAAGGCGCCGGCGGCGTAGCGTCGGCCCGCCAATCGGCGAAGGGATCCGATCCGGCGTGCTGCCAGGCACGCCGGATTTTTCATGCTTTTTGCCATGCTTGACGGCTGTCGAATTCGCCGCTCATACCTGCTGCACTGATCAGCCGGAGTTACGCACCATGGACCAGCAACTGCTCGACCGCCTCGCCATCCGCGACCTCGTCGAGAACTGGGCGGTCTGGCGCGATGCCGGTGACTGGGAGCGCTTTGCGACGGTCTGGCACGAAGAGGGCTGGATGTCCGCGACCTGGTTTCAGGGGCCGGCGCGGGATTTCATGCGCGTCAGCCAGGAAGGGTTTGCCAAGGGCGTACGCATCCTGCATTTCCTCGGCGGCACCAGCATCGACCTCGCCGGCGCGCGGGCCATTGCGCAGACCAAGATGACGATCTCGCAGCGCGCCTTGGTGCACGACGTGCTCTGCGATGTCGTCTGCACCGGGCGCTTCTACGATTTCCTGGAGAAGCGGCAAGACCAGTCAGGACAAGACCAATCGGGAATTGGCAAGTGGGGCATCGTCCGCCGTCAGCCGATCTACGAGAAGGACCGCATCGACCCGGTCGATCCCGCCGCGACGCTGCAGCTCGATCAGAAAGCACTCGCCGCCCTGCCCGAGGGCTACCGCCATCTCGCCTACATGCAGGAATTGATCGGCTACAAGGTCAAGCGCGACATGCCGGGCCTGACTGGGCCGGAGGTCGAGAAGCTCTACGGCGAGGGGCGGGACTGGCTGGCGGGGAAGGCGAAGTAGACGCCAGACAAAAGTAAGGCGCGACTGGCATCACCACAGTCGCGCCCTACGTCGCCGGCTTATGGGGCAGGGGGGAATAGCCGGCTGCAGAGACGACTCCCGCCTGCGCGAGTCGTTCCGCGCCCTGCAAAATATTTTGCGCACGCTGCTGCATTTGTCGCACACGGTTAAGTGATCGTGACGGCCACGAACCCCCGGTCCTCCCCTCGCGTTGTTCCCGCGATCGCCATGGGGCGAGGGATCGACATCGATGCCACAGATTTACAAAGCTTTTTTGGGCGTGATCGCGGTCGTCGGGACCCTTGGTGCCGTCCAGGTCGGCGCCGCTCAATTGGGCTCCGGCCACGATCTGGCCGACCGCTGGCAAGCGCTCGCCGATGTGCCGAGCCACAGCTCGAACACCGCACCGAGCCATAATGTCAATCGCGCCGGCAAGGCCGACCGCCTTGCCGATATCAAGCCGGCGCCGGTCCCCACCCGCACCGTCTCGATGCGGCTGAACGACCTTGCCGACACCACGGTGCTGCTGCGGGTCCCGGCGGTGGTCGAGACCGGCAACGCCAAGCCGCCGGCGCTGCTCCTGAACCAGAAGCCGCGCACCAGGCCCACGATCGCCTGCGAGCCGATGGTCAGCTCGCTGACCGAGGTCGCGAAGCTGCTCCAGCCCGGTCGTTGCGTGACTTGAACCGCCCGTCCGCCGGGCAAGGCGTCCGCCCCGCCGGCGGACGACTGTTCACGTCCACTTGATCCGCCGTCCGCTCGCGTTATATCCCGGGTTTCTTCCCCTTTGTTTTGACCGGGTAAACGCATGACGACGTCAGACACGGCTGTGCATACGCAGCCTTTCCAGGCCGAGGTTTCCGAGCTTTTGCACCTCATGGTGCACTCCGTCTATTCGGAGACCGATATCTTCCTGCGCGAGCTCGTCTCCAACGCCTCGGATGCCTGCGACAAGCTGCGCTACGAGGCCATTGCCAGCCCGGCTCTTCTGGGCGAGGGCGAGGCGCTCAAGATCCGCATCATTCCCAACAAGCAATCCACCACGCTCACGATCGCCGACAACGGCATCGGCATGGAGCGGCAGGAGCTGATCGACCATCTCGGCACCATCGCCCGCTCCGGCACCAAGGCGTTCGTGTCGAAGCTCAAGGAGGCCAAGGACGGGCTCGGCCTGATCGGCCAGTTCGGCGTCGGCTTCTATTCCGCCTTCATGGTCGCCGAGAAGATCGTCGTGATCAGCCGCCGCGCCGGCGAGAGCGACGTCTGGACCTGGACGTCCTCCGGCGGCTCCGGCTTCGAGATCGCCCGGGCCAGCGACGAGGAGGCGGCGCGCGTGACGCGCGGCACCGAGATCGTGCTGCACCTGAAGGACGATGCCAAGAAGTACCTCGAGGCCTACGAGATCGAGCGCATCGTCGGCGCCTATTCCGACAACATCCTGTTTCCCATCGAGCTGGTGCCAGAAGAGGGCGAGCCGCGCCAGATCAATTCGGCGAGCGCGCTGTGGCAGCGCTCGAAGTCCGAGCTGACGGCAGACGACTACAAGAAGGCCTATCAGCAGATCGCCTCCGCCTTCGACGATCCCGCGATGACGCTGCATTATCGCGCCGAAGGCCGCTACTCCTACGCCGTGCTGCTGTTCGCCCCCTCGACCAAGCCGTTCGACCTGTTCGAGCCGAACCGCAAGGGCCGGGTGAAGCTCTATGTCCGCCGTGTCTTCATCACCGATGACGCCGATCTGTTGCCGGGTTATCTGCGATTCATCCGCGGCGTGGTCGACAGCGAGGATCTCCCGCTCAACATTTCGCGCGAGATGCTGCAGAACAATCCGCAGCTCGCGCAGATCCGCAAGGCGGTGGCGACCCGCGTGGTGTCCGAGCTCGAAAGCCTCGCCGACAAGGACCCGGAGAATTTCGCCAAGATCTGGGACGCGTTCGGTGCGGTGCTCAAGGAAGGCATTTACGAGGATTTCGAGCGGCGCGAGAAGCTGCTGGCATTGTCGCGCTTCACGACGACGTCGGGTGAGAAGCGTTCGCTGAAGCAGGTCATCGCCGATTTCAAGCCGAACCAGACCGAGATCTACTATCTCGTCGGCGACAGCATTGAGCGTCTGAAGTCCAATCCGCGGCTGGAAGCTGCGACCGCGCGCGGCATCGAGGTGCTGCTGCTGTCAGATCCCGTCGACGCGTTCTGGACCTCGATGCCCTCGGAGTTCGAGGGCAAGCCTCTGAAGTCGCTGAGCCAGGGCGATCTCAATCTCGACCTGATCCCGCGCGTCGACGAGGCCGATGCGGCGAAGAAGGAGGAGCCGGCCGCCGACGAAGCCGCCACCATCGCCGTGATCAAGGCCGCGCTCGGCGAGCGCGTCAGCGACGTCAAGGCTTCGACGCGCCTCACCAGCTCGGCCTCCTGCCTCGTCGCCGACAGCCAGGGCCCGAGCCGCGAGCTCGAGCGCATCCTGTCGCAGCAGAACCGGGGCATGCGCACCAAGCCGATCCTCGAGATCAATCTGCGTCATCCGCTGG
>RXJC01000529.1 GCA_003963435.1 Bradyrhizobiaceae bacterium | reverse complement strand
CGGCGCCAGCGCGCTGCTCTGGGCCGTGCGGCCGCAAGCCGCCGCGCGCGGTCCGGCGCCCGATTTCCGCGCGGCGATCGCGTTCTATCCGGATTGCCGGGTTTCCGCCGGGCTCGGCTGGAGCACGCGGGTGCCGACCCTGGTGCTGATCGGCGCCGATGACGACGTCTCGTCGCCGCCGGCCTGCCGCCAGATGGTGGAGGGCGCCCACGGCCGCAGCGCGCTCGCGCGCATCGTGGTCTATCCCGGCGCCGATCACGAGTTCGACCGCGCCAACACGCCGCTGCACGCCGCCAGCGCCAGCAACGCCGCCGCCGCGCCCGAGCGCGCCCATCTCGGCACGGATGCAGAGGCCCGCGCGGAGTCGCAGCGAGCGGTGACGCAGTGGCTGGCGCGGTAATTTCGTAGCCGAATGAGCGCAGTCTCGTAGCCCGGATGGAGCGCAGCGAAATCCGGGAAGGTCTCAATGTGTGGCACTTCCCCGGATTACGCTGCGCTCCATCCGGGCTACGGATCTTACAGAAAGCGGGGCCGACCGTGAATCTACGGGGCGCGCGCGCCGCCGGTTTCACCAGGTGACGGCGCCTTAGTTCGACCACGATGTCGATTAAACGCATTCCTCATGCGCAACCGCATCACGCTCTTCTCCGCATTCGCCGTCTTCACGGTGGCGGTCTTCCTGTACGAGGCCCACGCCGGCGCTCCCCTGCGCGCGCCGGAGCATTGCGGCTTCTGGACCACGATCGACGCGGGATTGTCCTGCCGGTAGGCATGACGGTGCCGTAGCCCGGATGAGCGAAGCGATATCCGGGGCGACTGGTCCCGCATATCGCTGCGCTCATGCGGTCTACGCGCCGTCTCAGCGGACTTCGTCATTGCGAGCGCAGCGAAGCAATCCAGAGATGTCTCTGCAGAGGGATTCTGGATTGCTTCGTCGCAAGGGCTCCTCGCAATGACGGGGAGAGAGCGCTCGCTCCTTAGCCTTCAGAACAGGCTGCCCTGATCCACCGGCTTGGCTACGCGCTTGGGCGCTGGCTTGGCATCCTGCGCGGCTTGCTTCGGCTGCGCCGGCGCGCGCTTGGCGGTCGGCGCCGGCCGATCCGCATCCGCGGTCGCCGCAACACGTCCATCGGCAAACTCGATCTCGAGCCGCGCGCCCGGCCCGACGCTGTCTGCCGCATGCAGCGGATGTCCCGCCTCGTCCCGCACCAGCGCAAAACCGCGCGCGAGCACGCTGCGATAGGACAGCGCCGACAGCAGCTTGCCGCTGTTCTCGACGCGCGCCTCCAGCCGCTGCAGCAGCGTGAGCAGCGCGCGGCCGGCGCGTTCGCCGAGGCGATGGGTGCGCTCGCGCTGGCGGGCAATGGCGTTGCGCTGCGCCTGCGCGTTGGAGAGTCTTGAGGCGCGCAGGCGCACCTCGAGCCCGGCAAAGCGGTCGCGCCGCTGCCGCAGCAGCGAGCGCGTGGAGAGGCCGAGCCGCTCGCCGCACACCGTCAGGCGATGATCGGCCTGCGAGATCTGGCCGTGCAGCACCCGCAGCGTCAGCTTCGAGCTCGCCGCGGTAAACCTTCGGAAATGCGCGTGCGTGTTGGCCTTGAGACAGCGGGGCAGGGAGGCGCCCGCCGAATCCAGCCGTTGCCGGGGAATGGCGAGCAGGTCGCCGGCCGCCGGCAGCGCGCGCGCGGCGGCGCGCAGCTCGCTGCGGCGGCTCTCCTGGGCGCGCTGCCAAGTGGCGCGGGTGCGACGGCCGAGATCGGCGACCTCGACGAACAAATCGCTGCGCACCGGCACCGCCATCTCGGCCGCCGCCGTCGGCGTCGGCGCGCGCTTGTCGGCGACGAAGTCGATCAGCGTGATGTCGGTCTCGTGGCCGACCGCCGAGATCAGCGGGATCATGCTCTCGCTTGCGGCGCGCACCACGATCTCCTCGTTGAACGACCAGAGATCCTCCAGCGAGCCGCCGCCGCGCGCGACGATCAAGACGTCGGGCCGCGGAATCTTGCCGCCCTCCGGCAGCGCGTTGAAGCCGCGGATCGCGGCCGCGACCTGCTCGGCCGAGCCTTCGCCCTGCACCTTCACCGGCCACACCAGCACGTGGCGGGGGAAGCGGTCCTCCAGCCGATGCAGGATGTCGCGGATCACGGCGCCGGTCGGCGAGGTCACGACGCCGATCACCTCCGGCAGCCAGGGCAGCAGCTGCTTGCGCGCCTCGTCGAACAGGCCTTCGGCGGCGAGCTTCTTCTTGCGCTCCTCCATCAGCGCCATCAGCGCGCCGATGCCGGCCGGCTCCAGCGCCTCGATCACGATCTGGTATTTCGAGGAGCCCGGATAGGTCGTGAGCTTGCCGGTGGCGATCACCTCCAGCCCCTCCTGGGGCTTGAAGCGCATGCGGCCGTGCACGCCCTTCCAGATCACCGCCTCGATCTTGGCGCTCTCGTCCTTGAGCGCGAAATAGCAATGGCCGGAGGAGTGGGCGCCGCGAAAGCCCGAGATCTCGCCGCGGACCCGGACATGCCCATAGGTATCCTCCACCGTCCGCTTCAGGGACTGGGAGAGCTCGGAAACGGTGAATTCGAAGGCGTTGTTGAGTTGTTCCGCAGGCGGCATCGGCACACGATTCGGCATGGTGGGATCGGACCCGACGTTAAGGATTTTCGCCGCGCGGCGCCAATCCGGGGATTGATCGAAAGAGTACTCTGCATTATAGAGTTCTCTATTGATTGATCGATTGAAGGAGCCAGCCATGGCGATCCGATTGCTGCGCGGCGTCTTGAACGGCCTGAAATGGGCTCTGTGTGCGGTCGGCGCGGTGGCGCTGATCCTGACCGCCATGATCGCCACGCCGCTGCAGCGGCCGCCCGAGATGCGTTCGGTCTCCGATTCCGCCAAGGGGATCGACTGGTCGACGCTGCCGCCGCTCGAGCGCTTCCAGGCCCGCGACGGCACCTGGATCGGCTATCGGCACTATGTCCCCAGCGGCGCGGCGGCCGGCCGCGGCGCGATCTTCATCCATGGCTCCTCCGGCTCCAGCGCCACGGTCAACCACGCGCTGACCCACGCGATGTCAGCGCGCGGGGTGGAGACCTGGGCGCTCGACATCCGCGGCCATGGCGGCTCCGGCACGCGCGGCGACATCGCCTATGTCGGACAGCTCGAGGACGATTTGATCGATTTCGTCGCCCATGTGCGCAAGACCGCGCCCGACCTGCCGCTCACCCTGGTCGGCCATTCCGCCGGCGCCGGCTTCTCGCTGCGCGTTGCCGCAACCCCGATCATGCAGGACATGTTCGTGCGCACCGTGCTGCTCGCGCCCTATCTCGGCTACGACGCGCCGACCAACCGGCCGGGCAACGGCGGTTGGGTCAGTGTCGACATGCCGCGCTTCCTCGCCCTCGCAGCGCTGCGCAAGCTCGGCATCGACTGCTGTTCGCAGCTCCCGGTGCTCGCCTTCGCGGTTCGCCCGAACATGGAGAAGATTCTCGTCTCCACCTATTCCGACCGCCTGATGCGCAACTTCGCGACGCACGGTTACCGGCTCGATCTGCCGGCGACGACACGTC
Organism: Bradyrhizobiaceae bacterium; assembly: GCA_003963435.1. Classification (GTDB taxonomy): domain Bacteria; phylum Pseudomonadota; class Alphaproteobacteria; order Rhizobiales; family Xanthobacteraceae; genus Bradyrhizobium. The sequence goes on along the minus strand of RXJC01000529.1, from coordinate 6,094 downwards.
CGATCACGATCATCGCCGGCGCCGAGGACGAGATGATGATCTCGGACAGATACGCCGAGGCCGTGCAGGCGATCAAACCGTCAGTCGACGTCAGGATCATCGACGGCGTCAACCACATGGGCATCGTGACGAATGCGAAGGCGGTCGCGGTGATCGCAGACGACGTTGCAACGCGCGGAGGCGGGCAGTCATGACGCGACCCGTTGACGGGCTGAAGGCAAGGCCATTGCATATGACCAGAAGGAAGCGCGAAACCTGCTCGCGGCCATCCTTCGAGACGCCCGCCTTCGGCGGGCCCTCAGGATGAGGACCGAGGGTGTGTCAGCCGGTTTACAGCCAGAACTGCCACTGAGCCGCATCCTGAGGAGACCGCGAAGCGGTCGTCTCGAAGGACAAGGCGTGCGCGCGGTCGTCACCGCGAGTCCTATGCGATGCTCCCGGAACTGAAAGGGACGACATGATCGACAGCACACAGGCGGCCGAAGCGCTGGCCGACATTGACGACATCGTCCGGCGCGTGCGCCAGTCGCAGCTCTACCAGCTCGCCAGCCTGGCCGCGCTGTGGTGGGGCGCCCTGGTCTTTGCCGGCAATCTGATCACCTGGCTGTGGCCGGCCTATGCCGGCTATGCCTGGCCTGCCGTCGATATCCTCGGCGTCGGCGGGCTGGCCGCGATCCGCCTGCTCACGCCTCGGCAGCCGCATGCCGCGTCGTTCGACCTCCGGCTGCTGCTGGTGTTCGCGCTGTTCTTCGCCTTCGGCAATCTCTGCACCAGCGTCATCGGCGACTTCGGCCCGCGTCAGCTTGGCGCGTTCTGGCCGATCTATTTCATGCTGTTCTACACGCTGGCGGGCCTCTGGTTCGGCACCGCCTTCGTCGCCATCGGCCTCGGCATCACCGCGCTGACCTTGATCGGCTTCTTCTACATCGGCGAGGCCTTCCCGCTCTGGATGGCCTTCGTCAACGGCGGCGGCCTGATCGTCGGCGGCCTCTGGATGCGGCGCGGCTGATGGCCGAGCTCGACGACATCATCCACCAGCCGCTGCGGCTGAAGATCATGGCGGCGCTCAACGCGCTGCCAGCCGCCACCGGCCTCGAATTCGCGCGCCTGAAGAAGCTGACCGGCGCCACCGACGGCAATCTCGGCGCGCATATCGAGACGCTGGCGAAGGCTGGCTACGTGTCGGTGGAGAAGGCGTTCGTCGGCAAGAAGCCGCAGACGACGGTGACGGCCACAGCCGCGGGACGCGGCGCGTTCGCACGGCATGTGGCGACGCTGCAGGAGATTATTGCGGGGAGGCAAGGATAGCCTCCGCCGTCATTCCGGGGCGCGCCCTCTTCGGCGCGAACCCGGAATCCATCCCACCGCTGACCCTGCCGCTCGATAGATTCCGGGTTCGCGCTGCGCGCGTCCCGGAATGACGGTTCGGATGGGTTGAGCCCTTGCGAAACCCATCGCTTTCCTCTTCCGGCTCTCGGTCATCGCGGCTCTCATCGGCTGCAAGTGAGGACGAAGCGCTGATGGCGCCCGATCGGTTTAGCTTTATGGACTCTTCGAGAAACACGTGTGATCGGTTTCGCGAGGGCTCAACCCATCCTACGGGCTGTCACGGTAATCACCGGACTGATGGCTTGCGATTTTAAGACCACCCGCGATAGTGGATGTCGTGAGCCCGCGTCTCTGGAGATTTTGGCTGATCGCCTCCGACAAAACCACCCTTCAGGTCCAGCCATGAAAATTCGGATGATGGGTAAGGTGCCCTTGCAGTTAGCCAACGACGAACGTCGAGCCGAATACCAAGATGAACCTCGCCGAGCGATACGAGCGGTCCCGGCTTGCCTTGAATCAGTCGCTCGCAGACCCAGATTTTCGAGAATTTGGAGTCGAGTGATTCAAAGAAAGACTCGCTCGCCATCGTGCAACTGCCCGCGTCCTCATCTTCACGCGTAAAGCGATCAGTCCGGCAAACGATCTCCCTTGCCCTGAACTGGCTTGGCAGATGTTCTTTGAGCGCCGCAGTCAGCTTGGCAACGCAATCAGCATTCGCGTCCAGCCCGCGACGCGGCGATGTCCAGAATTGTGCGCGATACCCGGTTCTCGCGTTGAAGAACAAATCGTAAAGCTCTGGTTGGATGCGAAACTGGACGATGCCGCGCGTGCAACCGCGATAGTGATCAACTCCCAACCAGTAGTCGCCTGCTGTTATCGCCCTTTTTAAAGTCGACGAAAGAGCCTCGGTGATCTGGTCGTATTCGATGGCTTGCTCAAGTCGTTGAGCGCGAGTCGCATCGTGCCGCGCAATCGTCGAGAAAGCCCATTCACCACTGGGGATGGGATTCGTCATCCTAGATCGTCCTCCATCCTCGCCGGTTTGAAATTCGGGAATTACGGTGACAGTGCACTAAATGGTATCAACTGCGCTGGCGTTGGAAATTAGCTCGTAGCTCGTAGTAGTAGCTCGTAGGATGGGTTGAGCCCCTGCGAAACCCATCGCTTCTCTATCCCCGCTCACCGTAACCGCGACCGTCATCCGACTGATCGCCGGCCCAATCGGCCGGGTAATTTCCAAGCTTGACGTGGCGATGAAACGAGGAGGGCGCCCAGTCACACACCCGGTTGACCAGCGCGTGTTTGACCGGATTGATATGAACATAGTCGACATGCCGCGCGAAATCGACTTCGTCACGTATGGTATGCTCCCAATATCTGCGTTGCCAGATGCCCCGTTCACCTTTGGCCGCGCGGCTTTGGGATATCCTCTCATTGCGCGCCAGACCGCGCGAAAAGGTGGATTTGATCAACTGCCAGCGCATTGCAAAATCGGCATCACCTTCTGGTAACGTCCAAACCGTGTGAAGGTGGTCAGGCAGCACCACGATGGCGTCGATCGTGAATGGATGGCGCTGATGCGTTTCGCGAAACGCCCCGCGTAACACCTCGATATGATCCGTCAGCAACGCCAGTCTCCGTTCCGCCAGATTGACGGTGAAGAAGAAACACCCACCCGGAACGAAGTTGCGGCGGTACGCGGTCATGACGCGATCACATCACGAAACAAGCGCGATGGGTTTCGCATGGGCTCAACCCATCCTAAGGGCTAGTTTGTTGGCTGCTCCTTATTATGCCGCATGTTGTATCTCATGATGGAAGAAATACTTTCAGCGGGATAAGGTGCCAAAATTCTTGGGGGCGCATACAGTCCAACATATTCGGCCACGTCGCGAACGAACGTAGTACAGTCGTGAAGAAGCAGTTGATAGTTGGGTCTGTCCTTGGCTGTGGTCGCGATTTTTCGGTTCGCTCTCTCATATTGATTCTGATTTATGCTGACCGCGAAAACAACGGTTGGATTCACTCCAAGCATCGCGTCTACCGCCTTCGGATCGGCCGTCTTTGGCATCGGTATACCTGCAGGCGCGTGTATCGGAGGCGGTCCGTCGGCTCGTGTTGTACCACCCTCGCACCAGTGAGCTTCCAAGTTGGACGGTAGAGGTATTGTCGGCCGAATGATGAGGTAAAGGCGGGTGAGCAGGGCGAAGCACTCGCCTGTTGGAGCGCCACTTGGGCCGTAGCCAGTGACAACGTAGTCAGTCAGCAAGAAGTCTCCTTTATCGCCCTTCTTCAATGCTGCAGTAGCCAACCAAGCGTGTCCGCTATCTGCTGGTGTCGAAGTCCCGTTGGCCATAAACAGAATATAGTATCGTCTATCCTCGTTAGGTGAGACGCCGCTGGCATCCGCGCAGTCGTAGTCAAAGTCAAATTGCTCAACTGCTGCAAACATCGCTTGCCGGAGCGAGCAACTCTCCGAGTCAGAGAACTGATAGGCGAACATGAAGTAATTCAGCCCCCACCACACACAGGTGAGAAGAATGCACGTGATCACAGCGATGAAAGTGTATTTTACGATCCCCCTAACGACGTAGAAGAAACTGGTAATTGTCAGGTGGATTAAAGTGAAAGGGGAAATGACAATCGCTCGTAGATAGCTCCACGTTGAACCCGGCGCTGCTTTGGCCGACGCGAGTGCGATTATTGCGCCGCAGATGGCGAAGTAGGCTGCGAGCCAACCTTGCCCGAGCACAGCGTAGATCGCGCGCAGCCCTAGCAAACCGAAGTCGCTAACATTGATGTGATAAAAAGCTAGCGTTTCCGCAAGATTGGCGAGATGCCATCCGCCTGTACGCATAAACACAATCACCGACCACAAAACAAGAAAGCCGGCCGTAGCTAAGAAAATCCGAGAAAATATTGTGCCCAGACGCACTAGCATGACGTCCCCCAAAGAATAGCGCCATGCTATCAATAGTAGATTGATAGGCAACCCTCTACCGGCCGAATTACGGCGACAGTCCAACGCTGTCATCGTAATCAGACGCCTCTAAAGACACGTGCGATGGGTTTCGCAACGGCTCAACCCATCTGTCGGGCTAATTCCTCGGCCTTAATCGCTGCTCAACTTCTATCCGCCCAGCACCGGACATTTCCGTAGCTCTCATTCCGGGAGCGAAGCCTTTTCCCGATGATAATTCAACGTGATGCTTTACCGCGAGGGGCGAGAATTGCAGCTCGTAGGATGGGTTGAGTCCTTGCGTAACCCATCGCTTTCCTTCCGGCTCACCGTCATCGCGGGTGTCATGCGACTGCAAGGGACGACGAAGCCCGGATGGCGCCCGATCGATTAGCTTTTCGGTACGCTCAGAGAAACAAGTGTGATGGGTTTCGCAAGGGCTCAACCCATCCTACGGGCTATGCCCATCCATCAATCGCGTCGTCGCGTGATGTGCCCTATTTCTTGCCAGAGCCAATTGCTTTCCAGGACCACCATCGCGCATTGTTCGCTCTGTATTGTTGGGCAACGACTGGTTCAGCGTACGCGATTGTCTCAGCAATGAACTCTTGCAGAAGTTGGCCCACACGGTCCAGCTCTGGCTCAAATCCACCTTGATCCCAAATATCGCGGCGTAGCTGTTGGTAAAGCCTTCGAGTGTCTTCAGAATCGTCATCGTCTTGATCGTAGACTCGCCGAGCGAGCATTTGCGCGGCAACTTCTATGTGCCTCCGTGCCTGATGCAATTTTAAGAACGTTTGTTCAACACTTGCGCCGAAAAGCGCCATGCATCGCGGCTGGATGGCCCAAACTCTTTCGAAGAATTTGGCGTTGGAATTGATGCGCTTGATCGTGGCGAAGTAAGCTCCGCGCCGCTGCCGGCGATCTTCGGTATCGTTTTCCCACGCGGGCATATCTGCCCACTCGTACCCTTCCGTGAATGGACTACGTATATTTCCAAAGATGAATTTGGTCTCGTGCGCAATTGTCAGCGCATCAAATGCAGTGTCAATGCGGCGCTCTTCCAGCTTCTCGCGACGCCAACGTCCAAACGAGCGAAATCCGCCAACGGCAATCGCGATGGTGATCCCGAAGCCGAAAAGAGTGAACACTTGTGTCCAGCCAAACGCCCACGGATGATCCACAATTACGCCCCCGAGCCCAAGTGCCTAATTCGACTGAAAATATGGGTCAAATATTATAAGAACGTTCGTTGGCTGTTGCCCGCTTCTCGCAGTTATTCACAGGCTGCCTTACCTCACCGCCGACGGTGGACTGCGCCCCAGATTTGGATTGATCCGACTCGGCAGCTATCAGCCGCGGATCGGGTCGACGGAATAACCGCGAATCGGGCCCACCCCCTTGAGCCCCACCCCGATTCGTGCGACCTCCGCCCCCAGCAAACCCCTCATTCTGAGCCCCTGATGCACATTCTCCTCCTCGGTTCCGGCGGCCGCGAACATGCTCTGGCGTGGAAGATCGCAGCCTCTCCCCTGGTGACCAAATTCTGGTGCGCGCCCGGCAATGCCGGCATCGCCAAGGAGGCGGAGTGCGTGGCGCTCGATGTCGCCGACCATGGTGCGGTGATTGATTTCTGCAAGCAGAACAAGGTCGAGCTGGTGGTGGTCGGGCCGGAGACGCCGCTGGCGGCCGGCATCGTCGATGACCTCACGGCTGCCGGCATCAAGGCGTTCGGGCCGAGCAAGGCGGCGGCGCAGCTCGAAAGCTCCAAGGGGTTCACCAAGGCGCTGTGCACCGAGTTCGGCA
>RXJC01000517.1 GCA_003963435.1 Bradyrhizobiaceae bacterium | reverse complement strand
CGCCGTGCATGCGCTTCGGATCGGAGCGGCGGACTTCGTGGAGAAACCATTCAGTCCGGCAGACCTGATTGCGCGAATCGAGTCGGCGGGCGCCGCCCCGTCTGCGCATTCAATGAGTCCAGTGGACTATTTCAAGCAATCGCGAGGACTCACAAGGCGCGAATGCGAGGTCCTGGATCATCTGATCGCGGGGGCGTCGAGCAAGGCGATTGCGCGGAAGCTTGGCATCAGTCCGCGAACGATCGAGGACCATCGCGCGCGCATCATGCAGAAGGCCGGCGTCAAGACGACCGCGCAGCTTTCGGTCAAGGCTTTCGAACCGGCGCTGGCTCGGAAAGACCGGCCCTTCGCCTCAAGGCGCAGCACGGTTCACTGATGGTGTAACCAGCAGGCGTTTTCGCGGAATGCCGCGGCCAACGCCATCGCGCGCCTGTTTTGCCCGACGCGTCAAAATGCGCGTCTGAGCCGCCTCATGCCGGCCCAGCCATTTCAATGACTTGTCTACTGTGCATGGGGTTGTTTTCGCGTTTTTGTTGTCCGCACCCTCGAGGAGCGGGGCGAGCTAGCCCCGCACGCGCTTGATCATCTGCTCGACATGGGCAATCGGCGTCTCCGGCTGGATGCCGTGGCCGAGATTGAAGATGAAGCGCCCTTGCGCAAAATTGGCCAGCACGTTGTCGACCGCGCGGTCGAGCGCGGCGCCGCCCGTGATCAGCACCAGCGGATCGAGATTGCCCTGCACGGCGACCTTGCTCTGCACGCGTTCGCGGATGAAGGCCGGCTCGGCGGTCCAGTCGATGCTGACCGCATTGACGCCGGTCGCCTCGACGTAAGCCGGCAGCTGTGCGCCGGCCCCGCGGGGGAAGCCGATGATCTTGGCATCCGGCACCTTGGCCCGCACGCCCTCGACGATGCGCCGCGTCGGCTCGACCGACCAGCGCGCGAATTCGACCGGCGGCAACACCCCGGCCCAGGTGTCGAAGATCTGCAGGGCATTGGCGCCGGCTTGGAGCTGCGCCAGCAGATATTGAATCGAGTTCTCGACCAGCACGTCGATGATCTCGGCAAACGCCTCCGGATGCCGGTAGGCCATCATCCGGGCCGGCGCCTGGTCGGGCGTGCCCTGGCCGGCGACCATGTAGGTCGCGACCGTCCACGGCGCGCCGCAGAAGCCGATCAGCGCGACCTTCGGGTCCAGCGCGCCGCGGACGAGCTTGAGCGCCTCGAACACCGGCTCGAGCTTGCCGAAATCGGCGCGCGGCGCCAGCGTCGCAACCTTGGCGGGATCATCCAGCGGCTCCAGCCGCGGGCCCTCGCCGACCTCGAATCGCACCGAGCGGCCGAGCGCATAAGGGATGACGAGAATGTCCGAGAAGATGATCGCGGCATCGAAGCCGAACCGTCGAATCGGTTGCAGCGTCACCTCGGCCGCAAGCTCCGGGTTGAAGCAGAGATCGAGGAAGCCGCCGGCCTTGGCGCGCACCTCGCGATATTCCGGCAGATAGCGGCCGGCCTGCCGCATCATCCACATGGGCGGGATGCTCTGGCGCTGGCCGGAGAGCACGTCGATGAAGGGCCGTTTTGCAGATTGGGGCACGAATGGTCCTGAACGGGGTTATGGCCCCTGATACACCGCCGCGGCCCTCAGCGGAACAGGGGAACCAGCGCAATCGGGCCGCGTTGATCCAGCCGATGGAGGACATCATGGCTGAGACATTCAATCCCGCCCCGCACGACAAGCACGCCGACGATCTGCACGAGGCGCTCGCCGCCGACCGGCAGTCCAAGCTCGACGCCGGGCTGAGGGACACCTTCCCGGCGTCCGATCCCGTGAGCGCCGCCCAGCCGACGCCCTCGAAGGCCGATGCGGATGCCGACAGCCCCTCGCTCTGGGACAAGGTTAAGGCGATCTTCAGCTAAGCGGAGGCACGCCGGATTCCGATAGGTTCGCTAACATGTTGTTAGCGATGCGCGGATTGCGGCATCCGTAGGATTACTGGAACCCGGCCAGATCGCGGCCTATTCCCGTAGTGATTTCAGAGTTCACTAATAGAAGCGGCAGAGGTTCCGGACCATCGGAGAAACTCTGCCGCATGAGCCTTGCCACCCAACGAGCCGGATGGAGCCACCTGCCGCTGCGTGCGGCGGCCTTCGTCGCGCTGACTTGCGCGGCCATCCTCGGCGTCAGCGGTTGGCGTGAATGGGCCGCGCGCGATGCCGTGCTCAGGGGGGCCGAGACCGAAATGGCGAACGTCGCCCGGTCGCTGGCCCAGCACGCCGAGGATAGCCTCGATCTCCTGGACTCCAGCGTAGTGGGCGTCGTCAGCCGGCTCGAGATGGACGGCACCAGCCCTGCGACTATCACGAAGCTCAGCAATGTGCTGGAGGCGCGCAGAAAGGCCTTCCCACGCATTCACAGCTTCGCCATCGTCGACGACCGGGGCAATTGGCTGACCTCGCCCGGCACGATCGCCGCGACGTTCAGCGACGACGGCTTCTTCCGCCATCATCAGCTCTCCGCAAAACGCGAACCCCTTGTCGGCCGTCCCGTGAAGAGCCTCCTCGAAGGCGAATGGGTGGTCACCCTGTCGCGCCGCTTCAACAAGCCGGACGGCAGCTTCGGCGGCGTCGTGCTCGCCACCATCAGCTCGAACTATCTCGCGCACTTCTACGAGCAGTTCGAGATCGGTCGCAACAGCTCCGCGGCGCTGGTGCATGGCGACGGCCTGATCATCGCGCGCAATCCCGGCAACGACAAGTTTGTCGGCCGCAGCGTCGCCGACACTGCGCTCTTCCGTGACGCCAGTCTGCAACGGCCGAGTGGCGTCTATCATTTCAAGTCACCATTGGACGGCGCGGAGCGACTGAGCTTCTTCAACCGCTCTGGCCGCTATCCTCTGGTCCTGGTGGCTACGCTCGACAAAGAGGAGCTGCTCGCGCCCTGGCGCGCTGCGGCAATCTCCCGCATGCTCTACGTCGCCGCGCTGGTGACGCTGATTGCGGTCATCGGCGCCGTGCTGGTGCGGCAGCTGCAGCGCGGCCAGCGCATGGCCGCGGCGCTGGTCGAGAAGGAGGCGCATTTCCGCCTGCTCGCGGAAGGCTCCAGCGACATGGTGACCCGCATCGGGCTCGACGAACGCTTGCGCTATGTCTCGCCCTCGTCCGTGCGCGTCGTCGGCTGGCGCGCCAGTCAATTGATCGGCACGCCGGCACTGGCGGGCATCAATCCGGAGGATCTGCCGGAGGTCCAGGCCATCGTCGACGCCATGAAGCGTGGCGAGCGGGAGGAGGCGCGCCTCACCTACCGCAATTCGCACCGGCTCAACGGCGAGGTCTGGCTGGAATCGACCATGCGGGTGACGCGCAAGGACAATGGCCGTGCCGACGGTGTGGTCGCGATCTCTCGCGACATCACCGAGCACAAGAAGCTGGAAACCAGGCTCGAGACGCTCGCGATCGAAGACAGCCTCACCGGCCTTGCCAACCGCCGCCGCTTCGACGAGCGGCTGAAGGAGGAATGGGCGCGCGCCTATCGCGACCGCTCCAGCCTCGCTTTGCTGATGATCGATGTCGATCACTTCAAGGCCTACAACGACGAATACGGCCATCCCGCGGGCGATGCCTGCCTGCGCCTGGTCGCAAAGATCATCGCGGCCGAGACGCAGCGCGCCGGCGATCTGGCGGCGCGGTATGGCGGCGAGGAATTCGCCATGCTGCTGCCGAACACCGACGCTGCCGGCTGCGCGCTGATCGGCGAACGGATCCGTAAAGCCATTCACGAGGCCGGCCTCGTTCATGGCAGCAATCTGACGTCCGGATGCGTCACCGCCTCGGTCGGCGGTGCGACCTGTCGGCCGGCGCTGGAGCGCACGGCGGGCGTGAGCTCGCTGGTTGAAGCGGCCGACCGGGCGCTCTACGCCGCCAAGGACGCGGGCCGCAACCGCCTGATGATGTCCGGCGAGCTGATGGATCTGCTACCCAAGGCGTCCGGCCAGTAAGACGACTCAATAATGCGGCGGAGGCTCGTTGGCAGGTCCGGGCGCATTCGCCTCAGCCTCCTGCAGCCGCTCGCCGAGCTCTGCGATCTTCCGCGTCAGCAGATCGATCTGCTTCCACTGCGCGGTGATGGTCTGGTTCAGCGTCTCGATCGTGTCGTCCTGGAAGGCGAGGCGCGTCTCCAGCGTGTCGATGCGCTCGCTCAGCGTCTTGATCTCATTCGTCACGCGCCGCGTCCTTATTCCGTTCGCGCAAACCGTGGCCGAGCGCGACGCGCTCGTCGAACACGAAGCATTCGCCGCGCCATCGGCTCTGCGCCTCCGGCACCTCTTCCAGATATTTGAGGATGCCGCCCTTGAGGTGATAGACCTCGGCAAAGCCGCGCGCGAGCAGATGCGCACTCGCTTTCTCGCAGCGGATGCCGCCGGTGCAGAACATCGCGATCCTGCGGTGCTTTGCCGGATCGAGCCGCGCTGCGGCAAAATCCTTGAACTGGCCAAAGCTCCCGATGTCGGGGTCGACCGCGCCCTCGAACGTGCCCATCGCCACCTCGAAGGCGTTGCGGGTGTCGAGCAGCAGCGTATCCGGCGCCGCGATCAGCGCGTTCCATTCGCTGGCATCGATATAGGTGCCGACCTGGCGGGTCGGATCGGCGGCCGCATCGCCGAGCGTGACGATCTCCTTCTTCAGCCGCACCTTGAGCCGCCCGAACGGCATCGCTTCGGCGGTCGAGAACTTCAATTCGAGATTGTTCAGCCTGCCGCCGAACATGTCGCCGTGCGCGAGCTCATGGGCGAAGGCGTCGATCGCCTCCGGCGCGCCTGCGAGGGTGCCGTTGATGCCCTCCTGGGCCAGCAGCACGCTGCCTTTCAGCGTCAGGCCGGCGCAGAACGCGCGCAGTGGCTCGCGCAGCTCGCGGTAATCCGGGAGGGCGGCGAATTGGTAGAAGGCGGCGACCTTGGTGACGGAACGGGGTTCAGACATGCGGCCCGTTTAGCAGGCGCTTGCGGCCCGGAAAACCCGCATGGCCGTCGGCCCCGAAAAGTCTATACGCCCAGCGGATGGCAGCCATTTCACTGGTATGCCAGCATTGCCCCGGCGGGCGGGAATGTGTCATGTAGACCCGGTTTTTCCGATATGGCGCGTCACCTGCGCCCACGGCAAAGAGAGCAAGAAATTCGATGAGAAACTTCCATTTCCCCGGCAGGTCCACGGTCCACGCCACCAACGCGATGGTCGCGACCTCGCATCCGCAGGCCTCGCTTGCGGCGATCGAGGTGCTGCGCGAGGGCGGTACGGCGGTGGACGCGGCGGTGGCGGGCTCGGCCGTGCTCGGCGTGATCGAGCCGCAATCGACCGGCATCGGCGGCGACTGCTTTGCGCTGGTGCAGCCCCGCGGTGAAGGCAAGATCATCGCCTATAACGGCTCCGGCCGCGCGCCGAAGGCGGCGAATGCCGACTGGTATCTCGAACGCAAGATCAACTCCGTGCCGCTGACCTCGGCGCATGCGGTCTCGATCCCCGGCGTGGTCGACGCCTTCGCCACCGTTTTGCGCGATCACGGCAAGTTCGGTTTCGATCGGCTGCTCCAGCCCGCGATCAAGGCGGCCGAGGAAGGCTATGTCGTCGCGCCCCGCATCGCCTTCGACTGGAAGAACCAGTTCGAGAAGCTGAAGGCCGGCACCAACACCGTGCGTTACCTGCTGCCGGGCGGCAAGCCGCCGGTGGCCGGTGACGTCATCCGCCAGGCCGAGCTCGGCAAGACCCTGCGTGCGATCGCCAAGGGCGGCCGCGACGCCTTCTACAAGGGCGAGATCGCGGAAGACATGGTCGAGACCCTACGCGGGATCGGCGGCCTCCACACGCTCGACGATTTCGCCGCGCACACCACCGAGACGACTTCGCCGATCGGCACCATGTACAAGGGCTATGACTTCTGGCAGTGCCCGCCGAACGGCCCGGGCGTCACCGCGCTCTTGATGCTCAACATCCTGTCGCGCTTCGATCTGACCAAGTACGCGCCCGTCAGCGTCGAGCGTTTCCATCTCGAGGCGGAAGCCGCGCGCATCGCCTACATGAACCGCGAGATGCACGTCGCCTCTCCCGAGCACATGAAGATCAACGTCGCCGAGATGCTCGAGAAGGGTTTTGCCGACGAGTATATCAGCAAGATCCGCATGGACGGCATGCTCGACCTTCCGAATGTCGCGCCGCCGATGAACCCCTCGACCATCTACATCACGGTGGTGGATAAGGACCGCAACGTCTGCTCGTTCATCAATTCGGTCGCGCATTCCTTCGGATCGGCCATCGTCTCCAACAAGACCGGCGTCTTGTTACAGAACCGGGCCGGCGGCTTCCGCATCCAGCCCGGCCATCCCAACTGCATCGAAGGCGGCAAGCGCCCGCTGCACACGATCATGCCGGGCCTGCTCACCAAGGGCGGCCGTTCGACGATGTCGTTCGCCGTGATGGGCGGACAGTATCAGCCGACCGGCCAGACCCATGTCTTGACCAACATCCTCGATTACGGCTGCGACGTGCAGGAGGCGATCGACATGCCGCGCGGCCTGCATTACGAGGGCCAGTATCAGCTCGAGGACAGTGTGCCGACTGCGGTCGTCGAAGGCTTGAAGAAGCTCGGCCACAAGGCCACCAGCGTGGTCGGCCCGCTCGGCGGCGCCCAGGCGATCTGGATCGATTGGGACAAGGGCACGCTCACCGGCGGTTCCGATCCGCGCAAGGACGGCTGCGCGTTGGGCTATTGATCGAGGCTCCAGCGGGGCTGGAAACCACCCCCGCGTTGCGCTAGACACCTTCCGCCTCAAACGGAAGGTGTCTTATGCAGCGTTTCCAGCACGCGCTCCTCACGCTGATGTCGGCACTCGCGATCACCGTGATCGCCAGCGTGTCGCATTTCGTTTCCACCACGGCCTCGGCCCAGACCGCAGGAAAGACCATGACCACAGCTTCAGGCTTGCAGATCATCGACACGACTGTCGGCACCGGCGCCTCGCCGCAGCCGGGCCAGATCTGCGTGATGCACTACACCGGCTGGCTCTACGAGAACGGCCAGAAGGGCAAGAAATTCGACAGCTCCGTCGATCGCAAGGAGCCGTTCGAATTCCCGATCGGCAAGGGCCGCGTCATCGCCGGCTGGGACGAGGGCGTTGCCTCCATGAAGGTCGGCGGCAAGCGCACCCTGATCATCCCGCCGCAGCTCGGCTACGGCGCCCGCGGCGCCGGCGGCGTGATCCCGCCGAACGCGACGTTGATGTTCGACGTGGAATTGCTCGCGGT
>RXJC01000272.1 GCA_003963435.1 Bradyrhizobiaceae bacterium | reverse complement strand
CCTGCGCCAGATGCGCCATCAGCTCGCTCTGGGTCTGGTGCACGTTCTCGACCGGCGCGCCTGACAGTTCGAACTGGCCGCCGGGCTCGAGCGATATCGCGCCACCCCCGGTGACGTCGTAAAGGCCGATGATGTTGCCCTTCTCCATGATCGGCTCCCAGCCGAGCAGGAGCTTCATGCCCTCGAGCAGCGCGCCGATACCGCGCGCGCCTTCGTAAGGCACCGGACGGTGGCCTTCGAGCGTGAACGGCGTCTTCTCGTGCTCGGTGCCCATGCGGAATTCGGACGGGTCCTTGCAGCCGGCCTCGAACCACGCGACGAGCTCGTCGCGGGACTGCAGCGGCGTCATATCGATCTGGTCTCGCGCCATATCAAACTCTAATCAAAGGCGCTTCGACCGAATGCGCGCGGGTGACGGGGATGGTCCGCGAACCCACCGGGCGCACGGACGAGCTGGTTTGCCGCGCGGTCATCGCGACGGCGTGCTTTCGTTGACGTTGGCGACGGGCGGCAGCTTCATCTCGCCGCACGAGCAGCCCAGCCGGTCGAGCAGACCGCTGAGCTTGACGGCATCGGCATCGGACAGTTTCGAACCGACATATTTCTCGATCGCGGCCGAATAGGCGCCCCACATCCGCTTCTGCAGCTCGCGGCCGGCTTCCGTGATCTCGACGAACTGGCCGCGCTTGTCGATCTTGCATTCGCGCCGCGAGGCAAGGCCCTCGTCGACCAGGCGGTCGATCAGGCGCGAGGTGGAATATTGCGGGATCAGCATCTGCCGTTCGAGTTCCACCGGCCGCAGCTCGCCCGACGGCGCGCGCGACAATTCGAGCAGCGCGTCGTACCATGCGAGCGGCGGGAAGCCGGCCTTCTTCAGGTCCTGCTCGACGCAATCGAGCACGCGGCTCTGCACCCGCATCAGGCGGATCCAGGCGGAAGTCGCCTCGGTCGATGGTTTGCGTTTCATGGTCCCGCTCAAGCTCGTCGCCCGTCTCTTACCCCATTTGATGCAGCTGCATCAATCTTGACTATTCCAAGCAGATGCATGTAATCGCTTTTTCGGCCGAACCAAGCTCAAGAGAAGGAAATTCCATGAAGCTGTATTATTCGCCCGGTGCCTGCTCGCTGTCCCCCCACATCGCGCTCCTGGAAGCCGGCTTGCCTTATGAGCTGGTCAAGGTCGATATCCGGGCCAAGAAGCTCGAAAATGGTGAGGATTATCTGAAGCTGAATCCCAAGGGCCAGGTCCCTGCGCTGGGCCTCGACAGCGGCGAGATCGTGACCGAAGGGCCGGTGATTGTCCAGATGATCGCCGATCAGGCTTCAGCCAAGGCGCTGGCGCCCGCTCACGGCAGTTCCGAGCGCTACAAGCTGCTGGAGTGGCTGAATTTCCTCACCTCCGAGGTGCACAAGAGCTTTGGCCCGATGTTCGCGCCGGCGCTGAACGACGAGGCCAAGGCCTTCTTCAAAGACCGCGTGATGGGCAAGCTGAAATATATCGACAGCCAGCTCGCCGGCCGCGACTACCTCATGGGCCAGCAGTTCACGGTGGCCGACGGCTACCTGTTCACGATGCTGACCTGGGCCGACCGGATGAAGTTCGACTTCTCGGCGATGCCGAACCTTGCCGCCTACAAGGCCCGCGTCGCGGCGCGGCCGCAGGTGCAGGAAGCGCTGAAGAAGGAAGGGCTCGCGCAGGCGAAGTGAGGCCAATCCTTTACGGCTAACTTGACGAAAGAGCCGGATCCAAGATCCGGCCCTTTCGCGTTGTGCCCATTGGAACCCGAAAAGCGCACGCAACTTTTAGGCGAGTTGTCGGAGTTAACAATAACCCTGTCTTGTCCAAGGAGATGTCGCCACACACCTTGTGAGAGCAGTCCAATCCGCGCAACTATCAGTGCTGGCAGGGCTGCCAACTTGGAATACGATCGTGACGACCCCACTTATCGTTGTATTCGCGAGCGCCATCGTTGGACTGACCACAGCGCTGTTCTTCAGAGTCTGGTCGCTGGTGCTGGTCTCGCCCGCAATCGCAGTCTTCGCCACAATCGTCCTTCAGACCTCCGACTTCGGATTCTGGACGGGCATTCCAATCGTCATCGGGAGCCTGGTGGCCTGTCAACTTTCCTACATGGTAGGTTCATTCTACCTACACAAGGACGACGTCCTAGCGCAGCACGAGAGCGACGGCGCACCAAGCCATCACGGCCAACAAGGTGTCGGCGACGAGAACGACTAGTGCAAGGCCTCCCCAAGAAGGTATTTTCCTGCGCAGGCGCAGGATTCTACGTCGCAACCGCCGCCAGCTGAACGGCACCGCTGGGGCGTATCTCACCGTGACACCGACTGCGCCGTCTTGAAACACTATAGGGGTCATTACGAAACACCTTCGATATCAATCACCGTTCGGTGGATTGATCAGCAAGAGCGGTGCCAGTACGAAGCAGGAGTGACCCCCGGACGGAGTTGAGGTGGCCGCATTGTGGCAGAGAAACCCGTCAAAACCTTTCACTACGCAGTCAAAAGGCCGGATCGAAGATCCGGCCTTTTTGATTCTGCGTAGCCCGGATGGAGCGCAGCGTAATCCGGGTCACTGCATCCGAGGAGATGCTGTCCCGGATTTCGCTGCGCTCCATCCGGGCTACAAGATCAGATCAGGCCGCCGCCTTCTTCGGCGCGAAGCGGCCGTAGAAGGTCTCGCCCTTCGCCGCCATCTCTTCCAGCAGTTTCGGCGGGGTGAAGCGCGAGCCGTATTTCGCTTCCAGCTTGTGGCAGAGCTCGACGAACTTCTTCGTGCCCATGAAGTCGATATAGGACAGCGTGCCGCCGGTGAACGGCGCGAAGCCGAAGCCGAGGATCGAGCCGACATCCGCCTCGCGCGGATCGGTGATGACGTGATCCTCGACCGTGCGCGCGGCTTCCACCGCCTGCACCACCAGGAAGCGCTGCTTCAGCTCCTCGACGTCGAGCGTATCGGGGTCGAGCTGCTTCGGCTGCAGCGCCGAGAGGCCCGGCCACAGGCTCTTCTGGCCCTTGCCCTTCTCGGGATAGTCGTAGAAGCCCTTGCTGTTCTTGCGCCCCAGGCGGCCCTGCTTCTCGACCATCTCCACCATCAGCTTCTTCTGATCGGGATTGATGGCGTTGGGGCCGAGATCGGCCTCCGTCGCCTTCATGATCTTGAGGCCGAGGTCGAGCGCGACTTCATCCGAGAGGGAGAGCGGGCCGACCGGCATGCCGGCCATCTTGGCGCAGTTCTCGATCATCGCGGGCGGCACGCCTTCCAGGAACATCTCGTTGCCCTCGGCGACGTAGCGGCCGACGCAGCGGTTGGCGAAGAAGCCGCGGGAGTCGTTGACCACGATCGGCGTCTTGCCGATCTGCCGGACGTAATCGAGCGCGGTCGCGAGCGCGACGTCGCCGGTGTTCTTGCCGAGGATGATCTCGACCAGCATCATCTTCTCGACCGGGGAGAAGAAGTGGATGCCGACGAACTTGCCCTGATCCTTGAAGCTCTCGGCCAGCGAGGTGATCGGCAGCGTTGAGGTGTTGGACGCGAAGATCACGTCCGGCTTCATGAACTCCTGCGCCTTGGCAAAGGTGTCCGCCTTGACCTTGCGGTCCTCGAACACGGCCTCGATGACGAGGTCGACGTCCTTCAGCGCCGCATAATCTGCCGTCGGCGTGATGCGCGCGAGCAGCGCCTCGGCATCCGCAGGCTTGGCGCGGCCCTTCTTGATCTGGTCCTCGATCACCTTCTGCGCATGCGCCTTGCCCTTGTCGGCGCTCTCCTGGTCGCGGTCGATCAGGACGACGTCGAGGCCGGCGCGGGCCGAGACGTAGCCGACGCTGGCGCCCATGAAGCCGGCGCCGATCACGGCGATCTTCTTCACCTTGGTCGGGGCTACGTTCTTCGGACGGCGCGCGCCCTTGTTGAGCTCCTGCATCGACAGGAACAGGCTGCGGATCATCGCGGCCGCTTCCTTCGAGCGCAGCACCGAGGTGAAGTAGCGCGACTCGACGCGCAGAGCGGCGTCGATCGGGAGCTGCAGGCCCTCATAGACGCAGCTCATGATCGCGCGCGCGGCCGGATAATTGTCGTAGGTCTCGCGGCGATAGATCGCATTGCCGGCGGGGAACATCATCATGCCAGCCTTGGAGAACACGGGGCCGCCGGGCAGCTTGAAGCCCTTCTCGTCCCAGGGCGCGATCGCCTTGCCGCCGCCCTTGATCCAGTCCTTCGCCGCCTTGACGAGATCGGCGGCGGGAACGATGGCGTGAATCAAATTCAGCGCCTTGGCCTTCTCGACGGTGACCGGATCGCCCTTGAGCAGGATGGTCATCGCGTCCTGCGGCGGCACCAGACGCGGCACGCGCTGCGTGCCGCCGGCGCCGGGGAACAGGCCAACCTTGACCTCGGGCAGGCCGAGGCGGGTCTTGGGATTCTCCGCGGCGACGCGGTAGTGGCAGCACAGCGTGATCTCGAAGCCGCCGCCGAGCGCAAGGCCGTTGATCGCGGCCGCCCACGGCTTGCCCGAGGTTTCGATCGAGCGCAGCACCAGCGAGAAGCGGCGGCTCTGGTCGAACAGCATCTGGTTCGCGGCGGTCTCGCCCTGCTCCTTCAAGACCTTGGCGTAGGCCTGGTTCATGCCTTCGAGCATGGAGAGATCGGCGCCGGCGCAGAACGCGTCCTTGGCCGAGGTGATGACGACGCCCTTCACCGCGGCATCCGCCGTGGTCGCCTTGACGATCGCGTCCAGCTCGTTGGTCGAGGTCTCGTCGAGCACGTTCATCGAACGGCCCGGGATGTCCCAGGTGACGAGCGCGATGCCGTCTGCGTCGGTCTCAACCCTGAAATTCTTGTACGACATGTTGGTTGCTCCTCGGTGCCGCAGCCGATCTCAGGCGCGGCGGTTAACTGTGATCTCGTAGGGTGGGTTAGCCGAAGGCGTAACCCACCTCTTTGCTGTCCACGCGGAGAGAGAGAAGTGGTGGGTTACGCTTCGCTAACCCACCCTACAGCCTCACACCCGCTCGATGATGGTCGCGGTGCCCATGCCGCCGCCGATGCACAGCGTGACGAGGGCGGTGGACTTGTTGGTGCGCTCGAGCTCGTCGAGCACGGTGCCGAGGATCATCGCGCCGGTCGCGCCGAGCGGATGGCCGAGCGCGATCGCGCCGCCGTTGACGTTGATCTTGGCGTTGTCGATGTCGAAGGCCTGGATGTAGCGCAGCACGACCGAGGCGAAGGCCTCGTTGAGCTCGAACAGGTCGATGTCTGACTTCTTCATGCCGGAGCGCGCGAACAGCTTTTCGGTGACGTCGACCGGGCCGGTCAGCATCATCGCCGGCTCCGAGCCGATATTGGCGAACGCGCGGATTTTTGCGCGCGGCTTCAGGCCGTACTTGCTACCCGCCTCCTTGCTGCCGAGCAGCACGGCGCCGGCGCCGTCGACGATGCCGGAGGAGTTACCGGCATGGTGCACGTAATTGACGCGCTCGATCTCGGGGTGCGACTGCAGCGCGACGCCGTCGAAGCCGCCCATCTGCGCCATCATCGTGAACGAGGGCTGCAGCTGCGCCAGCGACTGCATCGTCGTCGAGGGACGCATGTGCTCGTCCTTGGCGAGGATGGTGAGGCCGTTGATGTCCTTCACCGGCACGATCGACCTGGCGAAGCGGCCCTCTTCCCAGGACTTCGCCGCACGCTGCTGGCTCTGCACCGCGTAAGCATCGACGTCATCGCGCGAAAAACCGTATTTGGTGGCGATCAGGTCGGCCGACACGCCCTGCGGCATGAAATAGGCCGGCACCGCCATCGACGGGTCCATCGGCCAGGCGCCGCCGGAGGCGCCGATGCCGACGCGGCTCATCGATTCGGCGCCGCCGCCGATCACCAGCTCATGCTGGCCGCTCATCACCTGCGCGGCAGCAAAGTTCACGGCGTCGAGGCCGGAGGCGCAGAAGCGGCTGATCTGCACGCCGGGCACGGCTTCGCCGAGACCGGCTTTCAGCGCGGCGAAGCGCGCGATGTCGCTTCCGGCCTCGCCGACCGGATCGACCACGCCGAGGATGACGTCGTCGACGGAGTCTTCCGGCAGATTGTTGCGGTCCTTCAGCGCCTTCAGCGGCACGCTCGCGAGCGCGAGCGCGGTGACTTCGTGCAGCGCGCCGTCCGCCTTGCCGCGGCCGCGGGGGGTGCGAACGTGGTCGTAGATGAATGCCTCAGGCATGACGCCCTCCTGATGTGATGTCTAGACGCGATTGGGAGCAGGCAGCGGAAGCGGCTCAGAACGCTTCCGCCGGCAATTCCATGATGGTGGCGCAGCCGGCCTGGATGCGCGCGAGATTGGCCGCCGTCTCCGGCAGCATCCGCTCCATGAAGAAGCGGCCGGTGACCAGCTTGGTCGAGAGATAGGGCGTCGCCCCGCTCTCGGCAATCTTGGCATTCGTCACCTTGGCCATCTTCGCCCACATGTAGCCGAGCGCGACGAAGCCGAACAGATGCAGGTAATCGGTCGCGGCGGCGCCGGCATTGTCGGGCTTGGCCATCGCGTTCTGCATCAGCCAGGTCGTGGCCTGCTGCAGGTGGCCGAGCGAGGTCGAGAGCGGGGTGATGAAGGGCTTGAGCGCCTCGTCGCCGCCGTTCTCCTTGGCGAAGGCCATGACCTCGCCGAAGAAGGCCATGATGGCGCGGCCGCCGTCGCGCGGCAGCTTGCGTCCGACGAGGTCGAGCGCCTGGATGCCGTTGGCGCCTTCGTAGATCATGGCGATGCGCGCATCGCGCACGAACTGCTCCATGCCGTGCTCGGCGATATAGCCGTGGCCGCCATACATCTGCTGGGCCTGCACCGCGTTGGCGAAGCCGTAATCGGTCAGGAAGCCCTTCAGCACCGGCGTCATCAGGCCCATGTGGTCGTCGGCGGCCTGCCGGTCCTTCGGGTCTTCCGAGCGGTGGGCGACGTCGCTCTTCAGCGCGGTCCACATCACGAAGGCGCGCGCGGCCTCGTTGAAGGCGCGGATCGACAGCAGCGTGCGGCGCACGTCGGGATGCACGATGATCGGGTCGGCCTGCTTGTCCGGCGCCTTGGCGCCGGTGAGCGAGCGGCCCTGGATGCGCTCGCGGGCATAGGCGACGGCGTTCTGATAGGCGACTTCCGACTGCGCAAGGCCCTGCACGGCGACGCCGAGCCTGGCCTCGTTCATCATCACGAACATGCCCTGCATGCCCTTGTTCTCTTCGCCGATCAGCCAGCCGGTGGCGTTGTCGTAGTTCATCACGCAGGTCGAATTGCCGTGGATGCCCATCTTGTGCTCGATCGAGCCACAGACGACGCCGTTGCGCGCGCCCACCGAACCGTCGGCATTGACCAGGAATTTCGGCACCACGAACAGCGACACGCCCTTGATGCCGGCGGGCGCGCCCTCGATGCGGGCCAGCACCAGGTGGATGATGTTGGAGGCCAAGTCATGCTCGCCGGCCGAGATGAAGATCTTGGTGCCCGTGATCTTGAAGCTGCCGTCGGCCTGGCGCACCGCCTTGGTGCGGAGCATGCCGAGATCGGTGCCGCAATGCGGCTCGGTCAGGTTCATGGTGCCGGTCCATTCGCCCGCCACCATCTTCGGGACGTAGGTCTGCTTCTGCTCGGGCGAGCCGTGAACGATCAGCGCCGCGGTCGCACCCATGGTGAGGCCGCCATACATCGAGAACGCCATGTTGGCGGAGATCTGGAATTCGTTGACGGCTTGCGAGAGCGTCACCGGCAAGCCCTGGCCGCCGAACTCGGTCGGCGCGGAGAGGCCGAGCCAGCCGCCCTCGGCGACCTGCTTGAACGCCTCCTTGAAGCCCTTCGGCGTGGTGACGCTGCCGTCATCGGCGCGCTTGCAGCCTTCGAGATCGCCAACGCGATTGAGCGGCTGCAGCACCTCTTCGGCGAGCTTGGCGGCTTCGCCGAGGATGGCTTCGCGCACGTCGCTCGACGCATCGGAGAAGCCGGCGAGGTTGTCGTAGCGATCGATCTGGAAGACGTCGTTGAGCAGGAAGTTCACGTCTTCGACGGGGGCTTTGTAGATCGGCATGAGGGTCTCCCGGCGTGGGGCTTGAAGGGTGATGTTGGGCTTATGATTGTGCAACGGCAAGCTGCTCCGCCATCAGGCGGTGCAGCATGTTGATCGCCTTGAGCGGACGCACCATCACCTTGAAATGCGTGATGCGTCCCTCGCTGTCGAAAGTGATGATGTCGACGCCGTTGATCTCGATGCCGTCGACGACATTCTTGAATTCGAGCACGGCGCCATGGTCGCTGCGCCATTCGCCGACATAGGTGAAGCCGGGACCGCCGAGCACCTTCTCGGCGCTGGAAAGGTATTTGAAGGTGATGTCGCGGCCGCGCAGCGGGGTGTGGACGACGGGGCTTTCGAACACGGCGTCGGGATGCAAGAGGTCCCAGAGCGCGGTGCGGTCGTGAGACTTCATGTAATCGTACCAGGAATCGAGGCCGGTCATTCTCAGCTGCCTCCCTAAAGGCCTGGACAAAAAGTGCGAAAACAACCCCATGCACAGTAGCGTGGCGATTGATTTCGCTGGGTTTTTCGGGTCGGATCTTGCGCCCGGCCTGAAGTGCCGTTCATATGCACATTGACGCATATGCGCCAATGCGCATAAAGTCAAGCATGATGGTCGAGGTTGAAACAAGGAGGCCGATCATGGCCCTGGGCGACGCGATCCTCGCATGCCTGACGGAACGTCCGATGACGGGCTACGAGCTCGCCAAGACGTTCGATTCCTCGATCGGCTTCTTCTGGAAGGCCGACCATCAGCAGATCTACCGCGAGCTCTCCAAGCTGCGCGACCGCGGCCACATCCAGGGCCGCGAGGTCGTGCAGACGGGCAAGCCCAACAAGCTGGTTTATACGCTCACTCCGGAGGGGCGAACAGCGCTGCGGCACTGGGCCGCGCGACCAAGCACGCCAGCCTCGACCAAGGACGACCTCCTGGTCCGCCTCCATGCCCTCGACAGCATCGACATCGAGCCGCTGCGCACCGACCTGATGGCCCGCCTGGAGCATCACCGCGACCGCCACGCCAATTACGAACGCATCCTGAAGAAGCGCTTTCCCGACGGCACCGCCGAGGGAAGGCTCGACCTCGGCAATCTGCTGCTGCTCCGCCTCGGCGCCCGCCACGAGCAGATGGTGGCCGACTTCTGCGAGGAGACGCTCGCCGCGCTGTCGACGATGACCGGCAAGGCCACGGTGGTGCCGCTGGAGGAGAGCAAGCGGGAGAAGGGTTGAGAGCGAGCCCACCAAGGCCGCTCCAGACTGACGCCAAGCCAGAGAGGTACGTTTTCGAACCGCGCCATAGGCTGCGCCAATTGGCGCAGGCTCGACCGAAATGTGGGCGAGCTCCAATGGTGCGCAAATTTGCGCACCCACCTCTCAAATGATGTGACCTGAATTCCACTCGCCGCAGCGCGCCTGTCAAATTGACGGTATTCAGACACCTAAAAACCAACCCAACCGAAGCCGGAAGTACTAGCGCGCGCGTAGCAATTGCCATGCCATTCTGCGCGCGAATCCGTTAACGATTCGCTAACCAAACTTTTGGATTCTTCTTGAACGGAAGAGACTAGCGATCGCGACCGGAATCGGCTATAGGAGGGCATGAGCGATGTTCGGCAAATCCTAGAGGGTCGTCGATCGGCGATTGATGCTGGCCTGGAGCCTCTTCAGAAGGAGTACGCGGCTCAGCGCGAACGGCTGTTGGAAACTGAGCAGAGGATTCGAGCTCTGCTTAAAGAACGGGAAGAGATCGAGACCGTCCTGAAGACTCTTGGTGAGCCCACGCCCCCTCGAATAACGATTATGGACGCAGTCTTGGCGGTGCTCGATCGCAAACCGAACGGAATGACCGCGCAGGAGATTCTAGCGGAGCTGAATGAGAAGTACTTCTCTGGTAAGCTGTTGAGGACGAGTCTTTCGCCTCAACTCTCGCGTCTAAAGGATCGAGACCGGAAGATCGACCTACGCGGAGATCAATGGATCAAGCTGCCCGCACAACCGAGCCTCTTTGGCACTAACTTCAAGAGGCGGTTTTAAAATGAATAAGGCTCCGGACAAGCCGGAGCCTCGCTCAGGAGCGGCACACCGATGAGTGCTTAGATCATCGGAGAAAGGAAAGCCCTCTATGTGCTTCAGCGTAACGAGTTTCGGCGGAGACGACTTCAGGAATCGGTCCTATCGTTGTCCCGGCTTTGGAGTTGCCGCTCCGTCGCCGTATCCGAAACTCACATTATTAAGTCTGTCAGAAGGGGCGCTCAGCGCCCCTTCTGCTTTTTAACTATTCGATCCCACTGCGTCGTCAACTGAATCCAACGCGAATTCTCGGCGCCTTGGCGCGAGCCACGTTGCCTAACTGCAGCCCCCCTGAACACATTTGAATGCCTCCCACCGACGGAATGGCGAACGAGGCGACCGATGTCGGCGATCTACTGCCGCTGAACCTTATGGCGCCCGCCACGAGCAGATGGTGGCCGATTTCTGCGAGGAGACGCTCGCCGCGCTGTCGACGATGACCGGCAAGGCCACGGTGGTGCCGCTGGAGGAGAGCAAGCGCGAAAGCAAGGCTTAAGGCTCCAGAAGGCTTGAGGCTCCAGGCGCTACGGCGCGGCAGAGCGTCTTGCTCCGCTGTCATCGTCCGCCTTGTGCGCGATTGCGCACTGGGGCGGACGATCCAGTACGCCGCGGCGGCTGGCTTCCAGCCGCGCTGTCTCGGAGGACTGGATGCCCCGCCTTCGCGGGGCATGACACCGGTGGAAGGTTCCCCCGCCCAACTTTAAGCCACCACCGCCGCATTCCTTAACTCGTTATTTACCGTAACGGACAAAAGTCGGTTTTCGAGGCAGACGACCCGCGCCAAATTCGATTGTCTTTGCAACCGGCACGCGTGGGAAGGCTGGAGGCGCCGGGTGGGGCGCCGGAGTCGGAACCGGACAGAGTCATGAATTCGCGCGTATCGTGGAGTGTGGACGGTATCGATCCATCCGTCAGGGAGCGGGCCGAAGCTGCTGCGCGTCGTGCCGGCATGTCGCTCAACGATTGGCTGAACTCCACGCTCGGCGAAGCCGCCCCGCCGAATTTTCGCGGACCTTACGATCAGCGCCAAGATCCACGTCAGGATCAGCGTCCGCAGCCCATGCCGAGCCAGGAAAGCCGCGAAGTCGCCGACATCCACCAGCGGCTCGACGCGATCACCCAGCAGATCGAACGGATTTCAAAGCCCGCCCCGCGCCAGGACGCATCGTCGAGACCGGATGTCTCGCGCGAGCAGGGCGTTGCGCGTCAGCTCAACGACGCGATCTCGCGGCTCGATGCGCGACTATCGCAAATCTCCCGTCCGCAGCAGCCTCAGGCGCCGCGGCCCGCGCCTGCGCCTGCGCCCTCACCCGTCGAAACGCGCCAGCGCCAGGCCGATGCGGTCGAGCGTGCGGCAGCTCAAGTCTATCGCAACGCCCCTCCCTTGAGCCCCGCGTCGTTCGACGTCGCCGTCGCCGAGATCACCGCGCGCCAGAGCGAACTCGACGGCTTTACGCCCCGGCAGATGCCGCCGCGCGCCGCGCCGTCGATTGCGCCCGCAGCCGCTCCCTATACGCCCCCGATGGCGCCGCCCGCGCCTGCCTATGCGCCGCCGCCACCGCCGCCGGGACCGGATTTCTCCTCGCTCGAGCGCCATCTGCTCAAGATCACGAGCCAGATCGAGTCGCTGCAGCGTCCCGACAATACCGAGCAGGCGATCAACGCCTTCCGCAGCGAGCTCGCCGAGATCCGTACCGCCATCACCGAGGCGATGCCGCGGCGCGCGATCGAATCGATCGAGAACGAGATCCGCTCGCTGCATCGGCGGATCGACGAGACGCGCTCCAACGGCACCGACGGCCAGGTGCTGTCGGGCATCGAGCACGCGCTGTCCGACATCAAGCAGGTGCTGCGCACGCTGACGCCGGCCGAGCAGCTCACGGGCTATGACGAGGCGATCCGCAATCTCGGCGCCAAGCTCGACCTGATCCTGCGCGCCAATGACGATCCCTCGACGGTGCATCAGCTCGAAAGCGCGATCGCGGCGCTGCGCGGCATCGTCTCCAACGTCGCCTCCAACGAGGCGCTGGCCCGCCTGTCCGAGGACGTGCAGCTGCTGTCGTCCAAGGTCGACCAGGTCACCCGCGTCGCCGGCCAGGGCGACAGCTTTGCCGTGCTGGAGCAGCGCATTGCGGCGCTCACCGCGGCGCTGGAAACCCGCGAGCGGCCGCAGCCCTCCGAAAGCACCGAGAATCTGGAAGCTGCGATCCGCGCGTTGTCCGACCGCTTCGACCGCATGCAGGTCGGCAATGATTCCGCCTCGACCTTCGCCCATCTCGAACAGCGCGTCTCGTATCTCCTGGAGCGGATCGAAGCCGCTTCCGACTCGCGCGGTGGCAATCTGAGCCGCGTCGAGGACGGGTTGCACGACATCCTCCGGCACCTGGAGCGGCAGCAGGCGACTTATTCGGCGCTGGCCGAGAGCCGCAATTCGGCGCCCGCCGATTCCGGAATGGTCGATCTGGTCAAGCGCGAGCTGTCCGACATCCGCTTCAGCCAGGCCGAGACCAACCGCAGCACCCAGGACTCGCTCGACGCCGTCCACAGCGCGCTCGGTCATGTCGTCGATCGCCTCTCCATGATCGAGGGCGATCTGCGCGCCGTACGGACGGCGCCGCCCGCCCCTGCACCGCAGCCGATGCCCATGCCCATGGCTATGGCTGCTCCGATGGAGCCCGCGCCGGTCGCGCGCGAGCCGCGGGCGCAGGCCCAGCAGCCGAAATACGATCCGAAGCCGGAGCTGCCGAACCCCGCCGCAATGCAGACGGAGCAGGCCGCCTTCGCCGCCGCGCCGCGCGAATTCCACGCCGCAGCCGTGCCTGTCGCGCCGCCGCCGGTGCCGCCGGCACCGGTGCCACCGCGCGCGATCAGCGAAATCCTGGAGCCGCACACGGCGCGCGCGTCTCTCGCGCCGGAATTGCCGCCGGATCATCCGCTCGAGCCGGGCACACGGCCGGGCGGGCGCGTCGCCACGCCGTCGGAACGCATCGCCGCCTCCGAGAGCGCGATCAGCGAAATTCCCGCCGCGCCAAAGGAGCCGGTCTCGTCGTCGAGCTTCATCGCAGCCGCCCGGCGCGCCGCGCAGGCCGCCGCCGCGCAGCCGGAAAAGCCGGCGCGTGGTGCCAAGGGTGGTACGAAGGCTGGCGCCGATCGCGCCAAGGACAACGGCAAGGACGGCGGTTCGACCTTCACCTCGAAGATCCGCTCGCTGCTGGTCGGCGCGAGCGTGGTCGTGATCGTGCTCGGCGCCTTCAAGATGGCGATGAATTTGCTCGAGGGCAGCCCGCCGCCGGCACCGCAGGCCATGGACAATACGTTGAGCCAGCCGGCGCCGCAGCCCCCGCCGCCCGTGATCGAGAACAAGCCCGCCGCACCCGAGCAAGTCACGCCGTCAATGACCTCGCCGACGCCGATCGGCCGGCAATCCCAGAACAACGCCGCACCGGCCGCGCCTGCGCCCGGCCCGGCCAGCTCGGCCTCGGTTGAAATTCCGCCGGCGCCCGCCGCAGCGGTGCCGCCGCCCGCGGCGAGCAGCGACGTCACCGGCGCGCTGTCGGGCACCAGCCGCGCCAAGCTCGGCCTCATCCAGGTGCCGCCGAGCGAGAAGCTCCCCGACGGCATCGGCGGCCCTGGCCTGCGCAGCGCCGCAATGAAGGGCGATGCGACCGCGGCCTACGAGATCGGCTTGCGCTTTGCCGAAGGCAAGGGCGTTGCCACCAATTACGACGAAGCCGCGAAGTGGTACGACCGCGCCGCGCAGGCCGGCGTGATCCCCGCGACCTTCCGCCTCGGCACGCTCTATGAAAAGGGCTTGGGCGTGAAGAAGGACACCGACATCGCCCGCCGCTACTACGCCCAGGCCGCCGAGCGCGGCAACGCCAAGGCGATGCACAATCTCGCGGTGCTCGATGCCGACGGCGGCGGACGCGGCGCCAACTACAAGAGCGCGGCGCAGTGGTTCCGCAAGGCGGCCGATCGCGGCGTCGCCGACAGCCAGTTCAACCTCGCCATCCTCTATGCCCGCGGCATCGGCGTCGAGCAGAACCTCGCCGAATCCTACAAATGGTTCAGCCTCGCGGCGGCCCAGGGCGATTCGGACGCTGCCGGCAAGCGCGACGACGTCGCCAAGCGCCTCGACCCGCAATCGCTCGCCGCCGCCAAGCTCGCGATCCAGACTTTCAGCGCCGAGCCGCAACCCGATGACGCGGTCAACGTCGCGACGCCGGCAGGCGGCTGGGACAGCGCGCCGCAGGCAAGCGCAAAGCCGACGCCGAAGCAGGTTGCGACGAAGAAGTCGGCCTCGGCCGCGCATTAGACGCGAACAGCTTTAGACGGACAGTACGAGCCACGCGCTCGGTGTGCACCTCTCCCGCTTGCGGGGGAGGTCGACGCGCGAAGCGCGGCGGGTGGGGGTTCTCTCCTCTTGGGGAATCCCACCGCGGAGATACCCTCTCCCCAACCCTCCCCCGCAAGCGGGGGAGGGAGCGCACCTTAGTTGTGGCACGGTCACAGACATCATCGTGCATCGATCGCGTCATTCACCACGCCCCAATTCTAGGGTCCCTCACGCCCGCAAATTCCGCTATTGAGAGGCGCGGCAATCGGTCCGACCGTCCGGCAGGCATTGCCCAATCGGTCCGCCTCGACGGAGCGTGATCCCCAGATGCAGCTCTACCTCCCGATCGCCGATCTTCCCGTCAACGTCTTCCTGGTGCTGGCGATGGGCGCCGCGGTCGGCTTCGTCTCGGGGATGTTCGGGATCGGCGGCGGCTTCCTGATGACACCGCTGCTGATCTTCATCGGCATCACGCCGGCGGTCGCGGTGGCGTCGGTGGCGAGCCACATCGCAGCCTCCTCCTTCTCGGGGGCGCTGGCTTATTGGCGGCGGCGCGCGATCGATCCGGCGCTGGCGAGCGTCCTGCTATGCGGTGGCGTGACCGGGACGGCGCTCGGCGTTTGGACCTTCACGCAGCTCCGCGCGCTCGGCCAGCTCGATCTGATGATCGCGCTCTCTTACGTGGTGCTGCTCACCACCGTCGGCGGCCTGATGTTCTCCGAAGGCCTGCGCGCCCTGATGCGCACCCGGCGCGGCGCGGTGCCGCCGCGGCGCACGCACAACTGGATCCACGGCCTGCCGCTGAAGATGCGGTTCAAGCGCTCCAAGATCTATCTCTCGGTGATCCCGGTGGTGGTGGTCGGCATCCTGATCGGCTTCATCGGCGCGATCATGGGCATCGGCGGCGGCTTCATCCTGGTGCCCATCATGATCTACCTGCTGCGGGTGCCGACCTCGACGGTGATCGGGACCTCGATGGTGCTGACGCTGGTCACGATGCTGTTCGCGACCATGCTGCACGCGGTGACCAACCACCTCGTCGACGCGGTGCTGGCGCTGATCCTCATGGTCGGCGGCGTCACCGGCGCGCAGTTCGGCGCCCGCGCCGGCCAGAAGATCCGCGGCGAGCAGCTGCGGCTGCTGCTCGGCCTGCTCATCCTCTCGGTCGGCGTTCGCTTCGCGATCGAGCTGGTGATCCAGCCCTCGGACCTCTTCACCATCCGTGAGTTGGGGGTGAGCGGATGAGGCGCACGCTTCTCACAATCCTGCTCGTCCTGCTGCTCGGCTCGGTCGCGCGCGCCGAGCGGCTGATCGTGTCGGTCTCCAACCACCGCGTCACGGTGACGCCGAACTATTCCGGCGAGGAGCTGGTGCTGTTCGGCTCGGTCGAGAAGGACGCCACCACGCCCGCCGACCGCGCCGCCTATGATCTTGTCGTCACCGTGATGGGCCCGCGCGCCGACATGGTGACGCGGCGGAAAGAACGCACCTTCGGCATCTGGATCAACACCGACTACCGCCAGTTCCTGCAGGTGCCGAGCTATCTGGCATTGTTCGCCAACCGTCCGTTCGAGGCCATCACCTCGCCCGAGATCGCGCGGCGGCAGCAGGTCGGGCTCAACAACGTGCTGCTGACGCAGCGCGTCAGCGGCGATTTTGCCGACGTGGTGCCGAACGACGCGTTCCGATCCGCCTTCATCCGCCTGCGCACCCAGCGCGGGCTCTATCGCGAGGATCCAGGCGCCGTCACATTCCTGACGCCGACGCTGTTCCGCACCGGCATTCCCCTGCCGGCGGAGGTGCCGATCGGAACGTATGAGGTGGAGATCAAGCTGTTCGCGAACGGCGCCTTCATCGGCAAGACCGAGACCGCGTTCGAGATCGTCAAGGTCGGCTTCGAGCAGTTCGTCGCCACCACCGCGCGGCAGAACGGGCTGATCTACGGCCTCGTCACCGCCGTGATGGCGCTGATGACGGGCTGGATGGCGTCGATCGTGTTCAGCAAGGATTGAAGGAGCATTGAGTCGCCCTTGCCGTCATGGCCGGGCTTGACCCGGCCATCCACGTCTTTGTCGCCGCCCATGAGAACGTGGATGCCCGGGACAAGCCCGGGCATGACGAAGAGACGTGAGTGGCTTACCTCACGGCGCCTCGATCACCGTCGGCACGCCCGGCTCCAGCAGGCGCAGCCGCGTGCCGAAGCCGAGCACGTCGAAGGTCTTGCGCAGGTCTTCGCCGTTCTGACGGAAATGCGCCCAGCCTTCGGTATGCAGAGGCACGATCGTCGCCTCGGGGAAGGCGCGCGCGATCTCGATGGTGTCGTTGGTGTCCATGGTGAGGTGGAACGGCCCGCGCGTCTGCGCGGCGCCGGCGAAGGGCAGCACCACGCGGCATTTGAAGCGGCGCGCGACTTCGGCGACGCCGTCGAACCAGGTGGTGTCGCCGCTGACATAGACCGCGCCGGTGTCCTTGCGGCTCGACGTCACCACGAAGCCGATCACGTCGCCCGACAGCGGCTCGATGCCGGCCGGGCCATGACGCGCCGGTGTCGCGGTGATGGTCAGCGTGTTGCCGTCGCCGTCCTTCAGATGCGAGGTCGCCCACGGGGCAAGGCCCTCGACGTGACCGCCGAGGCGCTTTGCGCCCGCCTCCGTCGTCAGCACGCGCTTGACCTTGTGGAGATAGTCGCGCCCCGAATTGTCGAGATTGTCGGAATGCTGGTCGTGGCTGAGCAGCACGGCATCGACCGGGCCGATCGCATCGGGCTTCACGGCGGGGCCGGCGGTCTTCTCCAGCTTCACATGCGGCAGCTGGTAGGCGCCGGGCGCATCGAAAGTGGGGTCGGTGAGCAGGCGGAAGCCGTCGATCTCGATCAGCGCCGTCGGGCCGCCGATCAGGGTGATGGAAATGGGCATGATGAACTCCTCTTACGCGACGGACTTTGCCGGCCGCGTCACCAGATAGATGCCGAGCGCCACCGGGATGATGCCGAGCAGATCGCGGGCCTCGACGTGCTCACCGAGGACGAGATACGCGAACAGCATGCCGAGCGGCGGCATCAGGAAATGATAGGCGCTGGCGGCGGTCGCGCCGCACACTTTCAGGAGATGGAACCAGAGCCAGTAGGCGAGGATCGAGCCGCCCAGCACGAGGAACGCAAAGGCACCGATCAGGCTCGGCGTAAAATCGATCGCGCGGACGTCG
This sequence comes from Bradyrhizobiaceae bacterium, assembly GCA_003963435.1. Taxonomy (GTDB): domain Bacteria; phylum Pseudomonadota; class Alphaproteobacteria; order Rhizobiales; family Xanthobacteraceae; genus Bradyrhizobium. The sequence goes on along the minus strand of RXJC01000272.1, from coordinate 4,438 downwards.
GCGAAGCTGAGCGCGACCGGCGTCAGCGCGATTCCGGCGGCGAGGTTCTGCACGCCGTTGCCGATCCACAACGACCCCTTCGGAGCGAGCAGCTTGAACAGGATGGTGCCGGCGACGATCGAGGCGAGCGCGGCCAGCGTGAAGACGATGCCGTGCAGGGAGTCCGTGCCGACCGAGAGGCGATGCCAGACGATCAAGGTCACGCCGATGATGCCGAGCAGCAACCCGCTGGCCTTGCGCCAGGTCATGCCTTCGCCGAGCAGCAGCACCGCAAAGGCTGCGGTGAACACCGGATTCGCCGACACGATCAGGCCGCCGAGGCCGGCGGAGACCGATTGCAGCCCGGTATAGCCGAGGCCGAGATAGAGCGCGTTGTTGGCGATGCCGAGCACAGCGAAGATCGCGACATCGCGCCAGGACAGCGACCAGGCTTCGCCGCGGACCAAGGTGACGCCGAGGATCAGGATGCCCGCGAGCGAGAAGCGCGCGGCGAGCAGGATCAGCGGCGGACAATGGGTGACGCCGATCTTGCCGGCGACGAAGGCGTAGCTCCAGAGCAGACAGAACAGGCCGATGGCGAGCGGCAGTGTGTTGAAGCGGCGGCTGGGAAGCGAAATCGAGGGGGCGAGCGACATGAATAATCTCCTGAGCCCTCGATCTAGGGGCGCTGCTTGCCATTTGGAAATTAAATGATTAACTTGAGATCAGTGGATTTTCGAATGGAAGCGGCGATGCTCGATCTCGAGCTGCTGCGCAGCTTCGTCTCGGTGGTCGAGGCCGGCGGCTTCACCCGGGCCGGCGCGCGCGTCCACCGCACGCAGTCGACCGTCAGCCAGCAGATCAAGCGGCTTGAGGACGACATCGGCCAGGTGCTGCTGCATCGCGACGGCAAGAATGTGCGCCCGACCGAGGCCGGCGAGCGGCTGTTGTCCTATGCGCGCCGGCTGCTCTCGCTGGCCGAGGAGGCGCGCGACGTGCTGCGCCAGCCGGATGGCGAAGGCGCGATCCGGCTCGGCATTCCCGAGGATTTCGCGGCGTACCGGCTGACCAAATTGCTGGGCGCGTTTTCACGCTCGCATCCGGGCCTGCGGCTCGACGTGCGCGCCGACCAGAGCAAGTACCTCGCGCGCGATCTCGAGCGCGGCGAGCTCGACCTTGCGCTCTACAAGCGCGAGGCCGGCGCCAAGGATGCGATCGCGGTGTGGCCGGAGCGGGTGCACTGGGTCACCAGCAAGAACCATCCGGTCGACATCAACGTGTCGTCGGTGCCGCTGATCGGCTTCCCGCTCGGCTGCATTTATCGCGCCGGCGCCATCCACGCCCTGGAAACCGCGGGCCGCGCCTGGCACACCGCCTACACCTCGTCGAGCCTCGCCGGCATCCAGGCCGCGGTCGCCGCCGGCATGGGTCTGAGCATCCTGTCGGAGATGTCGATCCAGTCCGAGCACCGCGTGCTGACGGCGAAGGACGGTTTTGCGCCGATCAACAAGACCGAGGTCGCATTGATGGCCGCGCCGGATGCGAGCCCGGCGACGCTGCGGCTTGCCGATCGTCTCGCCGAGTTTTGCGATGCGGTGCAGGCCAAAGCAGCTTGAAGGCGGCTTGAGGTCGCCTCAATTCGCCGCGGACATCAGCCTGCTGCCGCACGCATTCGCATAGAACTTGCCGCCGCATTGGCGCTTGATGGCGGCGCAGCGGGCCGCAGGCGAGGCATTCTGCGGCACGGTGAAGCCGCAGCTCAGGCCGTCGGCGCTGCGACCGGGCTTGCCGGCGGCGAGCGCGGCGCTGGAGGCGCTGATGCAGACGACGAGCAGGGTCGCGGCGGCGATTTCGATCAGCAGTCGCTTCAGCAGTTTCATGGGACTGTTCCTCCACACTCATGGCTGAATTGACCGGCAATCTAGCACGAATCCCGGTTTCTCCGTGCTCGTCCGGGTTCCCAAAGCGGCCCGTTCCTTGCATAAATTTGCGCCAGCGCAGTGCACGGCCGCATCGGTGACAGTTCCGATGCAGGGGCAAGACGCGTAGGGTTAAGTGGCGTTCTTCGACCAGGAAATGACAGCTTTGCAAGATCAATCGTTCCAGCCCAGTTTTCCCGCCCCGGGGCAGCCCATCGACGAACTCGCGCTGGCTGAGATCAAGGGCGCGATCCTGGCGAAGCTGCGGCTTGCCATCGGCAAGGACGCCGGCATGGCGACCAAGCACGACTGGTACCAGGCCGCGGCGCTCGCGCTGCGCGACCGCATCGTGCATCGCTGGCTGACCGCGGAGAAGCACAGCTACGACGCCGGCCGCAAGCGCGTCTATTATCTCTCGCTCGAATTCCTGATCGGCCGCCTGTTCAGCGACGCGCTCAACAACATGGGCCTTCTGAAGATCTTCGAGGTCGCGCTCGGCGATCTCGGCGTCTCGCTGCCGGAGCTGCGCAAATGCGAGCCCGACGCCGCGCTCGGCAATGGCGGCCTCGGGCGGCTCGCCGCCTGCTTCATGGAGAGCATGGCGACGCTGTCGATCCCCGCGATCGGCTACGGCATCCGCTACGATTACGGCCTGTTCCGCCAGATCATCAACCAGGGCTGGCAGCAGGAATATCCCGATGAATGGCTGAGCTTCGGCAACCCCTGGGAATTGCAGCGGCCCGAGGTGATCTACGACGTCAATTTCGGCGGCGGCGTCGAGCATGTCGACGACAAGGGCCGCGACCGCGCGATCTGGCATCCGGCCGAGACGGTGCAGGCGATCGCCTATGACACGCCGATCGTCGGCTGGCGCGGCCAGCACGTCAACGCGCTGCGGCTGTGGTCGGCGCGCTCGCCCGATCCGCTCAAGCTCGACGCCTTCAACCGCGGCGACTACGTCAGCGCCAGCGCCGAGCAGTCGCGCGCGGAAGCGATCTGCAAATTCCTCTATCCGAACGACGAGAGCCCGGCGGGCCGCGAGCTGCGGCTGCGCCAGGAATATTTCTTCGTCTCGGCCTCGCTGCAGGACCTGATCAAGCGGCACCTCGCCTCCGACGGCCAGTTGCGCAGCCTGTCGTCCAAGGTCGCGGTGCAGCTCAACGACACCCATCCGAGCCTTGCCGTCACCGAGCTGATGCGGATCCTGGTCGACCTCCACAATTTCCGCTGGGACGAGGCCTGGAAGATCACGGTCGCCACCCTCTCCTACACCAACCACACCCTGCTGCCGGAAGCGCTGGAGACCTGGCCGGTCGAGCTGTTCGAGCGGCTGCTGCCGCGGCACCTGGAGATCATCTACCGCATCAACGTGCAGCATCTGGCGCTCGCCGAGGCGCGCTGCCCCGGTGACATCGACTTCCGCGCCTCGGTCTCGCTGATCGACGAGAAGAGCGGCCGCCGCGTGCGCATGGGCCAGCTCGCCTTCGTCGGCTCGCACCGCATCAACGGCGTCTCGGGCATGCATTCCGACCTGATGCGGGAGACCGTGTTCCACGACCTCAACCATCTCTATCCCGGCCGCATCACCAACAAGACCAACGGCATCACCTTCCGCCGCTGGCTGATGCTGGCGAACCCGAAGCTGACCGACCTGTTGCGCGAGAGCTGCGGCGAGGCCGTGCTCGACGATCCCACCCAGCTCTCGCTGCTCGAGGCCCGCGCCAGCGACGTCGAATTCCAGAAGAAATTCCGCACCGTCAAGCTGCACAACAAGGCCGCGCTGGCGCGCCTGATCGGCGAGCGGCTCGGCATCAAGGTCGACCCGACCGCGTTGTTCGACGTGCAGATCAAGCGCATCCACGAATACAAGCGCCAGCTCCTCAACGTCATCGAGACGGTCGCGCTGTACCAGGCGATCAAGGACGATCCCAACGGCAATTGGGTGCCGCGGGTGAAGATCTTCGCCGGCAAGGCGGCGGCGAGCTATCGCTACGCCAAGCTGATCATCAAGCTGATCAACGACGTCGCGGAGGTCGTCAACAACGATCCCGCGATCGACGGCAAGCTCAAGGTCGTGTTCCTGCCCGACTACAATGTCAGCCTCGCCGAGGTGATCATTCCCGCGGCCGACTTGTCCGAGCAGATCTCGACCGCCGGCATGGAAGCCTCCGGCACCGGCAACATGAAGCTGGCGCTGAACGGCGCCATCACCATCGGCACGCTCGACGGCGCCAATATCGAGATCCGCGACCATGTCGGCAACGAGAACATCGCGATCTTCGGCATGGAAGCCGGCGACGTGATGATCCGCCGCAAGCAGGGGCTGGACGCCTCCGACGTGATCCGCAATTCGCCGAAGCTGCAGCGCGCCATCAATGCGATCGGCGCCGGCGAGTTCTCGCCCGGCGATCCCGGCCGGTTCGAATCCATCGCGCACGCGCTGCGCTATCTCGACCATTACATGGTCAGCGCCGATTTCGATTCCTATTACGAGACGCAGCGCGCGGTCGACGCGCGCTGGCAGGTGACGCCGGCCTGGA
>RXJC01000370.1 GCA_003963435.1 Bradyrhizobiaceae bacterium | reverse complement strand
ATGCCATAGGCCGCGGTGGCGCCGATCAGCGGCGCGCCGCGCACCAGCATGTCGCGGATCGCGACGGCTGCGTCTTCAGACGAGGTCAGCCTGGCGACGACGAACTCATGCGGCAGGCGACGCTGGTCGATCGCGCCGATCGACCAGCCATCGCGCTCGCGCCAGATGCTGCGGAAATGCTTGCCGTCGACCTTCATGGCATTCTGCCTTTCGTATCATCCGCGCAGGATGCGCCCGGCCACAGCATCGAGCTTCTTCAGTAGCTCGGGATCGCGCGCCTCGGGCGCGGTGATCAGTGCGGTGTCGAGCGCGCGGTCCGAACCGATCGGGCACGGCTCATGCTCGCGCGGAAAATCCTTGGCCAGTCGCGCTACCAGCGCCTTGGCCTTGTCGGCGTTCGAGGTCAAGACGCGGATGATGTCCTGCACGGTGACGGCATCGTGGTCGGGATGCCAGCAATCGAAATCGGTCACCATCGCAACCGTGGCGTAACAGATCTCCGCCTCGCGCGCGAGCTTCGCCTCGGGCATGTTGGTCATGCCGATCACGGAGTAGCCCAGCGTCTTGTAGGTCATGCTTTCCGCATAGGTGGAGAATTGCGGCCCTTCCATGCAGACATAGGTTCCGCCGCGCGCAACGGCGATGCTTTCCGCTTCGGCGGCCGCGGCAAGATGGATACGTAGCCGGGGCGAGACCGGGTGCGCCATCGACACATGCGCGACGCAGCCCCGGCCGAAGAACGAGCTCTCGCGCTTGTGGGTGCGGTCGACGAACTGGTCGACGAGCACGAAGGTGCCGGGCGGGAGTTCCTCCTTGAAGGAGCCGCAGGCGGACAGCGAAATCAGGTCGGTGACGCCGGCCCGCTTCAGCACGTCGATATTGGCGCGATAGTTGATGTCGGAGGGCGAGAGCCGGTGGCCCTTGTCGTGCCGTGGCAGGAACACGATCGGCAGGCCGGCGATGGTGCCGCGCCTTAAGGGCGCCGACGGCTCGCCCCAGGGGCTCTCGATCACCTCTTCGCGCGCATCCTCGAGACCCGGCAGGTCATAGATGCCCGAGCCCCCGATGATGCCCAATACCGCCTGCGTCATGCCTGCTCCACCCTGTCCGCCACGTGCGACATGGTTAAGCTATGCCAGTTTTGTCGGCGTTTTGGAACGGGGTGGTGAGAAGGTGCCGGTGGTGTGAGGAGACACCGGAGAGGGAGCAGTGCTCCTAACTAGGCCGCGTTCGCCAGCTGCAGCTGGGTCGCCACCATCCGTTCCAGCGTCTCGACGGACTGGAAATTCTCCGGCGTGATCTCGGATTGGGGGATGGTGAAGTCGAACTCGGCTTCGACGCCGAGCATCAGGTTGACCATGTCCATCGAGGTCAGGCCGGCGTCGACCAGCTTGGCGGACGGCGTGACGTCGACGCTGAGCGAATTCTGCTCGAGGATGCCTGTCACCAGCTTGATGATGCGATTGCGCAATTCGGTATCAACGGCCTGCATCGGCAAATTCCTGTCTGTCAAAGGTCGGACCGGTTCTCGGCTACGATGGGCACGGCCCGCCGATCCCGCAATGGGCGGCACCATTACTTCGCGTTTCTTAGTAAACGATGACTCAGATTGTCTGAAATCCAGTCTTCTTCCAGATTCCTAACGCGATACTCGAAAATCGGGAGATGCAAACAACCGGACCTTAACTGTTCAGTCGGAATTGGGCTTTGTTTACCCTCTATTTCATCGACGAATTTGAATTAAATCCGTAGCCTCGTCTCACAAGCAAAGATGACCGGAGGATCGCCGGCGGCATCGCGAATGATGCCGGCGATCTCGAACGGCAAACCGGAGGCGGACGAGTATGAACGTGCGTGAAGCAGTCCTGACTGTCGACGAAACGCAGACGAGCTTCCTCGAGCAGGGCCCCTCCCTGATCGAGCGCGCGGCCCGGACCGCCGCCGCCGCCGCAGCCGACGCCGACGGCGTCGATCGCGACGCGCGCTTCCCGCACAAGGCGTTCGAGGTCGCCCGCGAGCAAAAACTGCTCGGCGTCATGATCCCGGTCGAGTTCGGCGGCTTCGGTGCCTCCATCTACGACGTCACCGACATCTGCTACACGCTCGGACGCGCCTGCGCCTCGACGGCGATGATCTACGCGATGCACCAGACCAAGGTCGCCTGCATCATCCGGCACGGCCACGGCATCCCCTGGATGGAAACCATGATGCGCCGGGTCGCCCGCGACCAATGGCTGCTCGCCTCCTCGACCACCGAAGGCCAGAACGGCGGCAACATCCGCGCCAGCGCGGCCGCCGTCGACCACGCCGGCGACACCGTCTCGCTGGTGCGCGACGCCACCGTGATCTCCTATGGCGCCGAGGCCGACGGCCTCGTCACCATCGCCCGCCGCGCCACCGATGCCGCCGCCTCCGACCAGGTGCTGCTGGCGCTCGCCAAGGACGATTACTCGCTGAAGCGGACGCTGGGCTGGGAAACGCTCGGCATGCGCGGCACCTGCTCGACCGGTTTCGAGCTGAAGGTCGATTGCCCCGCCGACCGCGTCTTTCCGGAATCCTATGACAAGATCCACGCCCAGACCATGACGCCGTTCGCGCATCTGTGCTGGTCGTCGGCCTGGGCCGGCATCGCCGCCGCGGCCGTGACCCGCGCGCAGGCCTTCATCCGCAAGGCAGCCCGCAGCTCGGGCGGACAGATGCCGCCGGCCGCGGCCCATTTCACCGCCGCCAAGATGTCGCTCGCCAAGCTGCGCGCGCTGCTCTCGGCCAATATCGACGCCTTTGCCCGTGCCGAGCATGACGAGCGCGCCCTCGCCTCGCTCGACTTCCAGTCATCCATCACGCTTCTGAAAGTGCAGGCCTCCGAGCTCGCGGTCGAGACCGTGATGCATGCGATGCGCACCGCCGGCCTGTCCGGCTATCGCAACGACGGCGAGTTCACCATGGGCCGGCACCTGCGCGACGTGCTGTCGTCGCCGATCATGATCAACAACGACCGCATTCTGGCCAACGCCGCGACATCGACGCTGATGAGCGGCGTGCCGACAAGCCTTCGCGACTAGGTGTTTGCCGACTGAACCAACAAGAACAATTTTGAGATAGCAGGACATCGACCCATGAATATTGCCGTCGTCCCCGACTCGCCCGCGACCGCGCCGCAGATGATTGACCCGCTCGACCATCTCGCCGACAAGCTGTTCCATCGCATGGGCGCCGATGGCGTCTATGCCCGCACCGCGCTTTATGAAGGCGTCGTCGAGAAGCTGGCGGCGCTGATCACCGGCCATCGCGAGACCGGCACCGAGGTGATGCGCTTTCCCCCGGTGATGAGCCGGGCTCAGCTGGAGAAATCCGGTTACCTCAAGAGCTTTCCGAACCTGCTCGGCTGCGTCTGCGGCCTGCACGGGACCGAGCGCGAGATCAACGCCGCGGTGAGCCGCTTCGATGCCGGCGGCGACTGGACCACCTCGCTGTCGCCCGCCGATCTCGTGCTGTCGCCGGCCGCCTGCTACCCGGTCTATCCGATCGCTGCAAGCCGGGGCCAGCTGCCGAAGGGCGGCCTGCGCTTCGACGTCGCCGCCGATTGCTTCCGCCGCGAGCCGTCGAAACATCTCGACCGGCTGCAATCTTTCCGGATGCGCGAATATGTCTGCATCGGCACGCCCGACGACGTCGCCGATTTCCGCGAGCGCTGGATGGTGCGCGCGCAGAAGATCGCGACCGACCTCGGACTCACCTTCCGTGTCGACTATGCCAGCGACCCCTTCTTCGGCCGCGTCGGCCAGATGAAGGCGGTGAGCCAGAAGCAGCAGCAGCTCAAGTTCGAACTCCTCATTCCGCTGCGCTCGGAAGAGCAGCCGACCGCCTGCATGAGCTTCAACTATCACCGCGAGCATTTCGGCACGACCTGGGGCATTCAGGACGCCAATGGCGAGCCTGCGCACACGGGCTGCGTCGCCTTCGGCATGGACCGGCTCGCGGTCGCCATGTTCCACACCCACGGCACCGACCTTTCCGCCTGGCCCGCCGGAGTGCGGGACGTCCTGGGCCTGCAGCCGCAGGGCTCGGCCGACGCCCATGTCGAAGGCTGGCGCTAACCAAACGAGGCGTGTCATTTCCACGGGTAAGACGAGTGTGATCCACACCAAGGTCCGATGCCGCGAGATCACCGAGTCCGACGCAGAAGCGATCGCGGACTTGCTGACGCGCGGCTTCGTGGGCCGCTCGCGCGACTATTGGATCCAGGGCCTGCGCCGGCAGGCCTTCCGGGCCGTGCCCGAAGGCTATCCGCGCTTCGGCTACATGCTCGACAATGAGGGCACGCCTGTCGGCGTGCTGCTGCTGATCTACACGGAACGCAGGAATGGCGAAGAGACCGCCATTCAGTGCAATTTGTCGAGCTGGTATGTCGATCCGGCCTACCGCAATTACGCTCCGCTGCTGACCAAGATCGCTCAGCGGCACAAGGACGTGACTTATTTCAACATCAGCCCGGCGCCGTGGACCTGGCCGATCATCGAGACCCAGGGCTTTCGGGCCTATTGCCGCGGCATCTTCTTCTCGGTGCCTGTACTGGTGCGCCCCCCGCGCTGGAGCGAGATCGAGGTCATCTCGCCTCACGCCAAGACGATCGAGGGGCTTTCCGATTCCGAGACCGAGCTCTTGACGCGGCATGCGCGGTACAACTGCCTCAGCCTCGTCTGCCGCACGCCGCAGGGAACTTTCCCCTTCATTCTGCAACCGGTGCGCATCCGCCGCGGCTTCATCGCGCCCCCGGCGATGAAGCTGATCTATTGCCGCAGTGCCGCGGAATACGCCGCCTGTGCCGGCCGTATCGGCCGGCTGCTGCTTCGGCTGGGCAAGATCGCGGTGACCATCGATTCCAACGGGCCGATCCCTGGCCTTCTTGGCTTCTATACCGAACGGCGTGGTCGCAAATATTTCAAGGGCCCGCACCGGCCGCAGCTCGGCGATCTCACGGATACGGAGCTGGTGCTGTACGGGCCGTAAGACAGAGCGCGGCCCTGTAGCCCGCATGAGCACAGCGACATGCGGAAACGGCCGGATATCGCTACGCCCATCCGGGCTTTCGGGTTATCGCCTTGCGGGCCGGCCGTTTGCGGGCTCGCTCCCCATCGCCGGTCACCCTCCGTAAACTACTGCGCTTAAGGGAATTTTCCGGCCTCTTCGCTACGCTCAGTGGCTGAATTAGGTTGCGTTAAGTCTATTGCTCGCCGAGATCCCGCCGACCATGACGTCGACCTGCGACAACGAGCTTGGTGCACGCCGCGAGCAGGGCCCGGAGGCTCTGGTCGCGCTGAGCCAGCTTGCGCTCGACCACATGGAGCAGGGCGTCTGCGTCTACGATGCCGACAACCGGATCGTGCTGGTCAACCAACGCTACCTCTCCCTGTTCGACATGTCGGCAGAGGTCGTGCGGATCGGCACGAGCTACCGCGAGGTGCTCGCGCACAGCGCCAGACGCGGCAACTTTCCGGAAAGCGAGCTTGATGCGCTCTATTCGGCGCGGATCGCACAGATCGCCGGGGGAAAGCCGTTCCGGACCGAGCAGCGGCTTGCCACCGGCCTCGTCATGTCGCTTGAGCTGAAGCCGCTTCCCGGCGGCGGCTGGATGACCATCTGCGACGATGTCACCCGCCTCGCCCGGCTGGAAGGGGAATTGCGCGTCCAGACCGAGCGAAGCCAGCACGCGCTGGCCAACATGTCGCACGGTCTCATCATGTACGACGCCGACAGCCAAGTCGTCGTCTGCAACGACCGCTTCCTGAGCCTCTACAACCTCGATCCCGAGATCGTGAAGCCGGGCGTCTCGCATCGTACGGTGCTCGACCATTGGGTGTCGCGCGGCAACCTGTCCGGCATGCCGGCCGACGAATTCCATAACTCCAGATTGGAAGACGTGCGCGCCAGGCGGGCGAAAACCATGCTGGTGAAGCGTTACGACGGCCGCATGGCGCAGACGGTCTCCCGCTTCCTGCCCGACGGCGGCTGGGTGACCGTGCACGAGGACGTCACGGAGCGGCTGCAGTACGAGGAAACGCTGAGGCAGCAGAACTTGATCCTCGATGCCGCGCTGGAGAACATGGCGCACGGGCTCGCCTTCTACGACAGCGACATGCGTCTGCGCGTCTGCAACACCACCTACCGCAAACTCTACCGGCTGTCGCAAGAGGAGACCAGGCCGGGCACTCATCTGGGCGAGCTGATCGAGCGTTCGATGGCGAACGGTGCGTTTGCCTCTGAGTATAGCCCTCGGGAAATCCTCGAAGCTGCCCGCGCGCGGATCGCGAACCGCGATAGTTCGCCGATGCGTCGGCGCATGTCCAACGATACCGTGATCTCGGTGCGCTATTGCGCATTGGCCGAGGGCGGCTTCGTCGCCACCTACGAGGACATCACCGAGCGTGAGCACGCGGTCGAGGAATTGAGCGAGCAGTACCGCCGCTTCGACGCGGCCCTGAACAACATGAGCCAGGGCCTTTGCATGCTCGATTCGAGCCTGCGCGTGATCGTCTGCAATCGTCGCTATATCGAGATGTACGGCCTGTCGCCTGACATCGTGAAGCCCGGCGTCTCGATGCGCGAGATCATGGACCACAGCTGCGAGCTCGGCATCCATCCGAACATGACGGGCGCCCAGCTCTATGCCGACTATGTCGAACGGTTGCGCGAGGGCGAGCACACGCTGCACCGGCATCTGAACGACGGCCGCATCATCAAGCTCAATCACAAGCGCATGGAGCAAGGCGGCTGGGTCGTCACCTATGAGGATGTCACCGAGCGTCACAAGGCCCAGGCCCGCGTCGCGCACATGGCGCGGCACGATTCTCTCACCGACCTGCCCAATCGCACGCTGTTCCGCGAGAAGATGAGCGAGGGGCTGAACCAGGTCGCGATCGCCGGCGGCGCGATGGCGGTGCTGTGCTTCGACCTCGACAATTTCAAGACGGTCAACGACCGCCTCGGCCATGCCGCGGGCGATCGCCTGTTGCGCTGGGTCGCGGCGCGCCTGAAGGAGAATGTCGGCGAGCACGACACTGTCGCGCGCCTCGGCGGCGACGAATTCGCCGTGCTCCAGCGCGGGCCGCAGCCGCAATCGGCCGAGAGGCTCGCTCGCCGCCTGGTCGAAATCATCGGCCATCCGCCGCCGTTGGAAAACCAGTCGATCCATGTCGGCGCCTCCGTCGGCATCGCGATCGCCCCCGATCACGGGCTCGATGCCGACGAGCTGATGAAGTGCGCCGACCTCGCGCTGTACCAGGCCAAGGCCAAGGGGCGCGGCGCCTACCAGCTGTTCGAGCCCGAAATGGAGGAAGAAGCTCGCAGCCGCCACGCCCTGGAGCAGGATCTGCGCGGCGCGCTGGAAGCGCGCCAATTCAACCTGGTGTTCCAGCCGCAAGTGCGGCTCGATTCCTCGGAGCTCACCGGCTTCGAGGCGCTGCTGCGCTGGAAGCATCCTTCGCGCGGCCTCGTCTCGCCGGCCGAGTTCATTCCGATCGCGGAAGAAACCGGCCTGATCGTTCCGATCGGCGAATGGGTGCTGCGCACCGCCTGTGCGACCGCCGCGTCCTGGCCCGGTGTTGCCGTCGCGGTGAACCTGTCGCCGGTGCAATTCCGCTCGCGCGGGCTGGTGGCGATGGTCACGAGCGCGCTGGCCGAAGCGGGCCTGCCGCCGCAGCGGCTCGAGCTCGAAGTCACCGAGACCGCCCTGCTCGACGACAGCGAGGCGACCATCGAAATCCTGCATCAGCTCCGCGCGCTTGGGGTGCGCGTCAGCCTCGACGATTTCGGCGTCGGCTATTCTTCACTGAGCTATTTGCGCAAATTTCCGTTCGACCGCATCAAGATCGACCGCTCCTTCGTCGGCACGCTGGGCGAAAGCCCGGAGAGCATTGCCATCGTCCGCACCATCGCGAGCCTCGGCTCCGTGCTCGGCGTCGAGACCACGGCTGAAGGTGTGGAGACCGAGGAGCAACTCGCCTTCGTCCGCGAATGCGGCTGCACCGCCGTGCAGGGCTATTATTTCGGCAAGCCCTGCCCCGCGTCCGAGGTCAGCCGCACCATCGAGACGCTGAACGCGGTCCGGCGCGTGGCGTAACGGCTTCGCTCCCTCAAATTCCGCCTCTCGGCACGCGGCCGAACGACCAATTGTCGCATGTGCCGGTTCTGCCGGAATTGCCGCACCGAGCGCGGACCGCAGTCCGCCCAACGCGCTTTTCATCTCGCTCAATTTCGGGAACAATCGCCTCATAACAATGAGAAACGGCGGTCGAACGAGACCGCTGCGAGGGAGGTGTTTCAATGCCGCGATACGGGCTGAAGAATATTGCCGTTGCCGCCATGCATGTTGTCGGCGCGTTGCTCGCAACCTCCGCCGGCGCGCAGGACTATCCCACCAAACCCATCACGCTGATCGTGCCGTGGCCGGCCGGCGGATCGACCGACATCTCGATGCGCGCCATCGCCGACAGCGCCTCGAAGGTGCTGGGACAGCCGATCGTGATCGACAACAAGGCCGGCGGCGGCGGCACGGTGGGACCGGCGACCATGGCAGCGGCCGCGAAGCCGGACGGCTACACCATCTCGCAGATCCCGATCACCGTGTTCCGCCTGCCCTTGATGCAGGAGGTGTCGTGGGATCCGGCCAAGGACTTCACCTACATAATCCATCTCACCGGCTACACGTTCGGTGTGACCACCAGCGCGGAATCGCAGTTCAAGAGCTGGAAGGACGTGGTGGAGTTTGCGAAGGCGAACCCGGGCAAGGTGACCTATGCCACGCCGGGCGCCGGCACCTCGCTGCATATCGGCATGGAGCAGATCGCCGGGATGTCCGGCATCAAGCTGACGCAAGTCCCGTTCAAGGGCGGCGCGGAGACCAACGCCGCGGTGCTGGGACAGCACACCATGCTCCAGGCGGACTCGACGGGATGGCGACCGCTGGTCGATGCCGGCAAGCTCCGCCTGCTGATGGTGTGGACCGGCTCACGCTCACCGAACTATCCCGATGTGCCGACGCTGAAGGAGCTCGGCTATCCCATGGTCTATGACTCCCCATTCGGCATCGCCGGTCCGAAAGGGATGGATCCGAAGATCGTCGCCAAGCTGCACGACGCCTTCAAGAAGGCGGTCGAGGACCCCGCCGTCGTGGCCACGCTCGCCAAATACGACATGGTGCCGAACTACAAGAATACCGAGGACTACAAGAAGTTCGTCGTCGAGGTCACGGAGTCCGAGCGCAAGGTGATCGAGACGCTCGGGCTGGCGAAGAAGTAAAGCCGGGCTGCTTGTGTCCCGGACGCGCTGCAGCGTGCAACGCTGCTGCGCAGGCCCGGGACCCATCTTCTTCGGCCACACTGATGGGCCCCGGCCCTGCAGCGCACCGCTTCGCGCTGCGCTGCGTCCGGGGCACGAGAGAGAATCGATGACCAATCAAACCAACGTCAAGCTCCGCCTCAACAATTCCGAACTCTGGGGCGGACTGATCGGGCTCGCGCTCGGCGGCTTCGTAATCTGGCAGGGGCTGAAGCTCAAGCTCGGCACCATCAACGATCCCGGCTCCGGCTATGTGCTGTTCTACACGGGCATCCTGATGTGCGTGTTCGCCGGCGCGATCATCGTCTCGGCGATCACCGAGGGCGGCCCGACGCTGGCCTCGCGCTGGGAAAATGTGCGCTGGAGCAAGCCGCTTCTGCTGATCGCTTGTCTCGTCGCATTCTCCGTTGCACTGGAGCCGCTCGGCTTCCTGCTGTCGTCGATCCCGTTGATGCTGCTGCTGTTGCGGCTGATCGATCCCGTGCGCTGGACATTGGCGATTCCGATCGCCGTGCTGGTGCCCTCAGGCATGTGGTGGGTACTGAAGCGAGTGCTGTTGATCCAGCTGCCCTCGGGCCTGTTCGGGATCGGCTGACCCATGGACACGCTTGTCAATGTCGCGCATGGGTTCGGCGTCGCGCTGCTGCCGGTCAACCTGCTCTACTGCTTCATCGGCGTCTTCATCGGCACGCTGGTCGGTGTGCTGCCGGGCATCGGGCCGATCTCGGCGATGTCGCTGCTGCTGCCCGTGACGCTATCGGGCACGCCGGAATCCGGCATCATCATGATGGCCGGCATCTATTACGGCTCGATGTATGGCGGCTCGACCACCTCGATCCTGGTCAACATTCCCGGCGAAGCGGCGTCGGTCGTCACCTGCATCGACGGCCACCAGATGGCGAAGCAAGGCCGCGCCGGTCCTGCGCTCGGCATTTCCGCCTTCGGCTCGTTCATCGCCGGCACGTTCGCGTTGATCGCCCTGATGCTGGTCGCGCCGAAGCTCGCCAGCGTCGCGATCGCATTCGGCCCGGCCGAGTATTTCAGCCTGATGGTGCTCGGCCTCGTCGTGCTCACCTTCCTGACCCAGGGCTCGATGCCGAAAGCGCTGCTGATGGCATGCATCGGCGTCGTGCTCGGACTGATCGGGCTCGACAGCATCACGGCGCAGCCGCGATTGACCTTCGGCCGCATGGAGCTGATCGACGGCATCGGGCTCGTGCCCGTCGTGATGGGCCTGTTCGGCGTGGCCGAGGTGCTGCTCAACACCGAGCAGGCGATCAAGCGCGACATCATCAACACCAGGATCACGCATCTGTTGCCTACCAGAGAGGATTGGACGGCGAGCGCAGGTCCGGTCGGCCGCGGCACCCTCCTCGGCTTCTTCCTCGGCATCCTGCCGGGCGGCGGCGCGGTGGTGGCGTCGTTCGCCTCCTACGCGCTGGAGAAGCGGCTGTCGAAGACACCCGAGCGCTTCGGCCACGGCGCGATCGAAGGCGTCGCGGGCCCGGAATCGGCGAACAACGCTGCGGCAGGCGGGGCCTTCATTCCGCTGATGACGCTCGGCATCCCGCCGAACGTGGTGATGGCGCTGCTGCTGGGCGCCTTCGTCATTCACGGCCTGCAACCAGGGCCGCTTCTGATCACGCAAAACCCCGGCCTGTTCTGGGGCATCGTCGCCAGCATGTATATCGGCAACGTCATGCTGCTGATCCTGAACCTGCCGTTGATCGGCATGTGGGTGCAGCTGCTCAAGCTGCCCTACAATATCCTGTTCCCGCTGATCATCCTGTTCACGATCCTGGGCGTCTACTGCTCCAGCAACAACGTGTTCGACGTCTATGTGATGATCGCGTTCGGGATCATCGGCTATTTCATGCGCAAGCTCGGCTACGAGCCCGCGCCGCTGGTGCTGGCCTTCGTGCTGGGACCGATGATGGAGAACAATTTGCGCAAGTCGCTGATCCTGTCGCAGGGCGATCTCTGGACCTTCGTGCAGCGACCGATTTCGGCGGTGTGCCTCGCATTCGCGCTGGTGCTGCTGATCGCGCCGCTGCTGCCGTCGCTGCGCAAGAAGCGCGAGATGGTGGCGCTGGACGAGGGGGCGTGAGATCTCATAGCTTCGTAGGGTGGGCAAAGCGAAGCGTGCCCACCTCTTCCGTCGAAATTGAGAGAGATCGTGGGCACGGCGCAAGTGCGCCTTTGCCCACCCTACGGCATCTCAACTCGCCGCAGGCAG
Source organism: Bradyrhizobiaceae bacterium (assembly GCA_003963435.1). Lineage (GTDB taxonomy): Bacteria > Pseudomonadota > Alphaproteobacteria > Rhizobiales > Xanthobacteraceae > Bradyrhizobium. The sequence goes on along the minus strand of RXJC01000370.1, from coordinate 9,397 downwards.
CGCATCCGGCGGCGCGCCCCACGGGCGCCCGGCCGAGGCCAGCCCGATAAGCCGCCCCTGAATATAGTCGCAGCCCCAGTCGCGCAGCATATTAGCGGCTTCTTCGTCCTGCACCCATTCGGCCACCGTCTTGATGTCGAGGCGGCGGGCAAGGTCGATCAGGGTCTGCACGAAGGCGCGGTCGTCGGCGGAACGGGTGATGTTCTGCACGAAGGCGCCGTCGATCTTGACGATGTCCACGCCGAGCTTGCGCAGGTTTCTGAACGAGGTGTAGCCGGCGCCGAAATCGTCGATGGCGATGCGGCTGCCGAAATTCTTCAGCCGCGTGACAAAGCCACGGACATCGTCGATGTCCTGGATCGCCACCGTCTCGGTGATCTCGACGATCAGCCGCTCGGCAACGCCGGGATGCGCCAGCATCAGCGATTCAATGCCCGCCCACCAGTCCGGGTCCATGGTGGTATCGGGCGAGATGTTGAGGCTGAGGCAAATGTCGGGGGCAGCCGCAAGCTCGGCGACCACGAGCTCGAGCACGCGATGATCGACCAGGCGGATCAGGCCGAGCCGTTCGGCGACCGGTACGATGTCGGGCGCGAGCAGCACCTGGCCGTCGCCCTGGTCCATCCGCACCAGACATTCGTGGAACGCGCGCTCGCGCGAGACGGCAGACACCACCGGCTCATAGGCGAGCTTGATGCGGCGTTCGTTCAGCGCGGTGACGATCTCGTCGGTGACGCGGATGTTGACGCGGCGCTGCGCGTCGCGCGCGGGATCCGGGCGCCAGGCGGCGAACGAGCCGGCACGGCGGCGCTTGGCGGCGTCCAGCGTCTCGTGGGCGCGGTTGACGGCCTCGTCGGTGCTGCGGGCATAGCGCGGCAGACTGACGGCGCCGATGGAGGCGGTGACCGAGACCGGACCGGATTTGGTCGGCACCACCTCGTCGCGGATGCCGGCGAGGAAGCGCTCGGCAGCGACGTTCATGTCGTCGACGGTGCAGTTCTTCAGGATCAGGCCGAACTTGTTGCCGGAAAAGCGGCCGAGCACGTCGCCGCCGCGCAGGCGCGCGCGGATCCGCTTGGCGATGTCGAGGATCACGGCGTCGGCGACGTCGAAGCCGAAGGCGTCGTTGACGCGGGCAAGGTGGTCGATGCCGACCAGCATGAACGCCGCGGTCGAGCGGAAGCGCGCCGTCTCCTCGATCGCTTCGGCCAGCGCCGCGATCAAATGAGAGCGGTTCAGCTCGCCGGTCAGCGGATCGAGCCGGGCCAGCTTCGTCAGTTCCTCGTCGCGGGCATGGCGCTCATTGTTGATGTGGATCGAGCCGATCGCGCGCACCGGCCGGCCGTCGGCACCGGCGAACCAGCGGCCGGTTTCCTCGATCCAGATCACGGGATCGCCGGCGCTCATGCGGACGCCGTACTCGACGCGGTAGGGCGTGCCGTCGGCGCCATGCACGGGGGACGTTTGCGCCAGCGCGGCGGTGCGCAGCGATGGCGCAGGCTCGATCAGCTTTGAGAATTCGGCGCCGGTCGCCAGCCGCTCGGCGGGAATGCCTGGAAAGACGCTGGCGACCTGGTCGCCCCAGACGATGGCATCGCTGGCGATGTCCCAGGCGAACACGGCCTGGCCGAGCGCGGCCAGAATGTCGGAGGCTTGCGGCAATAAAGGGGTCAAGATCGCCTCGTTTCGGGACAGCGTGGGAGTCCTGAGTCGGCACAGGATACGGCCAGATTCGGCCTCGACCCTAGGCAAAGTTCATAAACAATTTGGAAACCACGTTCCCGAGACGACCGGGAACGATTACGCTCGGCCGGCATAGACCTTGCGAGACCATCACATGCACCGGCGCCAATGTCCCAAAACGCGCCAGTTCGTGCGGAAGAACGGTGTGGCGATGGTGAGTTCGGACGGATTGGAAGAGATGGAGCGGCAAGCCGGCACGGCCCTCGTGCCGCTGATGCCGACCTTGCGCCTGGTCCGCAAGGCAGCGCTGCCGCGCCCCGATCCCAGCTTCGTCGCGCAATTGATCGCCAATGCCGAGCAGCTGCCGCAAACGAGCCGGCTCCGCCGCGCCTCCTCCGAGGATGCGCTGATCGCCTACGGCAGCAAACGCCCGCTGCAAAGCGTCAGCGCCAGGACACGGCAGGTGGCTTAGGGCTGATCAGCGCTGCGGCGTATCGGAGGACGGCGGCGTGCCGTTACCCGGCTGAAGCTGCGGCGAGGGAATTTCAGGCGAAGCCGCGCCCTGCACGGGCTTGGGCGCGGGATGATCCATCAGCACGGATTCCGCGACCGATTGCGCCGAGGATGCGGGCGGCTCGGCCGGTGCCGGTTGCGGCGCAATCACCGGCTCGAACTTCCGCTCGGACACCGCATCCTCTGCCGGCGCTTCGGCCTGGCGCTTGGCCTTGCGCGGCGCCGGCACCGTCGTTTCGGCGACATAGGTGACGCGGCGGCGCGTGCGCTGGGCAATGCCGCCAAGGAAATCCGCCATCGCGAGCAGCACCAGCAGGAAATAGGTCGAGTTGCCGAATTTGGGCCACATCACGAATTCGGCGGCTGCCGCGCCGAAGATGATCAGCGACAGCAGGTGGTCCATCAAGAACTTCGACCCGGGCCGCGCACCCTTGACCACTTCGAGCAGCAGCAGCACCACGCCGAGCGCGAGCAGGAGATCGGCCAGCGTGACCGGCCAAGCCTCGCCCGTGATCATCGGCACCTTGAACAGCACGTCCGCGAAGGACACGCTGGGCATCAGGAAGGCGATGATGTTGTACACCGCGAGCGGAATCAGAAGCAGCGGGAAACCGACCATCGGCAAAATGCCTTCTCGATCATGATGTCCGGACAGAACAATGCAGCGGCGAAGCATTCGCTCCGCCGCCGTCACCGTCTATCTGATGGATGGGCCGAAATCAGGCAAGCCAAATCATCCTGCCCAAAGATAAGGTCCCGAGATCAGGACTCTTTCTTCTTCAGGACCTGCCGGCCCTTGTACATGCCGGTCTTGAGGTCGAGATGGTGCGGACGACGGAGCTCGCCGGAGTCCTTGTCCTCCACGTAGGTCGGCTTCTTGATGGCATCAGCCGAGCGGCGCATGCCACGACGCGACGGCGAGGTCTTTCTTCTCGGAACGGCCATTTCAACATCCTCTAGGGATTGGTGTTCATCCGGGCATCGTCCGCGAGGGGACGGCTCAGCACCCGCAATACGGGGCGAGCTGAATGCCGATCAAGGCCGGGCTTATAGAGGAAGGCTGGCCGTAAAGCTAGGCTCTCGGGCCGGAAAATACGCCCAAAATGGGCTCAGAATCAGCGATTTTCCCGCCAGCAGGTCGCAAGCGAGCTCGCCTGCCCTCGCGCCATATAGGTGGCCGCCAGCCGCCGGACCCCCGGGCCGGGGGTTTTGGCGCTGCGTTTGACCGGATTCGGCAGGATCGAGGCCAAAAGGGCCGCCTCCCGGGGCGAAAGGTCCTCCGCCGACTTGCCGAACGCGTAGGCGCTGCCCGCCTCGACGCCAAACTGGCCCCTGGGGCCGAACTCGGCGATGTTGAGGTAAATCTCCAGGATCCGTGGCTTGGGCAGGACGAGATCGATCCACAGCGCCAGCGGGAATTCGAGCGCCTTGCGGATGAAATCCCGCCCCTGCCAGAGGAACAGGTTTTTTGCGACCTGCTGGGTGATCGTGGAGGCTCCCCGGAAGGCGGTGCCGTCCTCCCTGGCATCGTCGATCGCCTCGCGCAGTGCGCCCCAATCGATGCCGTGATGCTTGCAGAAATGGGCATCCTCGGCTGCGATCACCGATCGCGGCAGCGAGGGCGACATCGCCGCCAGATCGATCCATTCCCGCTGCATCGGCGCGCCGCGAAGCGAGCGCCAAGCCATCAGCGTCGAAACCGGATGGCCGATGCGGTAGAACGGCGCGATCACATAGGGCGCGAGAATGACGACCGCGATCACGACCAGCAGGATTTTGACGATGCGCAAATCGACCTTTCCGGCATGAAACGAGAAGCGGCCCCGGCTCCCCCCATTAAGTCTGTGATAATCCGGGCCTTTTCCAGCACTTTTTAGGCCTTCCAAACGATTGACTGAGGCGGGCGCATAAAGGATTGTCCCGCCGAATTTTAGTTCTGGAGCCCTTCTTGATGACCGGCACGTCCCCGTCCGATTTTGCCAAGCGTCTGGACAAGACCGCTGATGACACCGAGGCCCTGCTCGGGCGCCTGTTGTCGGACGACATCCTGCACGATGAGATCGCCCGGCCCAAGCGACTGATGGACGCAATGCGCTATTCGAGCCTGAACGGCGGCAAGCGATTGCGGCCGTTCCTGGTGGTCGAGAGCGCGGCCGTGTTCGGCGTGCCGCGCGAGGCCGCGCTGCTCGTGGGCGCCGCGCTGGAATGCATTCACTGCTATTCGCTGATCCATGACGATCTGCCGGCGATGGACAATTCCGACCTGCGCCGCGGCCGTCCCACCCTGCACAAGCACACCGACGACGCCACCGCGATCCTCGCCGGCGACGGCCTTCTCACGCTCGCCTTCGACATCGTCACCCGCGACGAGATTCATCGCGACGCCAATGTGCGCCTGCTGCTGACGCGCGCGCTGGCGCGCTGCGCCGGCATCGGCGGCATGGTCGGCGGCCAGATCCTCGACCTCGCCGGCGAGGGCCGCTTCGGCGGCAACGAGCCGATCGACGTCGCGCGTATTCAGCAGATGAAGACCGGCGCGCTGCTGCGCTATGGCTGCATCGCCGGCGCGATCCTCGGCCAAGCCTCGAAGGCGGAATACCAGGCGCTCGACGATTACGGCCGCGCGCTCGGCGAAGCCTTCCAGATCGCCGACGACCTGCTCGACGTCGAGGGCGATGCGGCAGCCCTCGGCAAGCCGGCCGGCGCCGATGCCGCGCTTGGCAAGACCACTTTCGTCACCCAGCTCGGCATCGAAGGCGCCAAGCAGCGCGTGCGCGACCTGCTCGCGCGCGCCGACAGCGCCGTCTCGATCTTCGGCGACCGCGCCGCCGTGCTGCAGGCCGCCGCGCGCTTCGTCGCCGAGCGGAAGAACTGACGATACCGATGGCGGCCGAGGGCAAAGAAGATCCCGTCCTCGCCCGCTTCCGCAAGATGTCGCGGCCGGTGCGGCTGATCTATGCACGGCCCCGGACCTTCATCGCGCTCGCGGCCGGCATCCTGGTCAGCCTGCTGCTGCCGGGCACCTACAGGCTGGTGACGCGGCTGTTGTTCGGCTGGGATGCGCTGATCGCGGTCTATCTCGTGCTGGTCTACGCGATGATGCTGTGCAACGACCACCAGCACATCCGCCGCGCCGCCGCGATGCAGGACGACGGCCGCTTCGTGATTCTGCTGGTGACGGCGACCGGCGCCTTCGCCAGCATCGCAGCGATCGTCTCCGAGCTCGGCACGCCACATCGCGGCGTTCTGGAGCTCAGCATCGCGATCACCACGATCGCGCTGTCATGGGCCGCGGTGCACACGACCTTTGCGCTGCATTACGCCCATGATTATTACCGAAGGGCCATGCCGGGCGGCCTGCAATTCCCGAGCGGCGACAACGAAGACCACGCCGACTATTGGGACTTCGTCTATTTTTCCTTCGTGATCGGCATGACCGCCCAGGTCTCCGACGTCGGCATCACCGACAAGACGATCCGCCGCACGGCGACGGCGCATGGGATCGCCTCGTTCATCTACAACACGGCATTGCTGGCGTTGACGGTGAACATCGCCGCGAGCGCGATCTCGAACTGACATCGCCCCGGCCGTCGCCGGGGCGACGTCAATTGTCAGCGACAAACCTCGGCATTGGCGTCGTTTCCGGGGCCGCCACCACCGCGATATTCGAGGTGGCAACCGCGGTTGACCGGACGGCAACCGGTGCTGTTGCAGAACATCTGCCCGCTGCCCGAGGGACGGCTGGCGCCGGCGGCGGCGGCAATGCCGGCCGCAGCACCATAACCACCGGCGGCTCCGGCAGCCGCACCGCCGGCCTGACGGCGCTGCCGCGCGGGACGCTCGTCACCGTCGTCGCGCTTGGCCGTCGCGGGCTTGGCCGGCTTGGCGGCGCGCTGCTTCGCGCACTCATTGTCGTCGTTGACCGCATAGCCTTCACGGCAGACGATCTTCGTGCACTGGTCGCCGTCGGCCTTGAAGCCGTGCTCGCAAACGAGCGGACAAACCCGCGACGGCTTGGCCTTCACCGCATCGAGCGCGTCGGTGCTCGCGACCTTCACGTCAAGCTTGGTGCCGGCATAGCGGTTGAACTGCGACAGCGACCGCTGCGAGGACGTGTTCCAGTTGCCGTCGGCCTGCCCCGAAAAGCAGCCGACGCGGCCAAGCTCGGTCTGCACCGAGCGGCTGAGATCGGCCGGCGCAGTCGCCGGCGTCAGCGACGCAACGTTGGTGCCGGCCGGGCTCGCCGTGCTGGCCGGTGCCGCGCTCGGGGCCGCAGCGGCGAGATTGACGCGCTGCTGCTCGGCGGCGGCCGCCTGCTGCTGCGCCTGCTCCTTCGCCTTCTGCGCGGCGAGCTGGGCCTGCTCGGCAGCCTTCGCATCGGCCGCCGCTTTGGCCTGCGCATCCTTTTGCGCGCCGAGCGCGGCGAGACGGTCACGCTCTGCCTCGGCCTGCTTCGCCTTCTCGATTGCCGCCGCGTGAGCCTGCTCGGCCTTCAGCTTGTCGATCTGCAGCTTGGCGAGATTGGCATAGAAGCCGTCAGGGTGCTGGGCGAGGAAAGCTTCCCACGCCGGCTTGTTGCCGACCTGGAGCGCGAGCTCGTAGTCGCGGCGCATGTCGGCTTGCGGGTTCGCCACGGGCGCCGTGGCCGCAGCAGTCGCCACCTTGACCGGAACCAGCGGCACGTCCTCGCCACCGAGCGAGCCGTAGACGAACGGCTCCTGCTTGTTGCCGGTCGACTTGAGCACCTCGTCGCGGACGAAGCCGAAGGCGCGGCGGACATCGAGGCCCGGCGTCGTCAGATATTTCGACAGCGCGACCGTAAACGGGCTGTTGGCGCCGTCGCCGTCCTGGGCCGTGAAGCCGGCCTTCGCCGAATAGGCAATCAGCGTGTTGGGGCTGGTCGGCTCGACCTGGGCCAGACCACGGCCGATGCCGCGCGCGGCCACCGTGCGCTTCATGGTCTTGCCGAACGGATTGTCGCGGCAGGCATCCAGGATCACCAGACGAAGCTGTTTTGCCGGTTCGACCGCGACGAGAACGCGGTCGAGCGAAAGCGCCTCATCATAGACGTCGGTGTCGCGCTCGAGCTTGGCGTCGACCGGGATCAGGTAATTCGAGCCCTCAACCTCGATGCCGTGACCGGCATAGTAAACCACGGCGATGTCGGCAGTGCGGGTCGCGTCGGCAAATTCGCGCAACACGCGCCGCGTTTCCAGGGCCGAGAGGTCGTGTCGGTAATCGACGACGTCGAAACCGGCCTCTTTCAGCGTCTTCGCCATCACCGCCCCGTCGTTGACGGGGTTGGTGAGCGGCGGCGCGTGCTGATAGGCAGAGTTGGCAAGCACCAGCGCGACGCGGTTGCCCGCGGAAGCGGGACCTGCGCCGAGCAGCAGCGCGGCGGCGAGAAGAAGCGGACAGAGTCTGAGCAGGTTGCGCATGACACGACTTCCGAAGTTCGGAACGTACAGTTCCCTTTGGGACCGCTTTAGCAGGATCTGGCGCGGGCGCTTGTGACGGAGGTCACGAACGCCGCGCCGACGACCTCCCGAAAGCCCCCTTTGTTTGTCGCGCCAGCCTGGTCGCGGTTCGCTGCCAGGCTGGCGCGCCGACCTAGTTTTCCTTAGGCATCGCCGATATGCCCCCGATATTGCGGCAAATTGTCCGCAATTTCGTGCCAGGGCGCCTTCGAGCCCACGAAAATGTGGGCGCTCGGCCGGATCGAGGGCGCATCGACCAAGGTTCCCATGGCGACGTGGACCCATTGTCCCTCACGTACCCGGGAATAAAGCAGCGAGCCGCATCGCCCGCAATGGGCGTCATGGGTGGTGTCGTCGCCGAAAATCAGCCGCTGCTCCCCACCCCTGACGATGCGGAGCTTGTCCTGCGCGATGCCGGCGAACGGCTTGAAGGCCGAGCCGGTGGTCCGGCGGCAATTCGAACAGTGGCAATTCATCGCATAGGCGAACGCGTCGGCCACCTCGAACCGCACGGTGCGGCAATAGCATTCGCCGACCAGAATACGAGCGTTCGAATTTTCTGATCCGTTCATGGCGGCGCCTTCACGCAAATGGCTGACACACCCATAGCGCATTTTGACGTGTACGACTAAGTTCGCCCCAAGCCATCATGCAAAAGGATGACAAATGAGCCAGAACCGTTCGAGCGTCGAAGCCGTCGTGCAATCCTATTTCGACGGCCTCTACGAGGGCGACGTCGAAAAGCTCGGCGCCATCTTCCATCCCTCCGCAGATCTGCGCTGGGTCGAGAAGGGCGAATTGCAGGTGCTGACCGTGCCCGACTGGCTCGACCGCGTGCGCAAGCGCCCCTCCGGCAAGGCCGAAGGCAAGCCGCGCGAGGATTTCATCGTCACCATCGACCGCTCGGACGACAAGACCGCCTTCATCAAGGTCCGCTGCCAATTGCCGCCGCGCTACTTCACCGATTATCTCGTGGCGATGAAGCTCGCGGACGGCTGGCAGATCGTGTCGAAATCGTACCGGTATGACCTGAGGGAATGAGGGGAGGCACGACCTTCCGCTGCCCGAAATCGGACGCACTCGCGCTCCACTTTCCCTCATTGCGAGCGAAGCGAAGCAATCCAGAGTCTCTCGGAAGAGGCAGACTGGATTGCTTCGTCGCTTCGCTCCTCGCAATGACGATACCGGAAAGCTCCCCATGCCTCTCGACCGCCGCACTCTGATCGCCTCGCTCTGCGCGATCGCCGCTTCACCCGCATTCGCAGCCGAGGCGCCGCCAGAACTCGAATCCTACGAGCGCGAGAGCGGCGGGCGGATCGGGGTCTATGCGGAGAACTCTGCAACCGGCAAGAAGCTCTCCTGGCGCGCCGACGAGCGCTTCGTGATGTGCTCGACCTTCAAGGCCTCGCTCGCGGCCTGCGTGCTGGCACGGGTCGATCGCGGCGAGGAGCAGCTCGCGGCCATGATTCCTTACGGCAAGGCCGACCTGCTGGACTATGCGCCGGTCGCCAAGCAGAATCTCGCAGCCGGCGCGATGTCCGTCACCGACATGTGCAAGGCGGTCGTCGAGCTCAGCGACAACACCTGCGCCAATCTGCTGTTGGCGCGGATCGGCGGTCCCGCCACCCTCACCGCGTTCTGGCGATCGCTCGGCGATAGCACCTCGCGGCTCGACCACAACGAGCCCGAGCTCAACCGGTCGCCGCCGGGCAATCCCCAGGACA
>RXJC01000684.1:10821-13359 GCA_003963435.1 Bradyrhizobiaceae bacterium | reverse complement strand
CCGTGGTGGTCATGCGGCGCGCGGCCGCGAGATTGACGACGGCCTGGACGATGCTGGCTGAGCCGTCGGGACCTGCGATGTCGTCGACGAAGCAGCGGTCGATCTTGATCTTGTCGAACGGAAAGCGATGCAGATAGCTGAGCGATGAGTAGCCGGTGCCGAAATCGTCGAGCGCGATGCGCACCCCGATGGCACGGAGCTGGTGCAGGATCGTGAGCGCGGCGTCGTCGTCGCGGATCAGCACGGCCTCGGTGATCTCGAGCTCCAGCCGGCTCGCCGGCAGGTTCGATGCGGCGAGCGCGGCCATGATCTTCAGTGCCAGCGTGCCGCTCTTGAATTGCACCGGCGAGACATTGACGGCGAGGCGGATGTCGTCGGGCCAGCTCGCCGCGTCTCGGCAGGCGGTCGCCAGCACCCATTCGCCGATCTCGTTGATCAGGCCGGTGTCCTCGGCGATCGGGATGAACTCCGCCGGCGAGACCATGCCGCGCTCGGGATGGCGCCAGCGCACCAGCGCCTCGCAGCCGGTGATGCGATCGTCCTTCAGGCTGAGGCAGGGCTGGTAATAGACCTCGAGCCCGCCTTGGGCAATGGCGTGGCGCAGGTCGCTCTCGAGCTGGCGGCGCTCGCGCACCCTGGCATCCATCTCCGGCTCGAAGAAGCGATAGATGCGACGTCCGGCGGACTTGGCGGCGTACATCGCCATGTCCGCGTTCTTGAGGATCTGGTCGAGCACCGTGCCGTGTTCGGGTGCGAGCGCAATGCCGACGCTGGCATCGGTGGTGAGATGATGGCCCATGCAGTCGAATGGGGTGCGGATGGCCGCGAAGACCCGCGCGACCAGGTCGTCGACCTGGTCCCGGGACGTGACTCCGCTTTGGACGATGGCGAATTCGTCGCCGCCGAGCCGCGCCACGAAATCCGCCGGGCCGGCACAGCGCCGCAGGCTCGCGGCAACCGCTTTCAACAGCTCGTCGCCGACGAGGTGGCCGAGCGCGTCGTTGACGCCCTTGAACTCGTCGATGTCGATGTAGTGCACCGCGATCTCGTCGCCGTTGCCGACGGTGGCCAGCTCTGCGCGCAGGTGCTCGTGGAACATGGCGCGGTTGGGCAGGTCGGTCAGCGCGTCGTAATGGGCGAGGTGGGTGATGCGCTCCTCGATGCGGCGGCGCTCGGTGATGTCCTCATGGGTCGCGACCCAGCCGCCATCCGCGAGCGGCTCGTTGAGGATGTGGATGGAGCGGCCATCGGCGGTGTCGACCACCATGGAATTGCGGACATGGATGTCCTTCAGCACGAGCGCGACATAAGCCTCGACGTCGCCCGTGAACGAGCCGGTTGCCTTGCGATGGGCGATGATGTCGTGGAAGCTGGAGCCTGGCTTCACGATCTCGGCCGACAGTCCGTACATCTCGATGTAGCGCTGGTTGCAGACCACCAGCCGCCGCTCGGCGTCGAACAGCAAAAGGCCCTGCGTCATGTTGTTGACGGCGCGGTCGAGCCGCTGCTTCTCCAGCGTCAGCCGTTCGCGCGAGGCGCGGTGCTGTTCGAGCAACTTGCGCACGACCGCGATCAGCACGCCCGCGATGGCGAGCGCGGAGGCGCCGGCGACCGAGATCAGCATGCCGATCTGCTCACGCCAGTCGGTCAGGGCGGCCGCGCGCGTCGTGGTGGCCATCATCAGGATCGGGAAATGCGGCAGTGCGCGCGAGGAGATCAGCCGATCTTTTCCGTCGACGGGGCTCACGAAGCGCCCGGCGAAATGATCGAGGCCGAAGACCCTCTGCTGCTCGAACGAACCGGTCTTGAAGTTGCGTCCCATCAATTCGCTGGAATGGGGGTAACGGGCGAGCAGCGTGCCGTCCCGATGCAGCATCGAGATCGTCGCGCCTTCGCCGAGCGCGACGGTGGCGAAGAACTTCTCGAAACTGGCGGGCTCGATGCCGCGTCCGACGACACCCAGGAATTCGCCGTTGGGCGCGACGATCCTCCGGGCCACCAGGATGGTCCAGGCACCCGAGACGCGGCTGTGCAACGGCTCGATCAGGACATCCGGCGAATTGGGATCATACTTGAAGGTGCGAAAATAAGCGCGGTCGGCCACGTTGACCTTGGGGACCGGCCAGGCCGTCGATGAATTGATCAGATTGCCGTCGGCGTCGATGATGTTGACGCCGCCGATATAGGGCAAGGCCTCGATCTTCGAACGCAGCATGCGGTGGACGCTCTGATCAGAGAGGCGCGCGCGAAAGTCTGCAACGCTGGCGATGCCGATCGAACGTGCGTGATCGACGAAATCTCTCTGGATGACCGCGAAATCCTGCAATTGCTGGTCGAAGTGATGGGCGAGCATCAGCACGGTATTCTCGAGCTCGCGGCTGGAGTTGCGCAGCGCCCGCTCGCGGAAGTTCTGTGCCATCAGGACCGAGCCTATGGCGATGGCCGCGATCAGCAGCGCGCCGCCCGCCACCAGCCAGCGGATCGGTCCGCTGCGCACGAAGCCCTGGTCAAAGAGGCGACTGCCGAATTTCATTTTCA
>RXJC01000684.1:10506-10771 GCA_003963435.1 Bradyrhizobiaceae bacterium | reverse complement strand
TTCATTTTCATGCTGGATCATTGCCGTGCACACGTCAGGATCAATTCTTGACCCTGGGGACACCCGTTGGTTTACGGGCACGATGTGGAGGCGAAGTTAGGAAGCGCGGTTAACGAAACATGAATGGTCGCGTGCAAAAGCGATCGACGTGCGCGACGCTGGAAGCGGGTCGCTTAAAAGAGCGCGCTTCAGGCGCGGTAATGGCCGGACTTGCCGCCGAGCTTCTCGACCAGATGGATGCCCTCGATACGCACCCCGCGCTCGA
>RXJC01000684.1:0-10456 GCA_003963435.1 Bradyrhizobiaceae bacterium | reverse complement strand
GCTCGACCGCCTTGATCATGTCGTAGATGGTGAGGCAGGCGACCGACACGGCGGTGAGGGCCTCCATCTCGACGCCGGTCGGTCCCGTCACCTTCACGCTGGCGCGAACGAGGCAGCCCGGCAGCTTCGCGTCGGGCTCGATGTCGAGCGTCACCTTCGACAGCGCGAGCGGATGGCAGAGCGGGATCAGCTCCGAGGTGCGTTTGGCGGCCATGATGCCGGCGATGCGGGCGGTGCCGAGCACGTCACCCTTCTTGGCGTTGCCGGACACGATCAGATCGAGCGTCGTTTTGGTCATGACGACGCGGCCTTCCGCGACCGCGAGTCGCTCGGTGGCCGGCTTGTCCGAGACGTCCACCATCCGCGCCTCGCCGGAGGCGCCGATATGGGTGAGGGCGGGGCCGGCCTTGACCGGTTTGGCCTTCGCGGGCTTGCGCGCCATGTCAGCGCGTGCCCGTCGCGCGTGGCGCCGTCTCGCGCGCGAGCAGCGTGCGGGTCGCCGCGGTGACGTCGGCCTGCCGCATCAGGCTTTCGCCGACCAGGAAGGTCGACACGCCGACGCGCTCCAGCCGGGCGAGATCGGCGGGCGTGAAGATGCCGCTCTCGCCGACCATCAGCCGTTCCCGCGGAATCAGGGGCGCCAGGGCCTCGCTGGTGGCGAGCGTGGTCTCGAACGTGCGCAGATTGCGGTTGTTGACGCCGATCATCGGCGAACGGAGCTTGAGCGCGCGGTCGAGCTCGGCGCGGTCGTGGATCTCGATCAGCACGTCCATGCCGTAGGCGATCGCGGCGTCCTCGAGGTCCTTCGCGGTGGCATCGTCGAGCGCCGCCATGATGATCAGGATGCAATCGGCGCCATGCGCGCGCGCTTCCGCCACCTGGTAGGTGTCGAACATGAAATCCTTGCGCAGCACCGGCAGCGAGGTCGCCGCACGTGCCGCCACCATGAAGTCGAGATGGCCCTGGAACGAGGGCGTGTCCGTCAGCACCGAGAGGCAGGCCGCGCCGCCGGCCTCATAGGCCTTGGCGAGAAGCGGCGGGTCGAAATCGGCGCGGATCAGGCCTTTCGACGGCGAGGCTTTCTTCACCTCCGCGATCAGCGCGTAGTCGCCGCTGGCGTGCTTGGCCTTGATCGCGCGCACGAAGCCGCGCGGGGCAGGTTGCGCCTTGGCCTTGGCCTCGACCACCGACAGCGGCTGCGCGCGCTTGGCGGCAGCGATCTCGTCGCGCTTGTAGGCTTCGATCTTGGTCAGGATGTCCGACATGTCAGGCTCAGCCGTTCGAGACCGCGATCAGATGCTTCAGCTTCGCGTTGGCCGCGCCGCTGTCGATCGACCTGGTGCCGATCGCAACGCCCTCCTTGAGGTCCTTGGCGCGTCCGGCCACGACCAGCGCTGCGGCAGCGTTCATCAGCGCGACGTCGCGGTAGGCGCTTGGCTTGCCGTCCAGCACGCTTTGCAGCGCGATCGCATTGGCGTCGGCATCACCGCCCTTGAGCGCGCCGGCCTCGCAGCGCGACAGGCCGGCCTCCTCTGGCGTCACCTCGAAATTCCGGATCTCGCCATTGTGGAGCGCGGAGACGAAGGTCGGGCCGGTGAGGGTGATCTCGTCGAGACCGTCGGAGCCGTGCACCACCCAGGCGGATTCGGAGCCGAGATTCTTCAGCACCTGCGCCAGCGGCTGCACCCATTGCCGGGAGAAGACGCCGACCATCTGCCGCTTCACGCCGGCCGGGTTGGACAGGGGACCGAGCAGGTTGAAGATCGTGCGCGTCGCAAGCTCGACCCGGGTCGGGCCGACGTTCTTCATGGCGGGATGGTGGGCGGGGGCGAACATGAAGCCGATGCCGCATTCGCGCACGCAGCGCCCGACCTGGTCCGGCCTGAGGTCGATCTTCACGCCGAGCGAAGCCAGCACGTCGGCGGCGCCCGAGCGCGAGGACAGGGCGCGGTTGCCGTGCTTGGCCACCGGCACGCCGGCGCCCGAGACGATGAAGGAGGCGCAGGTCGAGACGTTGACCGAGCCGGAGCCGTCGCCGCCAGTGCCGACGATGTCGACGGCGTCAGTCGGCGCATCGACCGTGAGCATCTTGGAGCGCATCGCCGCAACTGCGCCGGTGATCTCGTCCACTGTTTCGCCGCGCACCCTGAGCGCCATCAACAGGCCGCCCATCTGCGAGGGCGTGGCCTCGCCGCTCATCATGGCGTCGAAGGCGGCAGCGGCTTCATCACGCGACAGGCTGGCGCCGGTCGCCACTTTTCCAATGATCGATTTCAGGTCGTCCATCGCGTGCTTTCAACTCACTGGTTCGCGCCGGTCACCTGCGCGAAGGCGGCCTGATTAATGGTGGTCCCGATGTCGGTTTCAAGCTTGTTGACGTAGGAGGCGACCTGCTCCTCGGTCTGAGCGCGGTCTAGGCTCTCCTTCAGCTTCTTGACCGCGTCGGAGGCGGCATCGAGCGCGGGATCGACGATGTCGGTGACGCGGAAGACGATGGCCTCGGTGCCGCCGGTCACCGGCGTCTGTCCGACGCCGTCCTTGGCGGCGCGGAACGCGGCGGCCACGACCGCGGCGGGCACGCTGGCGGGCGTGTCGTCGCGCTTGAAGCCGGTCGCGGTCTCGACCTTGGCGCCGATGGCGGAGGCTTCATCGGCGAGCTTGCCGCCTGCTTCGAGCTTCTGCACCATCTCGGTCGCCTTGGCCTTGAGCTTGGCCGCGATCTGGTCCTGGCGCCAGCGCGCCTCGACCTGATCTCGGACCTCGTCGAGATTGCGGTCGCGCGAGGGCGTGATGGCGAGCACGTCGTACCAGACATAGCCGCCCTTGAACGAGATCGTATCGTTGTCGACGCCGACATCGGTGTTGAAGGCCTGCGACACCACGTCGAGGCCCTGCGGGATGTTGGCGACCGGCTGGCCGTTCGGCGCGCGACCGGAGCGGTCGACGGCGTCGATGGTCACGGCGGTGAGGCCGAGCTTCTGCGCCGCGTCGATCACGCTGGCACCGCCGCCGCGCTCGTCTTCCATCTTGTCGCGGAGATCGTTGACCTTGACGCGCGCGCGCTCGGTCGCGATCTCGCGCTTGATGTCGGTGGCGGCGCTGGCGTAGTCCGCCTCCTTGCCCGGCTCGATCTTGTCGACCTTGACGATGGACACGCCGAGCGCGCCCTGGATCGGCTGGCTGATCTCGCCGGCGGGAAGCGCGAAGGCGGCTTCTCCGACCGCAGCATCCAGCGACGATTTGGTGACGAGACCGAGATCGACATCGGAGGCGCTCAGCCCGCGTTCCTTGCCGAGGTCCTCGAACGACATGCCGCCGACGAGACGCTCCCGGGCGGCCTGCGCTTCAGCGGCGTTGGGGAACACGATCTGCTGGATCTGGCGCTTCTCCGGCGTGCCGAGCCGGTCCTTGCGCTGCTCGAACACCTTCTTGGCGTCCTCGTCCGAGACTTCGCTCCACTTGCCGATCTCTTCCGGCGAGACCACCACAAACGCGATCTTGCGATATTCGGGGGCGCGGAACTGGACCTTGTGATCCTCGAAATAGGCCGCGAGCGCCTCGGGCGAGGGGGCGTCGATCTGGCCTGCCTGGGCGGCATCGAGCCTGACAAACTCAATGCTGCGCTGTTCGTTCTGGTAGCGCGTCAGCGCATCGATCATGGTCTTCGGCGGCTCGAGCCCGGCCCCGATCGTGCCGGTGATCTGCCGGCGCAGCGACACCTTGCGCTGCTCGGCGACGTAGCGCTGCTCGGTATAGCCGAAATTGCGGATCATGGCCTGGAAGCGGCTCGCATCGAAATTGCCGCCGACGCCCTTGAAGTTGGGGTCGTTCATGATGACTTGGCGGATCTGGTCGTCGGACTGGCCGAGCCCAAGCCGGCGCGCCTCCTCGTCGAGGGCGGCTTCCGCGATCGTCTGCTGCAGCACCTGGCGATCGAGGCCGAAGGCGCGCGCCTGGTCGGGCGTCAGCGGACGGCCGAACTGGCGGCTGATCTGTTGCAGGCGGTCGGTGTAGATCTGGCGGAACTCGTTCAGCGAAATCTCGGTGCTACCGATCTTGGCCACCGTGGACTGCCCGAAGCCGCGGAAGATGTCGGCGATGCCCCAAATGCCGAAGCTGATGATCAACACGCCCATTACGATGGCCATAATGGTCTTGCCGACCCAGTTTGATGAGGCCTTGCGCATTCCTCGAAGCATTTGGTCCAACTTGTTTGAGCAGGAGGGGAACGGGAGCGCGTCTTAATGCAGATTCCGCAGAAGCGCGTCACCAAATTGAAAGATCATCATAAAGTGGCGGCTTTCCCCCCGCAACCTCAGGTCCGTCGGCCGCTTGGAGCTGCGGTTAAAGGCCTCTGGTCTCTGGAACTCCCGCGGCAGCTCTGCTAGCGCATGCACAAACCTCATTTTGCTGGACATTGACATGACCGACGCCATCCGCCCCCTGATCGCCGGGAATTGGAAAATGAACGGCCTGAAGGCCCAATCTGCCGAGTTCGACGCCATGCTCAGCGGCGCTGCAGATGTGGCCGCCAAGGCCGATTTGCTGGTCTGCCCGCCCGCGACCCTGATTGCCGCCTTCGCCGAGAAGGCCCGCGGCAAGAAGGTCGCGGTGGGGGCCCAGGATTGCCATCCCAAGGCCTCCGGCGCCCATACCGGCGATATCGCCGCCGAAATGCTGGTGGACGCGGGGGCGAGCGCTGTCATCGTCGGCCATTCCGAGCGCCGCGCCGATCACGGCGAGGGGGATGCCCTGATCCGCCAGAAGGCGGAAGCTGCCTGGCGCGCCGGCGCGACGGCGATCGTCTGTATCGGCGAAACGCAGGCCCAGCGTGACGCCGGCCAGACCCTGGACATTCTGCGCGGCCAGCTCGGCGGCTCGCTGCCTGACGGTTCCACCGCCGCCAAGCTGATCGTGGCCTATGAGCCGGTCTGGGCGATCGGCACCGGTCTGACCCCGACCGCAAAAGATGTTGAGCAAATTCATGGGTTTATCCGGGAGCTCCTGACCTCCCGGTTCATGGCCGAAGGCGCCCGGATGCGCATCCTCTACGGCGGCTCGGTCAAGCCCTCGAACGCGGCTGAGCTGATGGCGGTCAAGAACGTCAACGGCGCGCTGGTCGGCGGCGCCAGCCTGAAGGCGACCGATTTCCTTGCGATTGCCAAGGGCTGCCCCTAACTCATTCAAACCGTTGGTTCGGAGCCGATCGGGGGTGGCCATACCCCCTCCGATCGTGTAACACCGCGCAACTTCAGGAAACCCGCGAAGCGCGATCGGCCGCCGCCAGGCGCCGCCCGCTTGTGACGGAAGGGCACTATGCAGACCGTTGTCATCGTCATCCACCTCATGATCGTCGCCGTCATGATCGGCGCCGTCCTGCTGCAGAAGTCGGAAGGCGGCGGCCTTGGCATGGGCGGCGGCGCGGGCTTCATGTCGAGCCGCGGCACCGCGAACCTTTTGACGCGAACCACGGCGATTCTGGCTGCGGGGTTCTTCCTCACCAGCCTGTTCCTGTCCTGGCACGCGGGCTACAGCCGCGCGCCGTCGTCGATCATCGGCACACCGGCCTCGCAGGGCCAGCCGGCCGGCGGCTCGCCGGTCGCGCCGCCGACCTCGGGCGGCATCCTGGATTCGCTGAAGAAGGCCGACGAGCAGCAGCAGGCGCCGGCTCCGACCGGGCCGCAGGTGCCACGCTCGCAATAAAGCAGGGGGGCCATGCAGGGCGGCTGCTACCGCCCTGCGTCAACAATCCCCATCAAGGCACTGTCACCACTCTTCATTTTGGCTCACCCACAGGCCCGCAAAATCTTTGGGGCGGAATACGAATCGCTTTGGCGAATCGAATTCGAGGGATTAGAGGTTAAGTCCCATGGCGCGGTACATATTCATCACCGGCGGCGTGGTTTCTTCGCTCGGCAAGGGTCTGGCTTCAGCGGCACTCGGTGCGCTGCTGCAGGCCCGGGGCTACAAGGTCCGCCTCCGCAAGCTCGACCCCTATCTCAATCTCGATCCCGGAACGATGTCGCCGTATCAGCACGGCGAAGTGTTCGTGACCGATGACGGCGCGGAGACCGACCTCGATCTCGGTCACTACGAGCGCTTCACCGGCCGGCCGGCGACCAAGGCCGACAACATCACGACCGGGCGCATCTACCAGGACATCATCACCAAGGAGCGCCGCGGCGATTATCTCGGCGCGACCATCCAGGTGGTTCCGCACGTCACCAACGCCATCAAGGAATTCGTCCTCGACGGCAATGACGACTACGATTTCGTGCTGGTCGAGATCGGCGGCACCGTCGGCGACATCGAGGGCCTGCCGTTCTTCGAGGCGATCCGCCAGCTCAAGAACGAGCTGCCGCGCGATCACGCCGTCTACATCCATCTGACGCTGCTGCCCTACATTCCGAGCGCCGGCGAATTGAAGACCAAGCCGACGCAGCACTCGGTGAAGGAGCTGCGCTCGATCGGCATCCAGCCGGACATCCTGCTGTGCCGCACCGATCGCGAGATCCCGAAGGAGGAGCGGCGCAAGCTCGGTCTGTTCTGCAACGTGCGCGAAAGCGCCGTGATCGAGGCGCGCGACGTCGACAACATCTACGCGGTGCCCGAGGCCTATCACAATGCCGGCCTCGACGACGAAGTGCTCGCAGCCTTCGGCATCGCCTCGCGGATTCCGCCGGAGCTGCGCAGCTGGCAAGAGATCAACGAGCGCGTGCGCAACCCCGAGGGCAACGTCACCATCGCCATCGTCGGCAAATACACCGGCATGAAGGATGCGTATAAGTCGCTGATCGAGGCGCTCTCGCATGGCGGCATCGCCAACAAGGTGAAGGTCAATCTCGACTGGATCGAGAGCGAGATCTTCGAGAAGGAAGATCCGGCGCCGTTCCTTGAGCACGTCAACGGCATCCTGGTGCCGGGCGGATTCGGCCAGCGCGGCGCGGAGGGCAAGATCAAGGCGGCGCAGTTCGCGCGCGAGCGCGACGTGCCGTATTTCGGCATCTGCTTCGGCATGCAGATGGCGGTGATCGAGGCCGCGCGAAACCTCGTCGGCATCGAGGACGCCAATTCCACCGAGTTCGGCCCGACCAAGGAGCCGCTCGTCGGCTTGATGACGGAGTGGCTGCGCGGCAACGAGCTCGAGAAGCGCTCGCAGGCCGGCGATCTCGGCGGCACGATGCGGCTCGGCGCCTATCCCGCCGCGCTCAATCGCGGCAGCCGCGTCTCGCAGGTCTATGGCGGCGCCACCGAGATCTCCGAGCGTCACCGCCATCGCTACGAGGTCAACACCGCCTACAAGGACCGCCTCGAGCAGCACGGCCTGAAATTCTCGGGCCTGTCGCCCGATGGCGTGCTGCCTGAGATCGTCGAGTACGAGGATCATCCCTGGTTCATCGGCGTCCAGTTCCACCCCGAGCTGAAGTCGCGGCCGTTCGAGCCGCATCCGCTGTTCGCCTCGTTCATCGCGGCGGCGGCGAAGCAGAGCCGGCTGGTGTAATCGCGACAAAAAAAGAGAGTCATTTAGGTATTAATTTACCGGCATCTAGCCTTGACTCTTAAGAAAGAATCGCTAATATTTGAGGGTTGAGCGTGATCGCTCGATGCGGTTGGCAGGCCCTTGAGGCGCTGCAGCTAATTCAAAGCCCGCCCTGTGCGGGCTTTGTATTTTTCTGGGGCTTAATTTAAACGTCGCGCTAAGTGATGTGAAGATGCCCCTAACTTCTACTTGTTCACAATATCGACATAGTTCTTGACTTCCTGGTTCGGCCACGTAGGGTTGCGTCATTGAGCGTTTTCGCCCGATAGGATTGCAGGCCCTTGGCTCTGCATTCAATTCAAAGCCCGCGCTCTGCGCGGGCTTTGTATTTTTTGAATTGCGATCATCGGATGTGGCTTTGTTTTGTCGATGAGTTTGGCGACTTTTCTGCCAAATTCGATTCAAGCGGCGGGGCGGTTGAGAATTACGGCAGCTGGCGGCCGATCTGTGGCTATGGTGGTTTCCTAATTCCCGCGGGCTACTACAAGGAATTCTGCGATCACTTCACCCGCCTTCGGATGATCGGCACTAGAAATATAGCATTCGCCAAACACAATGCTGTGCTCAATCCGGACAAGCGCGTTTCGTTCGAGGAGTTTGCCCTGTTGTTCGCGCAGCAGCGTCATCGGCTTTATTCAAAGTCCGAGGAAGTCGGGGGGACTGAATTTTTCTCAGGCTCCTATCTCAATTCCAGCAACCACGCGGGATCAAGAAAGCGAGAGGTAATTAGGCGAGCAAAGAAATTCCTCTCATTGATCGAGCAATTCAACGGTGAGGTATTCTTCTCAGGCATTGAGAAGGAGGGATATTTCGCGCGTTCACGGAATAGGGGGCGTCCTCGTACGCTTCATGTCAATCTCATCCCGCGGGTGCTGCGTGTGGCGCATAGCGAAGCGGCGGCGCGGAAGTCTCAGATCAAGATGATTTTTGATCATCATCCAGAGGATGACGAAACGATTGCGCGAATTCGCGCAAAACAGAATAAACAGCCGGTTCATGCGATAGCAGAGTTACAGACACGGCAAGAATACTCGCAGGAAATAATCGTCAGGGAGAGATACTTCGACTACCTCAAGGAGCCAATGTTTCACGTCCAGAGTCATTGGTCACTAGGAATACAGGCGGCGGATTGGGTGTGCTCGCTCCTAGGCAAAGTGAAGTCGTACGAGTGTGATCCCGCCAAATTCAACTCATACGAACTTCTTGGCAAGAAGCTTGGTGATCGAATCGAAGATCTGCGATCTCGATCCAGCGCAATCGATTTTTCGGGAGCGGGTGGCCCGAGTGGAGGTTCGCGGCAATTGAGACTAGACCTTGGAGGGCCCGCCGATCTCAATCACTAGACCTTTCCAATTCAGCGAAATCTTGATTTTGCGTTTCACGAGCAACGCCAGCGCAGCCAACGTAAACGCTCCAGCGAAGGCCCAGACCGCTATATCCATGATCCCCTCCATCTGCCGTGCTCGGCGCACGAACGGGGGATCGCAGCGATTCGCTTCAATCTTAAAATATTACTTCAACAGCGGGTATCTTGTCAAACTATGCCGGGCTTTGAACGCCTTGGGTCCCGTGCAAGCGATCCCGCGATGACCTTCATCGGCGGTCGCCGTGTCAGCTTGCGAACGGCGGCCGACGGCATGTTCAGAAAGGCGCGATCGACGAGCGTTGCGCGCAGGCCAGACCGGTCGAGCGCGGGTCGCGGGATCGGGCAGCTCACGCCGTAGGTGGACTGATAGAAGGCGCGCCACCGGGACGGATGAAGCCGAACGCGCCGCCAATGATAGAGACGACCTTGCGCGTCGACATGTCGAGCAGCGGCAAGCTGCTCCTGACCGTGCCGACGGACGCGCCATCTCCGCCTCATCCTCGACGAGCAAAATCCGCATGATCCGGTACCTCAACCACAACTGAGTCATTCTAGCTAGCGGCACGATCATTGCGGAAGCATTGCGGGAATTGGACGAGGCGCGTTTAGGCTGCCTAGCCATGCGCGAAACGCCGCTGGGCCGATCTGGTAGCGCTCAAGACAGCGTCAGGGCCAGCCGCTATAACCGCCACGCCTGTTCAGGGAGGAACATGAATGATCTACGAAATGCGCGTCTACCGCTGCGTGCCCGGCCGGCTGCCGGCGCTCTTGAAACGGTTCGAGACCGCCACGCTGAAGATCTGGGAGAAGCACGGCATCAAGCAGGCTGGCTTCTTCACGACGATGATCGGTGAATCCAACCAGGAGCTGACCTATTTCCTGGCCTGGGATTCGCTTGCCGAGCGCGAGAAGAAGTGGGGCGCGTTCATGACCGATCCGGATTGGATGAAAGCCCGCGCCGAGAGCGAAGCCGATGGCCAGATCGTCGGCAACATCGTCAGCCAGATCCTGACGCCGACCGCGTTCTCGGCGGTGAAGTGAAGTAGGGACCTGCCGCGGCAAGGGCGGCGCCGGCAGGCCCGGCGCAACCCTGTTATTCGGCTGGCCCAGGCCGAATAGGGTTGATCCGACCCTCATGGCGGCTATGGTCGCGCCGAAACGAGGGATTTGCCTTGAGCTCTTCGCATTCCGCGGCGCCGGTCGTCACCATCGGCAAGGTCAAGTTCGGCAACGACCTGCCGATTTCGATCATTGCCGGACCCTGCCAGCTCGAAAGCCGCCAGCATGCGCTGGAGGTGGCTTCCGCGCTGAAGGAGATCGCTGCGCGGCTGAACATCGGTCTCGTCTACAAGACCTCCTTCGACAAGGCCAACCGCACCAGCGCGTCGGCGCAGCGCGGCCTGGGCCTTGCGCAGTCGCTGCCGATCTTCGCCGAAATCCGCGCCTCGCTCGGCCTGCCTGTTCTGACCGACGTGCACGAGGCCGCGCAATGCGCCGAGGTGGCGCAAGCCGTGGACGTCCTGCAGATCCCGGCCTTCCTGTGCCGGCAG